>NZ_LS483254.1:993253-1324338 GCF_900465355.1 Candidatus Bipolaricaulis anaerobius | reverse complement strand
AGGGGTCGTTCAGCTACGCCGGACGGGACTCGGCGCCCGACGCCCTGTTCGGGTCAGGGGAAGCCGCGATGCTCATGGCCTCGTCCGCCCTCCGGGCGCGCGTCGTGCGCGAGGCCCAGTTCGATTGGGGCGTGACCTACTTGCCCTACTACGATGAGTTCATCGCCGAGCCGAAGAACTCGATCATCGGGGGGGCGTCCCTGTGGGTGATGCGCCGTCCTGGGGCCAGCGTCGCGGAATATCAGGGCGTGGCCGCGTTCTTCTCCTATCTCGGCCAAGCGGCCACCGATGCGAAGTGGCACATGATGACGGGCTACGTGCCGCTCACGCTTGCGGGGTACGAGGCGGCCAAGGCCCAAGGGTACTACGAGGCCAACCCCGGGGCCGACCTGGCGATCCTCCAGCTCGCCCGACCCAACCCGACGGAGAACACGCGCGGGCTCAGGCTGGGCAACCTCCCGGAGATCCGCGTTGTGGTGTACGAGGAGGTCGAGAAGGCGCTGCAGGGGCAGCAGACTGCCGAGCAAGCCATGGCCAACGTCGTCCGGCGGGGGAACGCCATCCTCCGTGAGTTCGAGGCCATCTACAAGTAGGGTCGAGGGGGCACGCCCGACACCGGGCGTGCCCCTTGCCCTCTCAGGAGGTGAGCGCCGTGAAGGGCGAGGCCACGTTCTCGAACAAGTTCCTCCCCTATCTCCTCGTTGCCCCTCAGATCATCGTTACGGCCGTGTTCTTCGTTTGGCCAGCGGTCCAGGCGATCCAGCAGTCCGTCCTCCGCTCCGACCCGTTTGGGTTCCACACAACGTTCGTCGGCTTGGCGAACTTTAAGGCTCTGTTCGCTGACCCGTACTATCTGGGGGCGATCCGCCTCACGTTTGTGTTCTCGGCGGCGGTGGTGGTCGCCGCGCTTTCTGTCGGCCTCCTCCTCGCGGTGATGGCGAACAGGCCCCTCCGGGGGGCGAACGTGTACAAAACGCTCCTCATCTGGCCCTACGCCCTCGCCCCCGCGATCGCCGGGGTCCTGTGGCTGTTCCTGTTCCAGCCCTCGGTCGGAATCCTGGCCCGGGCGTTGCAGAGCATAGGCGTCCATTGGAACTACACCCTAAACGGGGGGCAAGCGTTGCTGATCGTGGTCCTGGCCTCGGTCTGGAAACAGGTGAGCTACAACTTCATCTTCTTCCTCGCCGGGCTGCAGGCGATCCCGAAGTCCCTCATTGAGGCGGCCAAGGTGGATGGGGCTGGGTCCACGCGCGCCTTCTGGTCCATCGTGTTCCCCCTCCTCGCTCCGACAACGTTCTTCCTGGTGGTGATGAACACCGTGTACGCGTTCTTCGATACGTTCGGGGCGATCGACGCCCTCACCAAGGGCGGCCCCGGGAAGGCCACGGAGACGATGGTGTACAAGCTGTACGTGGACGGGTTCAAGAACTTCAAGATCAACAGCTCGGCCGCTCAGTCCGTGGTCTTGATGATGGTGGTGATCGTGCTCACCGCCTTCCAGTTCCGGTTCATCGAGCGCCGTGTCCACTACGTGTAAAGGGGGAGCGATGAAGAGGAAGCGCGTTTCGCGGAACTGGTTCGCTCACCTCGTCCTCATCGTTGGCGTGGCGGTGCTCGTGTTTCCGGTGTACATGGCCCTCATCGGCTCGACCCACGATGCCGCGACCATCGGGCGGGGCCGCCTCCCCCTCACCCCGGGGACCCACATGGCGGAGAACTACGTCCAGGCGTGGGCCTACGGCACAGGGGAGCGGGTGTCGGGGACACCAGTGCGGATCATGATGACGAACTCCCTCCTCATGGCCGTGGTGATCGCCGTGGGGAAGATCACGGTGTCCATCCTCGCCGCGTATGCCGTGGTTTTCTTCCGGTTCCCGCTGCGGATGTTCTTCTTCTGGCTCATCTTCATCACCCTCATGCTGCCTCTCGAGGTCCGCATCATCCCGAGCTACAAGGTCGTTGCCGATCTGGGGCTCCTCAACTCGCTGGCAGGCCTGACCCTCCCCGTGATGGTGTCCGCCACGGGGACCCTCCTCTTCCGCCAGGTGTTCCTCACCATCCCCAAGGAGCTCCTCGATGCGGCGAAAATTGACGGGGCCGGCCCGATGCGGTGCTTGTGGTCGATCATCCTCCCCTTGGGGCGACCGAGCATCGCTGCCCTGTTCGTGATCTTGTTCGTGTATGGGTGGAACCAGTACCTGTGGCCGCTCCTCATTACGACGGAGAAGAACATGGATACGATCGTGATCGGGATCGTGAAAATGCTCGGGACATCTGAATCCCTCATGGACTGGAACCTCGTCATGGCGACCACGGTGATGGCGATGGCGGTGCCGATTGTGGTGGTGATCCTGTTCCAGAAGTGGCTTGTGAAAGGACTTGTGGAGACCGAGAAGTGACGGGGAGGCGAGGATGATGCACGTGTGGACGTGGGTGGTGGTGGTCGGTCTGGTGTGCGCCGTCGCGTTGACCGCGCTCCCCGACCGCGCCCCGATCGCGGAAGGAGGTCCCGTGGCTCGTGTGTTGGTGATCGCCCACCGGGGGGCGCGATCGGTGGCCCCGGAGAACACCCTCGCCGCGGCGAGGCGCGCGGCGGAGCTCGGGGCGGATGGGTGGGAGCTCGATGTTCAGCTCACGAAGGATGGGGAGCTCGTCCTCATGCACGACGACGTGTTGACCCGGACCACGAACGCCCGCGAGGCCTTCCCGGAGCGCGCCCCGTGGCGGGTGGCCGACTTCACCCGGGAGGAGATCCAGACGCTCGACGCGGGATCTTGGTTCGGGCGCGAGGATCCGTTTGGCACGATCCGCTCCGGTGAGGTTCGGGCGGAGGAAGCGCAGGCGTTCGGGGGGGAGCGGGTGCCCACCCTCCGTGACGCGCTCCTGGCCAGTTCTGAGCTTGACCTGTTCGTGAACATTGAGCTCAAGGGGACCCCGTTTGCTCCCCTCTCCTCTGCCGGCCGGGAGATGGTGGAGAAGGTCGTCTCCCTCGTCCGCGAGCTGGGGATGGCCGAGCGGGTGATCATCTCCTCGTTTGACCACGAGCGGATTCGCTACTTGGGGGAGATCGCCCCCGAGATCCCGGGCGCGCTCCTCGTCCTCTCCCTCCCCCCCGACCCGGTGGGGTACGTGCGCGGGTACGGGGCGGAGGCCATCAACCCGCAGGTCAGTGCCTACGACCGGGAGAAGGCGCGCCTCCTCCACGAGGCGGGGTACGGGGTGTACCTGTGGACGGTGAACGACCCGCGCGACCTCGCCCGATTCGCTGCGGAGCCCTACGTCTCGGGGATCATCACCGACTGGCCCCAACGCCTGCGGCCACTCGTCGCGGGGAGGTAGAATCCGCTCGGCTTCAGGCAAGGGGGTGAGAGCGGAGGGTACTGCGATCGGTGAGTGTTCCTGGTCAGTGCAGGTGAAGGAAAAGGAGGGAACGATGAAGCGTCTGGCGTTGATTGCAGGGTTGTTGGTTCTGATGGTCGCTGGGTTGGCTCAGGCCAAGACAACGGTGGAGTTCTGGCACGCGATGAGCGGGTCTCGCCTGAAGGTCCTGGAGAAGATCGTCTCCGACTTCAACGCCGCCCATCCCGATGTGGAAGTGCGGGCCGTGTTCACCGGAACGTATGAGGAGACCCTCACCAGGTTCATCGCCGGCTACCGCACGGGCACGGCCCCTCACCTCGTCCAGGTGTACGAGGTCGGCACCCAGACCATGATCGATTCCGGGGCGATCATTCCCGTCTACCAGATCCCGGAGATGCTCGGCGAGACGTGGGACTGGGCCCAGTACGTGCGCCCGATCGTCCTCTACTACTCGGTGGATGGGGATCTCTGGCCTTACCCGTTCAGCTCCTCCACGTTCATGCTCTACTACAACAAGGATCATCTCCGCCAGGCCGGGCTAGATCCGAATAAGCCACCGACCACCTGGGCGGAGGTCGAGGAGTACGGGGAGCAGCTGATCCAGGCGGGGGTGGTGACCAACGTCCTATCCTTCGGTTGGCCGGACTGTATCTTCGAGCAGGAGCTCGCCCTCCACAACTACCTCTACGCCGACAACGAGAACGGGCGGGCCGATCTCTCCACGAGGGTCACCTGGCCGGATGCGTTCAGCGTGAAGCTGTTCGAGACCTGGACAAGGCTTTCCCAGAAGGGGATCTTCCTCTACGGCGGGCCGGAGTACGACGCCAACGCCGCGTTCACCGCGGGGAAGATCTCGATGCTCCTCCAGTCCACCTCGTCCCTGGACGGGATCCTCAAGACGGCCCTGGGCAAGTTTGAGGTGGGCACGAGCTTCCTACCCCGGTTTGCTGACGAGCCGTCGGGCAACTCGGTGATTGGGGGCTCAAGCCTCTGGGTCCGCAAGGGCCAGTCCGAGGCCGAACTCCGTGCCGTGTGGGAGTTCCTGAAGTACCTGAGCCAGACCGATGTGGCCATCTACTGGCACAAGGGCACCGGTTACTTCCCGACCACCAATGCGGCCCTGAAACAGCTCATGGACGAGGGGTGGTTTGTGGAAAGCCCGAACCACCTCACGGCGTTCCTCCAGATCCTGTCTGGACGTCAGGATACGGCGGCTGCCCTCGGCGCCCGCCTGGGGCCGTTCCCGGAGATCCGGGACTACATCCGGACGGCGATCGAGAAGGCGTGCGCCGGGACCCTTTCTCCCGAGGAGGCCCTCGCCGAGGCGGCGGCCAAGGCCAACCGGGCCCTCGAGGAGTACCGGTCGTTGATCAAGTAGGCGCGGCCAGGGAGCACCGGGGCAGGGACGCTCCTGCCCCGGTGCGTTCTACCTAAAGGAGATCATGTGGAGGCCAGGTTTCCCGGGTACCGGCTGCTTCCCTATGTCCTGATACTCCCGTCCATCGCCGTCATCATCGTGTTCCTCGTTGTACCGTTCGCCATGGCGGTCCAGCAGTCCTTCTACCGAACCTCCCCGTTCGGGACCACGACGCTGTTCGTGGGCCTGGATAACTACGCTCAGCTCTTCTCCGCGCCCGAGTACGTGCAGAGCCTCCTCACCACCCTCGCGTTCGCTGCCCTGGTGATCGGGGGGGGGCTTGCGTTGTCGCTTGCCATCGCCATCCTCGTCACGAGGAAGATCCGGGGGGTTGGGTTCTACCAGGTGGCGTTCATCTGGACGTACGCCCTGTCCCCGGCCGTGGCCGGGATCATCTGGGCCCTCCTGTTCGACCCGTCGGTAGGCCTTGGGACGTACCTCATTGAGCAGCTGACCGGGTACCGGATCAACATGAGGGTCAGCGGGACCCCAGCCCTCCTCATCGCCTCCGCTGCCGCGGTGTGGAATATGCTTGGCTACAACATTTGCTTCTACATCGCCGGGCTCCAGAACGTGCCCAAGGAATTCGAGGAGGCAGCGCGGGTGGATGGGGCCAGCCCGTGGCGCACGTTCTGGCGCATCACGTTTCCGATGCTCTCCCCCACAACGGCGTTCCTTCTCTTTACGAACACGATCTACGCCTTCTTCCAGGTGTTCGGCCTGATCGACATCCTAACCCAAGGCGGACCGGGCGGGGCCACGGAGATCCTCGTGTACAAGCTGTACCGGGATGGGTTCATCCGCCTGCGGGTCAACTACGCCGCGGCCCAGTCCGTGCTCCTGTTCCTCATGGTGGCGGCGATGGCCTTGTTCCAGCTGCGGGTGACCACCCGACGGGCGGAGTACAGCCGATGAGGTGGGCGATGAGCAAGAAGACGTTATACAAGATCGGCGTGCATGGGACGCTCATCCTCATCCTCGCCGCCGTGGCCTTCCCCCTGTACTTCACGTTCGTGATGGGGACCCTCAACCACCAAGAGGCCTATGCCTTCCCGCCGAAGCTCATCCCGGGGAACCGGTTGTTCGCCAACGTGGCCGAGGCGTGGCAGCGGGTGGACCTGGGACGGCTCATGGTGAACAGCGCCGTGGTGGCCCTCGCTGTGACCGTGGGGAAGATCCTCCTTTCCATCCTCGCTGCATTCGCCTTCACCCACTTCCACTTCCGCGGCCGGATCCTCCTCTTCCCGCTCTGCATGATCACCCAGATGCTGCCCCTCCCGGTCCGGATCATCCCTGCCTACGGCCTCATGGCCAGCTTCGGCTGGCTCAATACGTACTACGCCCTCATCATCCCCTACCTCGCGAGCACCACCGGGCTCCTTCTGTTCCGCCAATTCTTCCTCACCGTCCCCGATGAGCTGCCCGATGCGGCGCGGGTGGATGGGGCCGGCCCGTTGCGGTACCTGTGGCACGTGCTGATCCCGCTCTCCCGGACCAACATCGCGGCCCTGTTCGTCATCGAGTTCGTGTACATGTGGAACGAGTACCTGTGGCCGCTCATCGTCACTACTGATCCCAAGATGCGGGTCGCCCAGATCGGGCTCAAGATGCTGATCACCACCGAGCGCACCACGGCGGAGTGGAACATCATCATGGCGGGCACCCTCGTGATCATGCTCCCCCCCTTGGTGATCCTGATCCTATTGCGCCGCCAGTTCGCGCAGGGGATCGCGATGCAGAGCACGAAATAGGGGGCGAGGTGGCTGAGCCACGACCTGAAGGGGAGGAGGCGCCCGCAACCGCGGGGAGCTTGTCGCGTGGGGCGGTGGTCCGATGACGGCCCTCGCCGGGTACCTCCTGGATTTGGATGGCACGGTGTACGTGGGGGAGAGGCTCATCCCTGGCGCCGATCGGGCGATCGCCCACCTGCGGGAGCTGGGGCGGAAGGTCCTGTTCCTCTCGAACAAACCCCTCTCCTCTCGCCAGGATTACGCCGAGAAGCTCAGTTCGCTCGGGATTCCCGCCCAAGAGGACGAGGTGATCAACTCCTCCTATGTCCTGGCCCAGCACCTCTCCCGGGAGGCCCCGGGCGCCAAGGTGTTCGCCATCGGGGAACTGCCCCTCCTGGTGGAGCTTTGCCGCGCTGGCCTCGTGCTCTGTGAGGATCCGAGGAAAATCGAGTACGTGATCGCCGCATTCGACCGCACGTTCGACTACCGCAAACTCGATATCGCGTTCCAGGCTTTGCGGCGCGGCGCCCACTTCTACGCCACCAATCCGGATCGCACCTGTCCGGTGGAGGGAGGGGAGATCCCTGATGCAGCGGCGGTGATCGCGGCCCTCGCGGCGACGACGGGGCGTGAGGTGGAGCGCGTGTTCGGAAAACCGTCTCCCCACATGGTCGAGCTCGCCCTGGCCACCCTCGGCCTCCCCCCGGAGCGGTGCGCGCTGGTCGGCGACCGCCTGGAGACGGACATCCGCATGGCCAAGGACCACGGGCTGTTGGCCATCCTAACCCTGACCGGGGTGACCCACCGCCGCGACCTCGCGTCGTCCCCCGTTCAGCCCGACCACGTGATCGAGGGGATCGGGGACCTGCCGCGGCTCGATCGCGAACTCAACAGAGGTGATGAAGATGCGTGAACGGACAGTGATGGTTCCGGTGGAGGATCTTCGCCGGTTCGTGCGGGACGTGTTCGTCGGGGTCGGCACTGCGCCTGAGGACGCCGCGATCGCGGCCGAGGTCCTGCTCGCCTCCGACCTCCGGGGGATCGAGTCCCACGGTGTGTCCCGTCTCAAGATGTACTACGACTGGATCAGGAAGGGGATCATCTCCCCCCAGGTCCGGTTCGAGGTCGTGGGGGAGGGGCCCACCACCGCCGTCGTGGACGGCCACACGAGCCTCGGCCACCCGATCGCCCATCGGGCGATGACCCTCGCCATCGCCAAGGCCAGCCAGTACGGCCTGGGGGCGGTGGCGGTGCGCAACTCCTCCCACTACGGGATCGCCGGGTACTACGCCCTGATGGCGGTGCGAGAAGGGATGATCGGGCTCTCGTTCACCAACGCCCGGCCCTCGGTTGCCCCCACGTTCTCCGTCGAGCCGATGCTCGGCACGAACCCCATTGCCTTCGCCTGCCCCACCGATGAGCCGTTCCCGTTCTGCTTCGACGCCGCGACCTCCATCACCCAGCGGGGGAAGATCGAGGTCCTCGCCCGGGAGGGGAAGCCGACGCCGGCGGGGTGGGTCGTGGACCGGGAGGGGAACCTCGCCACGGATACGACGGCGATCCTCCAGGGGATCCCCAAGGAGCTCTACGCCCTCCTCCCCCTCGGCGGGGCGGGGGAGGAGATGGGGGGGCACAAGGGGTACGGCCTGGCGACGATGGTAGAGATCCTGTGTGCCGGGCTCTCCGCGGGATCGTTCCTGTGGGCCCTGTCAGGGATGGACAGGGACGGGACGCCCCGGCCCCATCGCCTGGCCCACTTCTTCGTGGCGGTGGCGATCGAGCAGTTCGTCCCCCTCGATGAGTTCCGCGCCACGGCGGGGGGGATCCTGCGGGAGCTCCGCGGGGCCGAGCTGGCCCCTGGCGCTGAGCGGATCTACACCGCGGGGGAGAAGGCCCACGCCCAAAGCGAGCGGATCCTCCGGGAGGGGGTGCCGATCACGCCCGCCTTGCAGCGAGAGCTGAAGCTGATCCAGGCCGAGCTGGGCCTGGCGGGGCTTCCCCTCTAGGGGTGGCGATGGCGGACTACGTGGGGGCGCTCGACCTCGGCACGACCGGGGTGAGGTGCGTGGTCTACGACCGAGGGCTCCGGCCCGTCGCTGCGGCGTACCGGGAGCTCCCCCTCCACTACCCCCGCCCGGGGTGGGTGGAGCAGGATCCGGCGCTCCTCGTTGCCGCGGCCCAGGACGTCTCCTCCCGTGCCCTCGCCCAGGCGCGCCTCTCGCCCGCGGACCTCGTCGCCCTCGGGATCACGAACCAGCGGGAGACGGTCGTCGCCTGGGACCGCACGGGACGGCCGCTTGGCCCGGCGATCGTATGGCAGGACCGCCGCACCGCCCCGTTGTGCGAGCGGCTGCGGGAGGAGGGGCACGAGGCGTGGGTACGGAAGAAGACGGGGCTCCCCTTGGATCCCTACTTCTCGGCGACGAAGATCGCTTGGCTCCTCGACCACGTCCCGGGATTGCGGGAGAGGGCCGCGCGGGGGGAGGCCCTCGTCGGCACGGTGGACGCGTGGCTCCTGTGGAACCTCGCCGGGATCCACGCCACCGATCCCACCAACGCCTCGCGCACCCTCCTCTACGACCTCCGGGCCGGGAGCTGGGACCCGGGGCTCCGGGACCTGTTTGGGGTTCCGGAGGCGTGTCTGCCCGAGATCCGGCCGAGCGTATCCGTGTTCGGACGCACGCGGCCTGACTTCCTGGGGGCGCCCGTCCCGGTGGGAGGGGTCCTCGGAGACCAGCAGGCAGCCCTGTTCGGACACGCTGCGGTTGAGGCTGGGGAGGCGAAGGTCACCTGGGGCACTGGGGCGTTCCTCCTCATGAACGTGGGGGGCGAGCCGGTGGTGAGCCGTCACGGCCTCCTCACCACCGTGGCCTACGCCATGGCGGGGGAGGTCCGCTACGCGCTCGAGGGGGCGGTGTTCGTGGCGGGGGCCGCGCTCCAGTGGCTGCGGGATGGGCTCGGGATCATCGGCGACGTCGCCCAGAGCGAGGCCCTCGCCCAGACGATCCCCTCTACCGATGGGGTGTACTTCGTGCCCGCGTTGACCGGGCTGGGGGCCCCGTACTGGGATCCCCACGCGCGGGGTACGATCGTCGGCCTCACCCGGGGCACGGTCCGGGCCCACCTTGTGCGGGCGGCCCTGGAGGCGATCGCGTACCAAACCTACGACGTCGTCCGGGCGATGGAGGCCGACGCGGGGGTGACCTTGGCCGAGCTCCGCGTGGACGGAGGGGCAGCGCGGAATGCGTTTCTGTGCCAGTTCCAGGCTGACCTCCTCGGGATCCCCGTGGTCCGGCCGGCGGAGGGGGAGATGACCGCGCGCGGCGCGGCCCTGGCGGCCGGGCTTTCCGCCGGGTGGTGGCCCGAGCCCGCCGCCGTGCGGGCGCTGCCCACCGCGCTCTCCCGCTTCTCGCCCCGCTCCCACGTCCCGGAGCGGGGGAGCTGGCTCACGGGCTGGCGCCGGGCCGTGGACCGAGCGCGGCACTGGGCCCCGGACGCCTGAGGAGCAGCGCTACCCCTCCCGTACGCCCCCCGTCCCGCTGGCGGGCCTTGACACCCCGCCGCAGCGTGCTATAATCTGGCAGTCAATAGCGGTGACTGCTAAAAAGGAGGTGGTACTATGGCGAGACTTCCGATGCTGTGGCAAGATCCGTTCGCCATCACTTCCCGGATTGGGCAGGTGATGGATGAGCTGTTGCGGGACTTCGGGACCTTCCCGGATCTTGAGCTCGCCCCGGCGTTCGGCCAGACGGACATCTATGTGAAGGACAAGCACCTCGTCGTCGAGACCGAGCTTCCAGGGGCGACGAAGGACGATGTCCAGGTCAAGGTCGAGGGGGATCGCCTCGTCATCACCGGCGAGGTGAAGCGGTCCGAGGAGGTCCGCGACGAGAACTACATCCGGATGGGACGCCGCTACGGGGCGTTCCGGCGCGTGTTCCCCTTGCCCAAGGAAGCGGAGGACAAGAAGGGGATCAAGGCCAGGTTCGAGAATGGCGTCCTCATTGTCGAGGTCCCGCTCAAGCGGGCCCCCGAGGCGGAGGGCGTGTTCGACGTGAAGGTGGAGTGAAGAAGCCAAGGGGGAGGGGCCACGTCCCCTCCCCCCACCAGTTAGGGGAGAGGATGAGCAATACGACGAAACTATGTGATCTGTGCCGCCTTCGCCCGGCGACGGGGAGGGTGGAGGTGGTTGAGGGCGACCGGTGGCGGACGCTCGACATCTGCGACCACTGCTATGCCCGGCTCCGGCGCGAGCGGATGCGGTCGCCGCTCGAGTCGTTCTTCGAGGAGTTCTTCCCGGGGGCGATCCGCGGGGGGGAGGACCGGGAGGCGGTGGACGTCCAAGCCTACCTCTCCCAGCACGCCCGCGATCTCCTCCAGGAGGCAGCCAAGGTTGCGGTGGGGTTCGGGAAGCGCGAGTTGGACACGGAGCACGTGCTCCATGCCCTCACCGAGAGCGAGGTCGTGCGGGAGATCCTCCAGGGGTTCAAGTTGTCGGCGGACGACGTGCGCGGCCACGTCGAGCACAACGCGCCACGCGGGGATCTGCGCGCGGAGAAGGGGGAGACGGTCCGGATCGGGATCACCCCCCGCATGAAGGCGGTGTTGGAGGCAGCGTTCCTCGCCTCCCGGGAGCTGGGCCACAGCTACGTCGGGCCCGAGCACCTCCTGATCGGGCTGGTGGATGAGCCGGATGGCCTGGGCGGGGACATCCTGCGCCGCTATGGGCTGACGCCCGAAGGCGTGCGGAGGAAAACGGTGGAGGTGGTGGGCCAGGGGAAGGAGGAGGGCCGGGTGGAGCGACGCTCGGCGACCCCGACCCTCGACAAGCACGGCCGCGACCTCACCGCGCTCGCCCGCCAGGGGAAGCTCGACCCCGTGATCGGCCGCTCCAAGGAGATCGAGACGGTGATCGAGGTCCTCGCCCGTCGCAAGAAGAACAACCCCGTCCTGATCGGCGAGCCGGGGGTGGGGAAGACGGCGATCGTGGAGGGCCTCGCCCAGCGCATCGCCCGGGACGAGGTCCCGGAGGTGCTGCGCGGCAAGCGCCTCGTCGAGCTGTCCGTGACCTCGCTCGTCGCCGGCACGAAGTACCGCGGCGAGTTCGAGGAGCGGGTGAAAGAGCTCCTCGACGAAATCTTGGCCCATCAGGATGAGCTCATCCTGTTCATTGACGAGCTGCATACGATCGTCGGGGCAGGCCAGGCGGAGGGGGGGATGGACATCTCCAACAGCCTCAAGCCGGCGCTCGCCCGCGGGGAGCTCCACCTCATCGGGGCCACAACGCTCAACGAGTACCAGAAGCACATCGAGAAGGACGCCGCGCTCGAGCGCCGGTTCCAGCCGGTGTTCATCCCCGAGCCGACGGTGGAGCAGACGGTCCACATCCTGCGGGGGCTGCGGGACCGGTTCGAGGCCCACCACAAGGTGCGGATCACCGATGAGGCGATCGTGGCCGCGGCCGAGCTCGCCGACCGGTACATCACCGGCCGCTACCTCCCCGACAAGGCGATTGACCTCGTGGACCAGGCCGGGGCGCGGGTGAGGATCGCCTCCACCTCGCGGCCGGCGGAGGTCCAGGAGCTCGAGGCGGAGATCAAGGCGCTAAAGCGTGAGCAGGACTATGCGACTTCCCGCAAGCAGTTCGACCGGGCCAAGGAGATCGAGGCCACGATCCGGACCAAGGAGGCGGAGCGCGAGGAGGCGACCCAGAAGTGGAAGAAGAGCGTCGCCTCCGGGACGCCGGAGGTGCGGGTCGAGCACGTGGCGGAGATCGTGTCCTCCCTCACCGGGATCCCGGTCGCCGAGCTCACCGCTGAGGAGAGGGAGAAGCTCCTCAAGCTCGAGGAGAAGCTCCACGAGCGGGTGGTGGGCCAGGACGAGGCCGTGGCCGCGGTGAGCGCGGCGGTGCGCCTGTCGCGGGCTGGGCTCAAGGAGGGCCATCGCCCGATCGCCACGTTCCTGTTCCTCGGTCCGACGGGCGTGGGCAAGACCGAGCTCGCCAAGACCCTCGCCTGGGCCGTGTTCGGGGACGAGGAGGCGATGATCCGCATCGACATGAGCGAGTACACGGAGCGCCACACCGTGTCCCGCCTCGTCGGCGCGCCGCCGGGGTACGTGGGGTACGAGGAGGGCGGGCAGCTCACGGAGCGGGTGCGGCGCCGCCCCTACAGCGTGATCCTCCTCGACGAGATCGAGAAGGCGCACCCCGAGGTCCACAACATCCTGCTCCAGGTGTTCGACGATGGCCGGCTCACCGACGGGAAGGGGCGGGTGGTGGACTTCGCGAACACGATCATCATCGCCACGAGCAACCTCGGCAGCGACCTCATCCAACGCAACCTCACCGCCCCCGCGAGCGAGCGCCTGGACTACGCGGCGCTCAAGGAGCGGTTGATGGAGGTCCTGCGCCACCACTTCCGCCCCGAGTTCCTGAACCGGATCGACGAGGTGATCGTGTTCCACGCCCTCACCAAGGATCAGATCCGCGACATCGTGCTCCTGCAGCTGGAGCGGGTGCGGCGGGTGGCGAAGGGGCAGGGGGTGGAACTCGAGTTCGATCCCTCCCTGGTGGACCACCTGGCGGAGGTCGGGTACCGGCCCGAGTTCGGGGCCCGCGAGCTCCGGCGGCGGGTCCGCCTGGAGGTCGAGAATGCCCTGGCGAGTGCGCTTCTGGAGGGGAAGATCGCCGCCGGGGATAAGATCCGGGTCACGTACGATCAGGGTGCGGCCCGGTTCGAGAAGGTGGAGCTCACCCCCGACAGCGCTGCGCCCTAGGAGGCCGAGCCCCGGACCGAGGTGGGTTGCTCCTGTTCCGGGGAGGGAGGTACAGTCCCCCATGCCCCGCGGGAAGGCCCACCTCGCGTTCGAGCTGGGGACGCTCCCCGGCTGGGTCGCCCTCGGGGCGGCGGCTGGTGCGGACCGGGCCCCGCTCCTCTTCTTCACTGGGGGCTACATCGTAGGGAGCCTGTTCCTCTCGCCGGACCTCGATCTCGTACGGAGCGATGCCTCCCGCCGCTGGCGGGGGGCACGCTTTCTGTGGCGCCCCTACGCCGCCCTGTTCCGGCACCGCGGGATCTCCCACTCCCTCTTCCTCGGTCCCCTGACCCGCGTCCTGTACCTCGCCGCGCTCGGAGGGCTCGGGTGGGGGCTCCTTCACGTGGTAGGGGGCGTCCCCTTTCCCCGAGCGATCCCGTGGGGATCGGCGCTCCCCGTGCTGGGGGGGCTCTACCTCCCCCAACTCCTGCACGTGGCCCTCGACCGCACCGTCACGTTCGGGAAGCGCATCCTTCGCCGGGGCTGATCATCGGGCCTGGGTCAGGATCGTGGGCCGCCCTTGCCTGAGGGAGGGGCACGGTGTCGCTCCGGCAGGGGAGGTTGGGGGCGCCGTCCGCGCACCTCTGTCCCGCGCGGCCCTGGCCGCGGTTGTGTCCGCGCAAGGGGCGGGGTATAAAGGGCGGACTGAGGAGGCATTGAATGGGCATTTCCATTGGCGAGATCTCACGCGGGATGACCCTCATCATGGACGGCGAGCTGTACGAGGTGACCGAGTTCGAGCACGTCAAGCTGGGGCGCGGCGGGGCATTCGTGCGGGCCAAGATGAAGGACCTGCGCACGGGGCGGGTCATCTCGAAGACCCTCAAGGATTCCGATAACCTGGAGACCGCGTACCTCGAGACGCGGATCCTCCAGTACCTCTACCAGTCCGGGGGCAAGTACACGTTCATGGACAAGGAGACATTCGAACAGTACGAGCTGGACGCTGAGGTGGTCGAGCCGTTCAAGGGCTATCTGGTCGAGGGCCTCGATTTCACGGGCCTATTCTACCAAGACCGGATGGTGAAGGTCGTCCCGCCGAACTTCGTGGACCTGCGGGTCACGGAGGCGCCGCCGGGGATCAAGGGCGACACCGCCACGGGCGGGGAGAAGCCGGCGACGTTGCAGACGGGGCTCGTGGTGAAGGTGCCGCTGTTCGTGACCACGGGCGAGGTGATCCGGGTGGACACGCGCACCGGGGCCTACGTGGAGCGGGTGAGCTAATTGGCCGAGCCACGGTGGGAGACCCCGCAGCCCCTCGGCGTGGTGGCCGTTCGCCAGGAGGTCCTGTCGGCCATCGCCGCCCGTGCGATCGCGGGGATCGAGGGGGTACGCTCCCTGCGCGGCGGGGGGATCATCGGCCTCCTCGGGGGAGGGGAGGAGGGCATCCAGATCACGATCCGGGGCGATGTGGTGGACGTGGAGCTGCGTATCGCTGTGGTGCTCGGCTACTCCGTGCACAGTGTCGCCCAGGCCGTCCAGCGGCGGGTGCGGGAGGACCTGGAGGGGATGGTGGGGATCACGGTGGGCCGGGTGGATGTGCATGTCCGACACGTGATCCCGCCCGAGGAGATCCTGATGCTCGAGGGGGGGGAGGATGGCGAGGGATGAGGAGCTGATCGGAGAAAGCCCGGAGGAAGGGCAGATCTCGATCTCCAGGGACGTCATCGCCACCATCGCCGGGCTCGCCGCAGTGGACGTGGCCGGGGTGGCCCCGCCCAGGGGGGGGACGATGCCCCGCGGTGAGGCGGTGCGGCGCCTGGTGGAGGTGGAGCTCTCCGAGGGCCGGGTCCGGCTCGCCCTCAAGGTGGGGGTGCTGTACGGCCACGCTGTTCAGGAAGTGGCCCAAGCGTTGCAGACGAGGGTCAAGGCTGAGGTGGAGAAGATGACGGCCCTCCCCGTGGATGAGGTGAACGTGGAGGTGGTGCGGGTGGTGTTCCCCGAGGAGGGGCGGCGCAAGGGGAGGTCATCATGAGTGGGTATGCGTTCTGGGCCGGGGCCATCTCCCTCTTCCTCGCGGCGGTGGCGATGGTGGTGGCGGTGGTCGCGATCGCATCGGGGAACCTGGAGCTCAGCGTCCCCGGCGGGACCACGCTTACGTCGGCTGCCGTGCAGGCGGTCCTGGTGGTGTGGGCCATCACGTTCGTCGCCGCTGCCGCCGTGTTCGTGCGGATCGCCGTCAACCGGCTCACGGTCCGGCGGGCCCTCCGTCGGCAGGGGCCGAAGGGGATGATCTTCATCACCGTGGACACGGTGCGCGAGATGGCGGGGATGCTCCTCCGTGAGGAGCTCGGGTTGCACCGGTTCCGCGTCCACATCCGGCCGATGGGGGAGGGCCTCGCCCTCCACGTCTCGCTCTACCTCCCCCCCGGGGAGGAAGTCCCCGCCCTCGCGGAGCGGTTGCAGAGCCTGCTTGCCCAAGAGGTGTCGGCGAAGACGGGGCTCGAGGTCCCCGAGGTGAGGATGGTCGTGGTGGGGACCGGACGGCCCCGCCGCCCCCGCTGACGTGCGACGCCAAGCCCGCGAGGCGGTCTTGCGGTCCCTGTACCGCGACGAGTACCTCCCTCTCTCTGCAGATGATCCCCTCGGGGATGAGGATCTTGCCGAAGAAGCGTTCGCGCGCGCCCTCCTCGCGGGGGTCCACGAACAGCGGGCGGAGATCGACCGGATCATCGACCAACGGGCCCGGGGGTGGGGACTGGACCGCCTGCCGGTGGTGGACCGGAACATCCTGCGCCTTGCCCTGTACGAGCTCCTCTACACCGCTACCCCCCCCGAAGTGGTCATCAACGAGGCGGTGGAGCTGGCCAAGACCTACGGAACGGAGCACGCCCCCGCTGTGATCAATGGGATCCTCGATCGGGTGTGGAAGGAGCGCCATGGCGACGCCCAAGTGGGCTGATCTGCACCTCCACACCCGATGGTCGGATGGAACCCTCGACCTGGCGGGGATGGTGGCGCGAGCGAAGGGCGTCGGGCTGTCGGCGATCGCGATCACCGATCACGACACGATCGGGCCCGAGCTTACTTCCCCCGTCGCCTACCACAGCGGGATCGAGGTCATCTGCGGGGTCGAGGTGAAGGCCGACGTCGGCGGGGAGAGAGGGGAAATCCTGGGGTACTTCCTCTCCCCCGAGCATCCCGCCCTAGGGGAGCTGTTTCGGTGGATGGCGGAGGCACGTCGGCAGCGGATGGAGGCGATGGTCCGGCTCTGCCAGGAGGTCCTGGGGGAGGAGATCACGGTCAGCGAGGTGCTCGCCGGCGCCGCGGGGTCGGTCGGTCGTCCGCACCTGGCCGCTGTCCTCGTGCACCGCGGCCTCGCCCGCGACTACGAGGATGCGTTCCGGCGGTTCCTCGCGTCGGGCACGCCGTGCTACGTGCCCCTCCCCCGCCCCACGAGCCGCCAGGTCATCACCGCGATCCGCGCCGCGGGCGGGGTGGCCGCGCTCGCCCACCCCTGTTTTCTCTCGTTTGCGGACTGGGAAGGCGCCCTCACCGCGCTCGCCGGGGAGGGATTGGCGGGGGCAGAGGTGTACTACCCCTACGAGGCTTCGCGCCAAACCCTGCACGCGGATCCCGCGTCCGTAGCGGGGATCGTTCGCAAGCTCGATCTGATCCCAACCGGCGGATCCGATGATCACGGGCCAGGGTCGGTCAAGGACGCGATCGGCTTGGTGCGCGTGCCCTACGCGCCGGTGGTGGAGGAGCTGCGCGCGTCCTCGTCGGTCAGGTAGCGGAGGGCGGCGAAGGCGACCTCGATCTGGTCATCGGACGGGTCGCGGGTGGTGAACCGCTGGAGGAGGAGCCCTGGGGCGAGGAGGGGCTGGAGCCACCACGCCCGCGGGTGCCGGGACCCGAACCTGAGGATTTCGTAAGTGAGGCTGGCCACCACCGGGAGGAGGAGGAGCCGTCCTCCCAGGCGGATCCACACGTTGGACGTGGGGAGGAGGGAGAACACGAGGATCGCCACCACCACGAACAGGAGGAGGAAGCTCGTCCCGCAGCGGGGATGGATCGGGCTTCTCCCTCGGGCATCGGGCACGGACGCCACGCCCTCCTCATAGGAGTGCACGACCTTGTGTTCCGCCCCGTGGTACTGGAACACCCGCCGGATGTCAGAGAGGAACGAGATTGCCGCGAGGTACCCCAGGAACAGGGCCACCCGAATCCCGCCCTCGACGAGGTTGAACAGGATGCGGTTCTCGATCCCGGTGAGCCCGGTGAGGTAGGCGGGAAGGAGCATGAACCCGCCCACGAGGATCACCACCACGAGGACGATGACCAGGAGCGACTCCCACCGCGACGCCGGCGCCTCCGCGGGGTAGGCGAGCTCCGCCGACCGGCTGAGGGCTTCCCAGCCCAGTGCCAGCATCTGAACGAGCTTGATCGGACCGCGAACGAACGGGATCCCCTCGAGCCGGGGGACGGCGAACCTGTTCGGCAAGGGCTCGACAGCGATCGGGCCGTCGGGGGTGCGCACGGCCATCGCCACCCGTGGGCCGTCCTGGAGCATCACCCCTTCGATGACCGCCTGCCCTCCGATCGGCATCAGCGGCGCTTGCTCGTCTTCCGTGCGGGCTTCTTCTCTTCCGGCGCCTTCTGGGGCGCCTCCTGCCAGTTCCCGTACTTGCGGGTGAACCGTTCCACCCGCCCCTCGGCGTCCACGAGGCGTGTCTCGCCGGTGAAGAAGGGGTGGCACTGCGAGCACACGTCCACGCGGAGGTCCTTCTTGGTGGACATGGTCTCGAACTCCGCCCCACAGCTGCAGCGGATCACGGTCGTATAGACCTGAGGATGGATGCCCTGTTTCATCGTATCACCGCTTGGAGTACTGCTCCTTCTTCCGTGCCTTGCGATGCCCGTACTTCTTCCGCTCGACGGCGCGGGCGTCGCGGGTGAGGAGGCCTGCGTCCTTGAGGGGCTTCCTGAACTCGGGCGTCATCTCGACGAGGGCTCGGGCGATCCCGAGCCGAACCGCCTCCAGTTGTCCCGTGGCCCCCCCGCCCTCTACCCGGGCGCGCACTGCGTACCGGCCGATCGTCCCCGTAGCGTAGAACGGGGAGAGGAGGTGCCGGTTGAGGTGGTCTGTGCTGAACGCGAACGCCGCGAAGTACGCCTCGGCCGGGCGGCCGTTGACGAGGATCGTGCCGTCGCCCTCCTTCAAGTACACCCGGGCCACGGCCTCCTTGCGTCGGCCGACGCCGTGGAACGCCACGGTGCCGGGGGAGGCACGGCGAGTCTCTTCTATTGCCTGCTCCAACGGGATCTCCACCTCCTGAGCGAACTCCACAGCGAATGCTATCCTGCGGGCCGGACGCCGTCAACCGGCCGGTCTTGGTGCGCCAGGAGATCGGTGGCGTACCCGACTGGCACTCCCGGGCACGCCACCTGCCACGCAGAGCTACGGGGTCTTCCCCGCTACGGAACCAGGATCCCCAGATCCCTGAGCGCTTCTTGGGCTTTGACAGGGTCTGTCTTGGCTGTCTCCTGCAATGCCTGACTCAGCCGTGCTACGAAGGCACCTGCCTCAAGTAGCTCGTGGCCGGTCAGTTCCCATGTGTACTGCAGGATAGCATCTACCGTCCCCCGCGCCATCACGGGGATATCTGCCGGACCGGCCGCTCCGTTCTCCGCAGCCCACCAGGCTTCTCCATGGTGGGAGGTCCCCCACCAAGTGGCAGAGTACGTTGTCGCGTATAGGTCATGGAACGTACCACCAGCAACCGTCGTTGCGCCCCGCAAACCAAGAGCCAGACGAGCAGCACCCGACTGCGTCGTCCCATCGGGCAGCATCTCCCGGGACGAGATCTCCACCTGGAACTCGCTGACGCGGAGAGCGGGGCTGGCGTAGAAGTGCACCGGGGGGGCGCTTCTCCCCCGCAACTCTGGGACGAACGTGTCGAGGGCGGTGGGCCATCGGAGGAGAGCATGGGGTGGCCCAGTCACGTCCGGATTGCCTTCGTCCTCAGGGTCTCTCGGGAGTACGGCGAGAGTCGTCGCCCATTCCGTCATCGTGGTCACGACCCACCCCTGTAGCCCGTCGGCACCGACGAAGCTCAGGACCTCGACCTCGGTCGTTGAGGGGACATCGCGGGTGAGGTCGTGGACCTCGGCCCTGTAGACCCAGCGTACACCACTGAGCATCTCGCCAGCGCGGGCTGCCGTCGGAACAGTGACCGCAAACGCGACCACTAGAACTGCGCACTCCAGCAACACTCGTCTCATCTTCCCTTCACCTCCGTATGTGCTTCCCAGGTACGCTCTCGCGAGTTCCCATTGCAGATGCACCGCCCGCCGTGCCAGGCCCCACCGCGGAGCGGCCTGGCGGGTTGCGGGTGACCCATCATGACGCCCCGGCTGAGGCAGCCGCGCAGAGGCCGCCAGACACGGACGGTTGTGCGGGATTGCGCTGTGGACCGTCCCTCCGCTGATTCTGGCTCCGCCGGGTAGCGTCGGTGCCTCGGCACTCCGGGGAGGCTCCTCACACCCTAGGTGCCGTTATCTCTGGCTTCACCCAGATACCGCCCCTTGGGTCGGCACGGCGCACGCCCCGGATACCAGGAGGGCGACTCCCTCTGCTTCCCGTCCTCCCGCGCTAGTGCGGGAGATCTCCCATCGGAAGGCCCATTGGAATCGCGTCGGGAGGGAAGCAACCGTACTCACAGCCAGTCTCCCACCTGCAGCAGTTCAGGCAGATGAAGGGAGGCCACCAGCAGGGGCCCCAGCATGGCTCAGCGCAGAAATGCCAGCAGCAACGCATCAGCCACCAAGTCCCATCCGGTCCGACCACGCCTTCGTGCACCCAGCGGATCCCCCCCTCTCGGTCAAGAATTCCGTACGTCGGGGTGGCGCAGCAATGAGCGCGGAGCTGCCCGAGCAACTCGTGCAGCGCTGGCCACGATGATCGCCTGCTTGACTGGTCCAGACGAGGTGCCGTTGATCGGTGCCGCAGCGACCAGCTAGATGGCCTTGAGCCAACCCACTCCGATGAACAGCCCGGCCGCCCAGAGGCGCACTAAGATCACGGTGGCTGCAGGTCGCCAGTAGCCTCTGACAGCGCGAATCGTGCGGTAAGCGCTGATACAGCCTTCGACCCCGAGGCAGACCAGGAAAGTCTGTCCAAGACGGCTTGGCAGCGCAAACGAAGGAAGAAGTCCTAGCGTAGCTGCGCCGGCTGTCCAAATCGCGAACTCGGCGATTCGCCTACGTGCCATCTTGTCCTCTCCCGAGACCCATCTCCTTCCTGTTGATCCTTGAGATGGAAGCCTAGAGCGGTACAGCGGCCCCTGTCGGACACGCGGTCACGCGGCAGTCCATGCAGTAAGGGCACCACTCCCGCCAAGAGACACAATCCTTACAGAGCTCGTAGGCGATGAAGGCACAACCCAGACTGCATGGGAAGCCTCCGTAGCTCCCTGTAGCACCGGTGCATACTGTTGAGCAGGCTGCCCCGACAATCGCCGTGCAGAGCAGAGACGCCTCGTATCTCTCGCATTCCCAACAGCAGTAGCAGTAGGTCCAAGATCCAAGCCACTGCCAGGAGCAGCCGAAGTTCCACCACAGGGGAGTCTCGATCGGCCCTATCGGTTCTATGTTTGAGGTGGGCTGGAATGCCCCCTTCCCTCCGCCTGCAGTGCCCGGCCACGGCACGCTCCCGTCACCCGCCAGACCAACGACCCCGAGGACCAGCACCACCGCCAACACCCACAACGGCGCTCGCATCACGCACCTCCTCACAGGTTCTCACTCATCGGTTCCGCCCTCGCCCAGCTCGGTAAGCCCCGGCAGCGCATCCCAGCAGGGCGGGCAGTCCGGGTTGAAGAACAGAACGAGCAGGGGTCGCGGGAGTTCGTCCAGGTTGACGGGGTCGCCCGCGAGCATCCGCGCCTCGCCCGACGGGACCGCGGCTCCGAGAAACTGCCATGGCCCCTCCCGCGGCGCGGCCGCCAGCACCTCAAGACCTCGCACAATCTCGTCTTCGGTGAACGGCCAATCGAGTCTGCCTTGGGGCCGGCCGTCGAGGAGGAGCACCAGGGCGGGGGCCCGCCGCACGCCCCACGCCACCCCCACCCGCCCACCCTCGTCCACCAGCAACGCCAGTCCAGCCTCAGAGGAGAGGGCCTCGAGTCCCTCGGTGCGCCACGGACCCACGAGGAGGAGATCGAGATCAGGAAACACCCGTTGGGCTTCTCCCAACCAGGCCACGGCCTCCACACACGCCGGGCAACCAGGGACTACCACGAAGAGGGCGCCCCATCGCCCCCGGGTGAGCTCGGCCGGAGTGATGGTTGTAGCAGGCGAAGCCTCGATCGATGCGGTGTACCCGGGAAGCGCGGGAACCAAGAGCAAACCTGAGATCACGGTGAGGACTCCCATACGCCCCTCCGGACGTATTCCAATATATCCCCACACTCCTGCAGGTCAAGAGGGGTGAACTCGCCCTGCGTGGCACGGGATGAGGATCTTCGACCGTTAGGAAGGCGTTAGTCGGGGGAAGGAGCCGGGCCGAGTTGGGCCCGCAGCTCGTCGAGGGAGGAGGCGCCGAAGTAGGACAAGAGCGTGGGGGTCACGGTGAGGAGCTTTGTCGGCCCCTGGTCCCGCGCCTCCACGAACCCGCGGGCAACGAGCTCCCCGATGTGGCCGTAGGCGCGCTGGCCGCGCATCTTGACGACCTGGGACTGGAGCACCGGCGCATGGTAGGCGATCACGGCGAGGGTGCGCAGGGTTTGTTCGGGGATGTCCTGGTGGGGAGCGAACGGCCGGACGATGGAGGCGAGCTCGCCCTTCACCCGCAGCACGTACCCCCCGCCCTCGTGCCCGAGCTCCATCCCCCGATCCGGGGCGGCGTACTCGTCGGCCAGGGTCTGGATCAGCCGGCCCACCGCTTCCTCGGAGAGGCGCAGCGCCTCCGCCAGCCGCGCAAGGGATAGCGGCCGGTCGGCCACGAACAGGGCCGCCTCAACGAGGGCTTTGGCTTCCATCCGGGACCTCGATGAGGATCTCCCCGAGGAACTCCTCCTGGACCAGCCGCACCTTGCCCTCCGCGTCGAGGTGGAGGAGCTCCATCAGCCGCGCCACCTTCTCGCGGGGTTCCCCGCCAGCCACGGCGTGGAACGGGATCACCCGGTTCCCGTTCACAAGAGAAAGGAGGGCCCGGAGGAGCTTCTGGGCGCGGTCGGTGAACGCCTCCTCGTTGAGGTCGAACCCGAGGTCGTCAGGGGAGAACTCGGGCTCGGCCGAGATCCGGCGCCGTTCGGCCGCGAGGGCGGCCCGCAGGGCGCGTCCGAGGTCCCCTACCGTGACCCGCCCCCGCGGCCCCCGCCGCAGGGGGAGCCTGAGCTCGGGGGCGATGTACACGGGCGCTTCTTCCGCCGCGAGCTCGGCGGCCACCTCCTCGACCGCCTCCTCCACCGTGGGGGGAGCTCCTCCCTCCTTCACCCACTCCGACTTCATCCGCAGAAGGACCGAGCTCGCGAGCACCATCCGCCCTGGCACGGCAAACGCGAGGTCCCGCTCGGCCATGTAGGCGCGGAACCGGCCGATGAGGTCCACGAGGTCGAACGCCCATGGATCGAGGTCCACGATCAGGCCGCGAAAGAGGCTTTCCCAATCGGCCTTCGAAAACGACTGCGGCTCCAGGATCTCAAGCTCGGGCATGCTCTAGCTCCATCCCCACCACCGCCGAGGACCCGTCCCGTAGGAGGACCCCGTACACCCGGTCGGCGTAGCGGACGACCTCCTCGTTGTGGGAGATCATGACCACCTGGGCCTGGTGCGCGAACTCCCGCAGGAGGCGCGCCAACCGCTCGGAGTTGGCCCGGTCCAGGGCCGCATCCACCTCGTCGAGGAAGTAGAACGGGGCCGGCCTTCCAGCCGCCAACGCGAGCACGAACGCGATCGCGACGAGGGTCTTCTCCCCCCCCGATAGCGCGTCCAGCAGCCGCGGCTCCTTCCCCGGTGGGCGGGCCGCGATGAGGAGCCCGGACGCGATGTTCCCCGGTTCGGCGAGGGCGAGGTGGGCCTCCCCGCCGCCGAACAGGACCTGGAAGAGTCGGTCAAGCTCAGCGGATACTGTTTCCATCGTGGCGAGGAACTTTTCCTTCTTCTTGGCCTCGATCTCCCCGATGAACCGCTCGATCTCGTGTTTCTCTGCGTCGAGGGTCGCGACCCGGTCCTTCAGGTCCTGGAACTCGGCGAGGAAGGCGTCGTAGTCGGTGATCGCCCGCAGGTTGACCGTCCCCAGCTCGGCCTGGCGCCGCTCGGCCTGGCGGAGGCGGGCCTGGAGGACCTCCAGCGATCCCTGTTCGCCACCGCCCGCGGGCTCAGCGATCCCCCCCAGCGCCGCGAGCTCGCCCTCGATCTCCGCGGCCTCGCGCTCGTAGCGGGCGAGGTTCGCCCGCTGCCGCTCGAGCTCCCGGTATGCCTCCCGCCGCCGGTCGCGTCGGAGTTGAAGATCGCTTTCCTCGCTCGCCCGCGCGGTCTGGGCGTTGGCTGCCGACTTCGCCCGCGCGGCGAGGGTCGCTTCAGCTGTGGCGAGCTCGGCGGAGAGCTTCTCCATCTCCGCCCGTAGCTGGGCCAAGGCCTGCTCGCGGGAGCGGAGCTGGGCCTGACGGGGGGCGAGATCCACGCCCGATCGCCGGGCCTGGGAACCGCCGAGGATCGCCCCGCCCCGTTCGAGGAGGTCCCCATCCACCGTCACCACCCGCACCCCGAGGACATCCCGCACCGCCTCGAGCGACTCCGCGATGAGGGTGTCCCCCACCACGTAGAGGAGGGCCGGACGTACGTCCGGGGGACAGGTCACGAAATCAGCGGCGAGCCCGAGGACCCCCGGGAGCCGGGCCGCGGCGCGGGCCTTGGGGGATACGGGGGGCACTGCGAGCCGGTCGAGGGGCAGGAACCGCGCCCGCCCCGCCTTGTGCTCTTTGAGGTGCTGCACCGCCTTCAAGGCGAGGTCGCGGGTCTCGACGACGAGGTCATGGGCGTGGCCCCCCACCGCCGTGGCGAACGCGACCTCCATCCCCTCCTTGGGGGTGGCGAGCTGGCTGAGGGTCCCCTTCACCCCGTTCCAGCGCAGGGCGAGCAGGGACTCGACGGCCTCCGGCGGCCGGTCCGGCCGGGAGGCGAGGTCGCGCATGTCGCGGATCGTCTCCTTCAGGGAGGCGATCTCCCGTTCGGTGAGGCGGGCCTCGGCCTCCTTCGTCGCGAGCGCCCCTCGCAGCCGCTCCACCCCCCGCACGAGGTCCGCCAGCCCGTTATCCCCCGGCTGCTCCCCGCCCCTTCGCTCGCGGGCCTCGATCTCCCGGTCCAGGCGCTCGACCTCGGCCGCCAGGTCAGCCACCGCGTCCCGGAGGCGGGCCGCCTGGGCGTGGGCCTTGTCCAGGGCCATCTTGCGGCCCAAAAACCGGCGCCAGGCGAGCGTTGCCGCGATCCGCTCCCGCTCCGCAGCGAGCGCCTGGTACTCGAGGGCCGCCTCGCGCTCGCGGTACAGGGCGGCCAGCCGCTGCCGCCGCTCGGCGAGGAGGATCCGGCTCGTGTTCAGCCGCTCCTTGACCTCCCCCAGTTCCTCGATCGCCCGGGCCTTGCGTTCCTCGTAGGCAGCGATCCCCGCCACCTCGTCCAGGATCTCCCGCCGCTCGCGCGGTGATCGCTCCAGGACGTCAATCACCATCCCCTGCTCCACGATGTGGTACCCATCGGCCTCGATCCCCGCCAGATCGAGGAGGGCCTCCACATCCCGGGCGGCAACGACGCGGCCCTGGATGCGGTAGGTGGACGAGGTGCGGTTGATCCGGCGCGCGAGCTGGACCTCGTCGCCCGCGTCGGGGAGGAGCTCGTGGAACGTGCCCGCGCGGTTGTCGAGGGTCAGGATCACCTCTGCCTCGTCCACTGGGTCCCCATTCGCCGGGGAGTGGAGGAGGTGCTCGATCCGCTCCGCGCGCAGAGACCGGGAGCGACGGCCCATCACGAACGTGAGGGCATCGAGGAGGTTCGATTTCCCGGTCCCGTTCTCGCCGATGATGGCGGTGAACCCGGGGTAGAAGTCGAGCGTCACCCGCCGCCGGAACGACTTGAACCCGTGGACGGTGAGGCGGACGATGGCCGTCATGGGCGGGAGCCCCCCCGCTCCCGGCTGGAGTTGCTGAACGGCGAGGTGCGCTTGCTCAGTCTGTAACGGAACCTTCGCTCCCTCAGCCGCTCTCCGACCTGTCCCATTGCCCCTCCCCGACCACGCGGCTAGTGTAACGTTCGTTACGCACAACGGCAAAGAAAGAGGGCGCGGCCCGCTCGCCGCGCCCATCCCCTGCCTGTCTATCCACCGAGGAGGCCGAGTACGAGGCCCGCGAGTCCCGCCACCAGGGCGACGATCGCCATTCCCTGGGCCATGGTCACCGCATCCTGGAGCGCCGTGACGTCCAGGCCGACCACGGTCGTCTCCACCGTCGCCAGCCGCGCCTCGTGGTCGTCCACCCGGGCCTGGAGGGTCCCGATCGTCGTCTGTAGGTCGGACGTGAACCCACCGATCGCCTTCTCCAGGTATGCGATCTTCTCTCGGTTATTCTCGATCTTGATGTTCAACGCCTGAATTGACTGCTCGAGGGCGAGGATCCGCCTCTGCATCGAGCCGATGTCCTGGGCCTCGAGGGCCGCGATCCGGGTTGCGTGATCCGCGAGCTGGTGGTTCACGTCGGCGATCGAGCTCTGCAGCGCCAACACCTGCTCATCGAGGTTGGTGCTGATCGCCTCGATCTCCGCCCGCAGCGCAGCCTCGCATGTTTCGATCGAGGACTTCAGGGCGAGGACCGCACCCTCGAGGGCGGTGATCCGGTTGCCGTGTACGGTGCCCTGCTTGGTGAGGTCGGAGACCTGGTCCCCGAGCGTGGCGATCGCGGTGGCGAAGTCCTGGCGGGTCTTCTCGAGGCTCGTAGCGAGGGAAGTGAGGCCCGAGGCGAGCTCCTGGTCCGTCTTCGTCAGGCCCTCAGCGACGGTGCGCAGTTCAGCGATCTGGGCCCCTGCCTCATCGAGGCGAGCCGCGAGGCCATCCACCCGGGACAGGAGCCCCGGGACGTGGGCACAGACCTCCTGGAGCTCGCGGATCTTGCCCTCCGCGTCTGCGAGCTGGGCCGCGATGGCCCGCTGTTGGGCCGCAAAGTCGGCGTCCACCGCGCTTAAGGTGGCCACGGCCCCCTTCAGTTCCGTGATCAACCCGGTGAAGAACTGGCTCACCTGGTTGAACGCACTCTCCATAGCGGCGATCTCCTCTTCGGCTGGGGGGAGCTGGACTCCCGTTTGTTGGGCCAGCGCGACCCCTCCAAAGAGCACCGCTCCCACAAGCAGCCCTCCCATCACCCTTCTCATCATCGGAACGACCTCCTTCGGTTCGGCATCCAGGGGCTAGGGTAGCGGACGGGGCTGGGCCACCGGATGGCCGCTGGGTCCGCCCGCGGTGGGGTTTGTCACGCTCGTGACGGACAGCCGTCCCCGGGCGGGGGCAAGAAAAAGGACGGTGGGGCTCAGCCCCACCGTCCCACTTTGGTTCCGGGTCAGGCCCTAGGAGGAGAGGAGGAGGAACAGGAGCCCCCCCACCACGATGGGCACAAGGAAGATCGCGGACCACTGGGCCTGCTCGGCCTCCGCCAACTGCGCGAGCTCGGTCTTCAGGGCCTCGATCTCCTGGCGCTGGCTCGCCGCCTCGATCTGGACCTCCTCCACCACCGCCAGACGCTCGTCGAGGCTGGCACTCGTGGCCGCGAACGCCGCCTCGAGGCCCTCGATCTTCGCCCGGTTGTTGTCGATCCGCACCGACAGGGCCTCGTACGCCTTGTCCAGTGCCCCCAACCGTCGCTCGAACGATGCGAAGTCGTATCCCTCCAGGGCGCTCAGTCGTCCGTCGAGGTCCATGATCTTGGGGCCGATCCCGCCCTCGATCGCCTGTTCGACCGCCGTGAGGCGGCTGCCCAGCTCGGTGATCTGCCTGTCCTGATCGAGGAGCCGCTCCGCCAATTCCTCGAGGCCCATCTGGAAGACGAGGGACGTCCTCCCCAGTTCCTCGACGCGTGCGCCGAGCGTCGCTAGCGAGGTCTTCATCTCGACGATGAATCCCCGGAAGAAGTCCTCCACCTGGGAGAAGGCCTCCTCGAGCACCGTCACTTCCTCTTCGGCCGGGGGAAGCACGACCGCCTGTTGGGCGATGCCCCCTGCACAGGAGAGGAGCGCTCCCACCAGCAGTCCACCTACAAGTCGTTTGGCCATCACGCGTGCCCTCCTTTCTTGCATTTCGGTGCGATCCCATCCGCACCCTAGCCGACCACGCCCGTGGTGGCAGCACCCCGTGGGTCCCCGGGAGGCCATGTTCGTCGCCGCGCTGCCGGACACCGGTCCCCTCTCCGGCGGCGGGCCCGTCCGCGGTTGAGGGTCCCCCTTATCGGGGGTAGAGTTGCGCCTGTTCGCAGTTCTATTGCCCTAACCCAAGGAGGCGGGAGTCATGGAGGGGCGGTTCTCTACCGCGGGAACGCCGGCTGGACGCTGGCCAGGACGAAGCAGCGCGTCCTCCATGCGGTAGGGGGCCATGGGTGAGACCTGGGGGGTGGGGCTGCGGCCGGTCCGGGCGGAGGACCGCTCCCTCATCGCGGGTTGGCTCACCGACCGGGAGCTGAGGCGGTTCACCGGCCGCCGGGCCCTGCCGTGGAGAGGGGAGACGCCCCACGATGTGCAGTTCCTCATCCTCCTGGGGGAGGAACGCCGCCCGATCGGGCTGTGCGGGCTCTATGGGATCGCGCCGGAGGAGGGGACGGCGGAGGTCGGGATCCTCCTCGGGGAGAGGGACAGCTGGGGGCATGGGTACGGACCGGAGGCGCTGCGGCTCCTCCTCCGCTATGCCTACAGCGATCTCGGGTTGCGGGGGGTCTCCCTCTGTGTCCACGCCACAAACGCCCGGGCGATCCGCGCCTACGAGAAGGTGGGGTTCACTGTGGAGCAGCATCTGACCTTGGGACGATGGTTGTTCGGCCAGGGGGTGGACTACCTCATCATGACCTCGTGCGCCCCGGGACGCGAAGCGGAGGGGGGGGAGAGATGATCCACACCGAAGCCCTGACCCGGACGTTCGGCAGCCGCACGGCCGTGGACGGGCTGGACCTCGACGTGCGGGAGGGGGAGATCGTGGGGCTCCTCGGCCCCAACGGGGCGGGGAAGACGACCACGGTGCGCATGCTCGCCTGCCTCCTCTCCCCGACGAGCGGCCGGGCATGGGTCGCCGGGCACGAGGTGGGGAAGGAGGAGCAAGCGATCCGATCCCAGGTGGGGATCCTCACCGAGGCGCCGGGGTTCTACAAGCGCCTCTCTGTCGAGCGCAACCTGCGGTACTTCGCTGAGCTCTATGGGGTGAGCGATCCCCGCCGCCGCGTTCAGCACTACCTGGCACGGCTTGGACTGGCCGATCGATCAGGTGACGCGGTGGCGACCCTCTCCAAGGGCCTCCGGCAGCGGTTGGCCCTCGCGCGGGCCCTCGTCCATGAGCCGCCGGTCCTGTTCCTCGACGAGCCGACCTCCGGCCTCGACCCGGAGAGCGCCCGCGACGTGCGCCGGTTCATCGGGGAACTGGCGAGCGAGCGGCGGACCGTCCTCCTGTGCACGCACAACCTCCCCGAGGCGGAGGAGCTGTGCGGCCGGATCGCCGTGCTCCGCACCCGCCTCATCGCCCTCGATCGCCCGGAGGCCCTCAAGGAACGGATGTCGGGATCGCGGGTCATCGTGGAGCTCGCGAACCCGCGGGCGGAGTTCGCGACGGGGGTTCAGCTGCCGTTCGTGCGGGCGGCATCCCTCGACGGCACCGCCCTCGCGGTCGAGGTGGCGGACCCGGAGCGGGACGTCCCGGCCCTCGTCCGCCGGTTGGTGGAGCTGGGGGCGGAGATCCGTTCCGTACAGCGCGATGAGCGGACGCTCGAGGACGTGTACCTTGAGCTCGTGGGGGGGGACGATGCCTCGGCTTAGGGCGCTCATGGTCAAGGAGTGGGAGGAGCTCGCGAAGATCAAGATGGTCCTCTACGGGGCCCTGTTCCTCCCCTTGTTCATGGGCGGGTTGGCGGGGTTTATGGTGTGGCAGGGCCAGGGGCTCCCACCCGAGGCGCAGGCGACCCTGTTCAACACGGCGCTCATGTACTTCCTCATCCTCCCGGTGATGATCCCGGTCACGCTCGCCGTGTACTCGATCGTCGGGGAGAAGGAGCAGGGGACCCTGGAACCCCTCCTCGCCACCCCGCTCACGGACTGGGAGATCTTCGTGGGGAAGGCCCTGGTGGCGGTGCTCCCCTCGGTCGGCCTCACGTGGGGGGTGTTCCTCCTCTTCCTCGCGGCCGCCCACATCATGCTCGGTGGGATCCCGGCTGGTGTGCTCTCGGTCCCGTGGCTCGTCTCGATCTTCGCCCTGTCGCCGCTGCTCGCCGTGTTCGGAGTGCTCGTGTCCATGCTCGTCTCGTCGCGGACGAGCGACCCGCGCGCCGCCTACCAGTTTTCGGGGTTGGCCGTGATTCCTACCCTGATCCCCCTCATCGTCTACTCCGTGCAGATGACCGCGGTGAACCTCCTCCTCGTGATCCTGGAGGGGGGGATCCTCGTCGTCCTCGATGGGGTCCTCCTCTATCTGGCGGTGAAGCTGTTCCGCCGCGAGGAGATCCTCACCCGGTGGAAGTGATGCGCCCCCCGGCGTGGGTCCGGGATGCCGTGTTCTACCAGATCTTCCCGGACCGGTTCTGCAACGGGGACCCCGGGAACGACCCTCCCGGCACGGTCCCGTGGGACGAGCGACCGACCCATGGCTCGTTCGCGGGGGGAGACCTCGTGGGGATCCTCGCCAAGCTCCCGTACCTGGAGGCCCTCGGGGTGAACGCCCTCTACCTCACGCCGATCTTCACCGGGGCGACGAACCACAAGTACGATGGGGAGGATTACTTCCGGGTGGATCCCGCCTTCGGGGGCGATCGCGCGTTCCAGTCTCTCCTCGCCGCGGCCCATGGCCGGGGGATGCGGGTCGTCCTCGATGGCGTATTCAACCACTGTGGGGTGGGGCACCCCTTCTTTCAGGACGTGGTGGAGCGGGGTCGGAGTTCCCCGTACTGGGATTGGTTTCGGATCCGCGGCGATCGGCCCTATGCCACGCCTCATCCCAACTACGCGTGTTGGGCCGGACATGCCCAGCTTCCGGAGTGGAACCACGACCACCCCCCCGTGCGCGACTACCTCCTCTCCGTGGTGCGCCATTGGCTCGATGAGCGCGGTGGGGATGGGTGGCGGCTGGACACGGTGGAGTACCTCCCCCCCGACTTCGTGCGCGACGTGTACCGGGAGAGCAAGGCGGTGAACCCCGACGCGTACGTCCTCGGAGAGGTGATGGGCCTTGCCACGTCGTGGTTTCGCCACGGGGCCCTGGATGGGGTGATGCACTACAAGCTCCGCGAGGGCCTGGTCCGCTTCCTGGCGGAAGGAGCGTGGGATGCGCCGCGGTTCGCTCGCTACGTGCACGGCCTTTGGGCGAGCTACCCTCCCGCGGCGAACTACGCCTGCTACACCCTGCTTGGGAGCCACGACGTGCCGCGGTTCCTCACCCTATGCCGTGGCGACAGGCGGAAGCTCGTGCTGGGGGCGGCGTTCCTGGTCGCGTTCCCCGGCGCGCCGGCCATCTACTATGGAGACGAGGTCGGGGTCGAGGGAGGGGAGGATCCCGATTGTCGCCGCACGTTCTCCTGGGACGAGCAGAAGTGGGATCGTGATCTCCTTGATGCCTTCCGGACCCTCGTTCGCCTGCGGCGGGAGGAGCCCGTGCTCCGGCGGGGGGGCGTGCGGTGGGCCGATGCCCACGGAAGGTCCCTCCTCTTGGTGCGGGACCTGCCCCCGGCCGAGGTCGCCTTCGCCCTCAACGCTGGGGAAGAGGAGACGGTCGTGGATCTCCCCATGGGCGGGCGGTGGACCGACCTCCTCACCGCGGAGCGCGTTGCGGGGAAGGTGGGCGTGCCGGGGATGGGGTTCCGCTACCTGAAGCGGGGAGAGGGTTAGCTATTCCTTCACCGCGCCGCCGGTGAGGCCGGAGATGATGAGCTTCTGCAGGGGGAGGAAGATCGCGAGGATGAGGAGGGCCCCGAGGATCGCCGCCGCCGAGAACACGCCCCACCGCCGATCGTAAGCCTGTTGGATGAAAAACCGCAGGCCAACGGCGAGGGTGTACATCTCCGTCCCCTTGAGGAGGATGCTCGCCAGGACGTACTCCGAGTAGGTGGTGATGAACTGGATGATGAGCACCACAGCGAGGATCGGTCGGGCGAGCGGAAGCACGATCCGCAGGAAGGCCTGGAACGGCGTTGCCCCGTCCACGAGGGCCGATTCCTCCACCGAGCGCGGGATCGTGTCGAAGTACCCCTTCATGAACCAGGTGTTGAACCCCATCGCTCCCCCCAGGTAGACCATGATCAGCCCAGGATGGGTGTTGTACCCCAGCCAGGGGACGAACTCCTTGATCTTGATGAGGAGGAGGTAGATCGCCACCATCGCCAGCATCTGGGGGAACATCTGGACGAGGAGGAGGGCGAGGAGCCCTGCCCGGCGGCCGCGGAACCGGAACCGGGAGAACGCGTACGCGCCGAGCGCGCACAGGAAAACCGTGATCGCGGCTGTAGTCCCCGACACGATGACCGTGTTCAGGACCCACCTGGGGAACGGGATCGTGGGATCGGTGAACAGCCGCCGGTAGTGCTCGAGCGTTGGATTCGCCGGGAGGAGCTTCTGCTCGAGGAGGTTGTTCGTGGGGTTGAACGAGGCGGACAGGATCCACAGGATCGGGAACAGGGCGTAGATCACCCCAATCCAGATCAGGGCGTGGCGCACGATGAGGCCGATCCGGCTTGGACGGCTATACACTGCGGCTCACATCCTCCAGCGCGCGGGTGAACCGGAAGTTCACTGCGCTGATCACGGCGATGATGATGAAGATGATGATCGACACCGCCGATGCCAGCCCCAGCTGGTTCCCGCGCTCCCCCTCGAACGCGAGGCGGTAGGTCCAGGAGATGAGGATGTCCGTGGCCCCGGCAGGGGTGGCCGCGCCGAGCACGGCCGGTCGTCCCGCGGTGACAAGCCAGATGATGGTGAAATTGTTGAACGTGAACGCGAAGGAACCGATGAGGAGCGGGGCTACGCTCACCCAGAGGAGGGGCATCGTGATCCGCCAGAACCTCTGCCAGCTCGTGGCTCCATCCACCCGCGCCGCTTCGAACAGCTCCTGGGAGATGCTCTGCAACGCCCCCAGCGAGACGATCATCATGTACGGGTAAGTCAACCAGACGTTGATGAAGATCAGCGCCGTCCGAGCCCACATCGGGTCCTGCAACCAGCGCACCTTCACCCCAAACAGGTCCCCGAGGACGCGGTTGATGACCCCGAGGTCGGTGTTGAACAGCCCCGCCCACACGAGGGCGGAGATGAACGCGGGCATCGCATAGGGGATGATGAGGAGCGAGCGGTAGACAAACCGGCCCCGCACGTAGGGGTCGTTGAGGAGGTAGGCGAGCCCGAGGCCGACCGCGAAGCTGAAGAACACGCTCAGGAACGACCACGCCAACGTCCAGCCGAACACACGGGTGAAGTCGGCACGGATGCCGGGGTTGGTGAGGACGTCGAGGTAGTTCCGGAACCCCACGTAGATCTGGAACCCGGGCTCGATGCGAACCCCCTCGGGCGAGGTGAAGTACCCCTCCTTGGTGTAGTACGTGGCGTTCGTTTCCAGGTCCAGTATCGCATCCTGGTCGGGAAGGTACTGGTACTTCCGCAGGAACGTCCCGAACTCCCGGACGCTCGTCAGCCGCACGTGTGCCTCCCCCCACCGCAGGTCGAGCGCCTCCAAGGCGCCCAGGGACTGGTAAACCTCGGGGAGGGTGAGCCGCGTGTAGCCATCGAACGAGATCACCGTCCCGTCCTCTCCCCGCACGAACCGCGGGTCGGAGAGGTCCACTGGGACGAGCTCGTTCCCCTGAGAGAGGAACGTGCGGCCATCGCTTGACGTGAGGAGCAGCGCGAGCTCCCCCTGCGCGTTGCGGAACGCCCAGAACGTGAACGTCTCCGGCTGAGGGGGGAGGTAGTAGCGGCCCTCGAGCTGGGCGATGACCTGGGCTTTGGTGAGGAGGTTTCCCGTCTGGAGGTTGGTCAGGGAGACGTTCACCGTGTACCCGATCGGGTACACGACCATCGCGAACAGGAATACGAGCCCGGGGAGGAGGAACCGCAGCGGGTACGCCCGGCGGGAAAGGATGACGAAGTTGAGGACGAGGGTGCCGATCCCGAGGACGGCGAGGAGGATGTAATCGCCGCGGAAGAGGAGGGCGATCACGGCCCATAGAGCGGCCGCGTCGAGGAGGGCGACGAACCCGTACTTGAGCCCCTGGGTGAGGAGGGACCGCCCGTTCATGGGGGAAGCGGGGGGCAGCCCCGGGCTGCCCCCCGTGGGTTCACCTACTCACACTTGAGGGCGGCCTTGATCTTCGCGACCGCTTCCTGCAACGCTTGCTCAGGTGTGGCCTGGCCGTTGGCGATCAGGCTCTGAGCATCGGACCATGCTCCCCACACCGACGCCATCTCCGGGATGTTCGGCATGGGGACCCCGTACTGACCTTGTAGGCCCCACGCGGCGATGTCCGGATCGCTCGACACGATCTCGAACGTCGGCAGATGGGCCGGCGGCCGCGGGTTCCGCTCGTAGAGGGCGAGCATCGTGTCCGTGGTCGCCACGTAGTTGAGGAGGAAGTCAAGGGCGAGGATCTTGTTCTGGCTGAACGAGCTCACCATGAACCCCTGCACGCCGATGAACGGCTTGGGCACCCCGTAGCTCCCATCCGCGCAGCGAATGGAGGGGATCATGGCGATGCCATAGTCGATCCCTGCTGCCACCGTGTCCGCCACGAGCCACGGTCCGGAGATGACCATCGCCGCGTTCCCGCCGAAGAACAGGGCGCGCATCGTGTCCCAGCTGACGCCGGACGGGAGGAGCCCCTCGGCGATCATGTCCGCGAACAGCTGCGCCCCGCGCAGGGCCCCTTCGTTGGCCAGCCCGACGTCGCACGGGTTGAGGGAACCATCGGGGTTCGTCCCGAACACGTAGCCCCCGCACGCGGACAGCATCGGGAACCAGTGGTACGGATCCGGCCCGTTCTGGAAGACAAGCGCGTACATCGGCTTCGTCGGGTCTGTGATCTCGCGCGCGAACTCTAGGAGCTCATCCCACGTCTCCGGCATCTCCGGAACGAGGGCCTTGTTGTAGATGATGGCGATGTTCTCCGTCCCCTGGGGGACGCCGTAGTTCTGCCCGCCGTAGGAGAACGCCTGGACGGCCGGCGCGCTGAACTCGGCGAGCTTCGGTCCGAAGTTGATCGGCTCCAGGAGCCCGTTCGCGGCGAGCTCCCCCACCCAGTCGTGGGCGCCGACGATGATGTCGGGGCCCTGCCCCGTCGGTGCTGCGGTGATGAACTGGCCTCGGATCTGGTCGTACGCGATCTCGACGACCTCGACCTCAACCCCGGTCGTCGCCGCGAACTCCCCCGCGATGTCCCGCAGCACGGGGGCCCGCGTGTCGTCGGCCCAGATCACAAGCTTCGGGGCCTGGGCGAACGCTACCAGCCCCACCGTCAGTGCCATCAGTATCCCTACAAGTTTCCGCATGTTGACCTCCTTTGTTCACTCGATCTAGCTTGATGGATCACCGTTGTCGAACCACGATGTCGGTTCCGGTCTCACCTCCTTAGAACGCGACGGCAATAGGTCGAAGCACAGTGTACCTCTGCTCGGCCCCATCGTACCCGGCGAGGAGGACCTCTTGGGAGGTCCCCGCTGGGGCGAGGTAATCGTAGATCTGGGGCGCCCACAGGGGATCCGGACAGCCGCCGCCGGTCCACTCCCCGGCCGCCACCCTGATCGGGCGGAGGTGGTTGGCGCCGTAGCCGTCCTGGGAGCCGACGAGGACATAATGCCAGCCCCGGATCTCGGGAAGGAGCGTCTTGGGGATGGTGACGATGATCCGTCCCCGCTTGGGGTCGCTCGCCACCTCGATGAGGAACGGTCCCTCCCCGCTCGACAGCCACAGGTGCCGACCGTAGGCGGGCCACCCCGCTACCTTCACAAAACAGTCCCACGGATGATCGGGGTCGAACGCCACCTGGGCGGCCTTCCCCTCCTCGTGGGCATCGGTCCGGCCGCCAGGGGCGACGTCGAGGTACAGGTAGAGGATGGGGTGGGAGAAGCCATGCGGCCCGTTCCACGGGTTGGGGAGGGTGGGGAACTCGAACGTAAGCTGCCAGCGATCGGCCGCGTCGTAGATTGCGTAGCGGAGGAGGTCGAACAGCCCGGGCTCGGCGAAGACGCTGTTGAGGGGGTAGACGTACGTCCCTATCCCGTGGTCATCGCCTGCCGGGTCCTCCATCGCCCACACCTCGACCCCCTGGACGAGGGTCGGGATCCGTGCCTCGAGGGGCCGTTCCGGAGCGATCCCGAGGAGCTCCCCTGCTTGCTCGAGCGCGAGGGCGAGGACCAAGCCCTGTCCCGGCTCCACCCCCAGCTCCTCGAACGGGATCTGAAACTCGATGACCTCGTCCAGGTGAGCGACGCGGGAGGTGAGGGTGCGCACGGGCGAGGCGAGCCGCCAGCGCCCCATCCCGTCCGCAGCGTAGCGGAACACGTACCCCGAGCCGTCCGCCTTCACCTTGGCCAGGTCGAGCTCGACGGCCGAGACGAGGGGGAACCCGAGGGGTTCGCCGCTGTGGCGAGTGACGACGTTTGCCTTCTCCCCCGGCTTCCCCGTGGCGTAGAGGACGAGCTTGGTCTCGGTTCCGGAGAGATCCCGCGGGGAAGGATCGAGATCGGCGCGCACGTAGAGGGAGGATTCCCCGTACGCGAACGCGGCGGCGCGGATTGAACCCTGCCCGGGCACCGCCACTGCCTCCGCCCACTCGCCGGGGTCCGTGACGCGGCCGTCCACCGCCGGCTTGGCCTCCCCCAGGCTCGCCGTGATCGGGATCCTCAACCGGAGGGAGAGGACGGTGGGGATGTCCGCATCCGCGTACCCCACCGCCCGGTAGGCGCCCACGAGGTGGGCCTTCATGAGCCAGTCGTAGAGGTCATCCGTTCCGGAGTCCTGATCTGCCCCATACCACCAGAACCAGTCCGACCCCTCAGCGGCATACAGGGCGTCTAGGGCGGCGGGGTTGGGATCATCGGCGAACACCGCCTCCCTGGCTTGGCCCAACCGCTCCCACGCCTCGTCCTCCTCCGGCTCCCCGCGCCAGGTGGAGAGGTCGCCGGCCCAGGACCCGGTGGGAACGGAAGGGATCTCCGCAACGGCGGGGTGGCAGGCCACGAACCCTCCCGGGGTCACGGTGTTGATCCACTCCGCCTCGCGGAACGACTGGTAGAGAGAACGAAGGAACTCCCGGCCGTTGTCCGGGTACCCGGCCATGAACATCCAGTTCTCCCCGTCGAGGGCGATCACGAGGACGTGCTCCTCCGGTGAGGCGAGGGCCTCCCAGTAGCTGCGGATCTCGGCCAGGAGGTCCGAGACCGCCTCAGCGGTCGGCTTGTTCCCGTAGGCGAAGCTGATCTTGTCGGAGATGTCGTGGTCCCGGAACAGGATCGTCATGTTCCCGAACCGCCACGGCCGGGTGAGCTCGTCCCGGTTGGGGGTGCGACCGAGCGCCGCGGCGAGCGTCCACTCGTCGGCCACAGTCCAGGTGAACCCCGCCTCCCCGAGGAGCTCCACCGCCCGCTCCGAGACGGCTTGTTCCGGCGGCCACACCCCCACCGCCTTCGCGCCGAACAGAGCTTGGTGCTGGGCTTGGGCCCGGGCGAGCTGGCCGAGGATGTCTTCTTCCCACCCCCGTTCCGCCAAGAGGGGGAGGATCGGGTGGTAGAACGGGCTCGTGATGAGCTCGGCTCCGAGTTCTCGCGCCTCCCGGTAGGCCTCCACCACCCGGGTGAGCACCTCGTGCTGGGCTTGGATCAACCGGACGACGTCCTCTTGGGTGAACCCGGACTTCCCCCGGAGGTCCGGAAGCCCGAGCTCGTCGTGGAGCTCAGGGGAGATCTGCCACAGGAGGAACAGCCCCGCTGCATCGAGGAGCTCCTCGTCGGTGAGGGTTCGCTCCCCCTTGAGCTGGTTGAGCTCGGCATAGCGGGGGTCGTAATACTTCCCGCCGGGACGGAGCATGTACCCGTTGATCCAGAAGAACTGGTCCTGCATCGCCGCCCGCTCCTCAGGGGTGATCGACCCCGGGTCGGTGACGAGCTTCCAGGTCCAGTTGAGGTGGTTATCCACCGCCCCGATGTACTGGTAGAGGCCCCCCTTCTCCCGCTCCTCCTCGGTGATCTCCACGTAGTCCGAAAGCTGCCAGAGGAGGCTCGGCTGGAGGTTGTAGGTGACCTCGACCCCGGGGTGCTCGCGGAGGATCCGCGGGGAGTCGAGGTACTCTTGGACCCCGTGGACCCGCACCCAGGGGAGCTCGTACTCGCCGGTGAGGCGGTTCCAGTACAAGGGCTGGTGCTGATGCCACACGATCGCCACGTTGAGGGGTCCTTTGGGCAAGCCAACCAGGGTTACAGCAAGGAGTAGGGCACTCACGGTCATCACGACGCGCATCGTCCACCTCCGATTCCGAGTTTACCGCGAGCCCGCATGTGCTGCACCCTCCGTTGACCGATCACGACCCCCCTCGCTATACTCCCGTCCCGCGTATCGGGGCGAGGCAGAGGAGGAACGCTGGCACCCAAGGGGTCCGACACCCGCTACCTGGTCCGCCGGGGAGCCTACCGGGGGCTCCTCTACTTCCTCATGGCGGTGGGCTGCGCCATCATGCTCTTGCCGTTCTTCTGGATGGTGACGACCTCGCTCAAGACGGAGGCGGGCGCGATGCGGATGCCGCCCCAGTGGATCCCCCCCGAGCCTCAGTGGGAGAACTACGTTGTGGCCTGGAATATGGCGCCGTTCGGCCGCTACTTCTTCAACAGCTTCTTCATCGCCATCATGTGCACGATCGGCGAGGTCATCACGACGATCCTCGCTGCCTACGCGTTTGCGAAGATGCGTTTCATCGGGAAGGACGTCCTGTTCGCGATCTTCCTCGGTACGCTGATGATCCCGGGGGAGATGCTCCTCGTGCCGAACTACGTTACGCTGACGCGGCTCGGCTGGCTCGATCGGTACGAAGGGTTGATCATCCCCTGGATTGTGTCCGTGTTCGGGATCTTCCTCCTCCGTCAGTTCTTCCGGTCGATCCCGGACGAGCTATGGGACGCGGCGCGCATCGATGGCTGCTCGCGCCTCCGCTACCTGTGGCGCGTCATCGTGCCCCTTTCCAAGCCCGCGATCCTCACGGTGGCCCTGTTCAAGTTCCTCGGGAGCTGGAACTCCTTCCAGTGGGTGCTCTTGATGACGAACTCGGCGTCCATGCGCACGGTCCCGGTCGGGTTGATGACGTTCAGCAGCGACATCGGGACGGCCTACCACCTTCTCATGGCTGCCTCGGTGATGGCCATCGTTCCGATTCTCATCCTGTTTTTCTTCACCCAGAAGCAGTTCATCCAGGGCGTGGCGAGGACGGGGATCAAGTGATGGCTGCGAACAAAGGAGGTGATCTCCAAAGGTCAGATCGTGGATTCGGTGATGGACCGCACGTAACCAAGGAGGGAACATGCTGCGCAAGATGGTTGTAGGTTTGTTGGGTCTCCTTCTCGGCACGGTCGCCCTCGCGGCGAACGAGCCGGTCACCATTGATTTCTGGCACGCGATGAGCTCGGGCCACCAGCCCAACCTCCAGAAACTGGTGGATGATTTCATGGCGGAGTACCCGTACATCACGGTGAACTTGACCTATCAGGGGTCCTACAGCGCGCTGCAGGGCAAGATCAACGCGGCGGTCGCCGCCGGCAACCTGCCGACGATCGCCCAGGTCTACGAGAACTGGGTTACCCCGATCCAGTCCCTTCTTTATCCGATCGGGCCCCACATGACGGCGGAGGAGATCGCCGACATCATTGACGGACTCGTCCCGAGCAACACGTACAACGGTGTCCTGACGACGGTCCCGTTCAACAAGTCGATCATGGTCCTGTACTACAACGCTGATCTTATCCCGAACCCGCCCACGACGTGGGGGGAGTTCTACGACCTCGCGAAGGCGCTCACCGTGGATCTGGACGGGGATGGGAAGATCGATCGGTACGGGACGGCGCTGCGCCCAGCGGCGAACCCCGAGCAGTTCCTGGTGTTCCTCGACCAGGCCGGCGGCTCGATCCTGAACGACGACTGGACGGCGGTCACGCTCTGTGAGGAGCCGGGCATAACGGCGGTTGAGTTCTGCGGACGGCTCATTCCCTACACATTCGTCACCGCCGAATACATCAGCGACCACATGGGCAAGGTCGCGATGTTCATCGACACCTCAGCGGGGTACCCCTACAACAGCAAGGCGGCTACGAACGCTGGGTACACGCTCGGCGTGGCGATGCTCCCCGCTGGGCCGGTCAACCGCAGTTCGATGATCCAGGGCACGAACCTTGCCGTCTTCAACACCCCGAACCAGACCCAGGCCCAGAAGGATGCGGCGGTGCTCCTCGCCCGCTTCCTCCTTCGTCCGGAGAATACCGCGTACTGGGCGATGAAGAGCGGCTACCAGCCGGTCACCAAGTCGGCGTACCAGCTCCCGGCGTGGAAGGAGTTCGTGGCGGCGAACCCGTACCAGCAAGCGATGTCGGACCAAATGCTCCTTGGGTTCTCGCAGATCCTTCACCCGAACTACGGCGACATGCGCACCGTCCTCTCGACCAAGTTCGATGAGATCATGCGCGGCGCCGTATCGCCCCTCGACGGCCTGCGGGCGATGTGCGAGGAGATCGAGGCCTTGCTCGAGTACTAACCACGGAAGAGCTGGCTCGCGAGGGGGATCATGTCCCCCTCGCGAGCTGGCGGTGGACGGTGAACCGATGGCGGATCGAAGTGGACAAGAGAGGGCGGGCCCGGTGCTCCCCTTCTGGCAGCGGGTGGGGGGGACACTGAACCCGGTCAGCTGGTACCGGAAGGATCCCGCCCTGTGGCGGGAGTCCGGCACGGCGTACCTCTACCTCCTCCCTGCGCTGATCATCCTCGGCGTTTTCGTTTTCTATCCCTTCTTCTCCGCGTTCTACATCAGCTTGTTCAAGTGGGGCCTTCTGCCGCCGCGACCTTACGTCGGGTTCGCTAACTACAGCTACATCTTCAACGACAAGTACTTTTGGCGCGCCATGTGGCACACGTTCTACTACGTCATCATCACCGTCCCGGTCACGTTGTTCCTGGCGATCCTTGTCGCGACGCTCCTGAATAAGGGGCTGCGGTTCCTATCGTTCGCGCGGACGTCGTTCTTCCTGTCCTACATCAGCCCGATCGTGGCGATCGCCATGGTGTGGCGGTGGATGTACAATGCGGACTACGGCCTCATCAACTACCTTCTGTCGCTTCTCAACAAGTTGCCGTTCGTGCACATCGATCCTATCGCCTGGCTTAACGATCCGAGATATTCTATTCCGGCGCTCATCATCCTCAGCGTGTGGCACTATGTTGGCTACCACGCGATCATCCTCCTCGCCGGGATGCAGAATATCGAGCAGCAGTACTACGATGCCGCGAAGGTAGATGGGGCGAGCGGTTTTCAGACGTGGCTTCATGTGACGGTCCCCCTCTTGACACCGCAGCTCTTCTTCGTACTGATCATGTCGCTCATCGGCTCGTTCAAGGTGTTCACGGAGGTGATTACCCTCTTCAACGGACCGGGGCCGCTCCGCAGCGCGGAGACGATCGTGTACTACATCCTGCGGATGTCGGGGCGCATCGACAGCGCGACGATGCACCTTGGGCGCGCTGCCGCCGGTTCGGTGGTCCTGTTCGGCATCATCTTCGTCCTCACCATCTTCCAGATGACGGTCACGCAGCGGCGGGTGCACTACCAATGAGGCGGGCTGGCGTCCTGGCTTTCGCGGGGGTGTTGGCCCTCGCCATCATCGGGGTGGGAGAGGCCGAGGCCCCCGATCCGAGCCGGGCGACGATCACGAGCCGCGTGCTCCGGGTCATCGACGGCGACACGGTGGACATCCGTGGGAGCCAGCGCGTTCGCCTGCTCGGCATTGACACCCCCGAGCTTGGGGAACCGTACTCGGAGGAGGCGATCGCGTTCACGAAGCGCCTTCTTCTCTTCAAGACCGTGCGCCTAGAGCTCGACGTGAAGGAGCGCGACGTCTACGATCGGCTCCTCGCCTATGCCTACGTCGAGACGGACGAGGGATGGGTGATGGCGAACCTCGAGATCGTGCGCGCTGGTTTGGCACGGCTCCTCATCATCCCCCCGAACGGGAAGTACCGCGCCCAGTTCGAGGCGGCGCAGCTCGAGGCGATGATCCACCATCGCGGCCTCTGGGGGACGGTGGGCGAGGTCCTCACGGTATCCGAGCTTGAGGCGAGGATCAGCGAGGTCGTGAATCAGGTCGTGACCGTGCGGCTCACGGTGGCCGCGGTGCTGGCCGCCGGGAATGGCCGGCGCGTTGATCCAAGTGAAACGAGGTTTGGGTTCCACCTCTTCCTCGTGGCGACGTGTCCGCCGGTCAGCCTTGGGCCGGGCACGGAGATCCTCGCTACGGGGGTGGTCGAGTACGCGTCGCTCAAAGACGGGCCGCGCATCCTGATCGAGGATCCAACCCAGATCGTTCTCGCAACGGACGTCGAGGCGGGTTCGCCTTAGGCGGGGAGGCCTACTGCTCCGGACCCTGTTGTCCGTCGGCGCGGCAGAGGGTACCCTTCCCTCGGGCTGGAGGAAGCCGGTGAAGCTCTTTCTCGCTTTGGCGCTCGTCTCTCTCGCCCTATCCCCTGTTCTGGGGCTGGGCTCGGGGACGCCCCTCGCCCGCGGTCCGTACTCCGGTGCGCCGAGCGCGGAGTCGGTGGTGATCTCCTGGGTGGTCGTGCCGCCGCTCCCGGCGCAGCTTGAGGTTGCGCCGGTGGTTCCCCACGCCGCGCGCCCGGTTCCGGTGCGCACCATCGCTGTCCCCGCACCCCCGGAAGGCACGAACGGCCAGGTCGAGGTGGTGGTGGAGGGGCTCGACCCGGCGACGGAGTACGTGTACCGCGTGGTCATCGAGGACGGATCTGAGATCACGTCGAGCCCAATCGGTCACTTCAGGACGGCCCCGCTTCCGGGACAGCCGGTCACGTTCGCCGTCCTCGCCGATACGCAGTGGCAGTGGGAGGGGGGGGACCGGTTGGCCGTGATCGCGGGCGCCATCGCCTACGACGCCGCCCGCTCCGGGGGGTTCGACTTCGTCCTCCATGCCGGGGACATCGTCGAGACGCCGAACGCCTACTACTGGGAGCCGTGGTTCGATGCGTTTGCGCCGATGCTCCTCACTGCCCCGTTCATCCCCGTGCTCGGGAACCACGAGAAGAACAGCGTTTCCTACTACAAGGCGTTTGCCCACCCTCCCGGAGCTGGCCAGAACGGCGAGCGCTGGTGGACGCTGCGGTGGGGCGATCTCCTGGTGGTGGGCCTTGACACGAGCGTCACCCGCGCCGACCAGATCCTCGAGCAACAGGCCTATGCCCGGGCCGAGCTCGCGGGGCCCGAGCGGTGGAAGTTCGTCATCTTCCACCATCCGGTGTTCTCATCGGACGCCTACCATGGGAGCGGCTACGGGTACGACCTCATCTACCACCCGATCTTCGTCGAGGCGGGGGTGGATCTCGTGTTCAACGGACATGCCCACAACTACGAGCGGATCGAGAGGGACGGGGTCACGTACCTCGTCCTCGGCGGCGGCGGAGCCGTGCCGCGGGAGCTCGCCCCGGCCCGCGTCGAGGGTTCGGTAGCGGCGGTCGAGGGACGCAACTTCTACGCGCGCGTCGCGGTGACGCCGGCGCAGGTTGCGGTGGAGATCGTCTCCGTGGCCGAGGCCACGGAGGAGTCATTCCACCCCACGCCCGGCGAGCTGCTCGACTCGTTCACCCTGCGCGCCCCGCCCCGTCCGGGCTCCGGTGTTCCAAGCACGCCGGAGGCCGTGATCGCCGCCTTCTCCCTCTTCGTGGCCGTGGTCTGGGCGCTCCTCTGCCTCCGGCGCTAGGCTGCGGCTGCCCCTCGCCTCCGCCCCCCTCACCGACTACCATCCGCCCATGGCGGGACGATTGGAGGCCGTCACAGGGTGCATGTTCTCTGGGAAGACGGAGGAGCTCCTGCGGCGGGTGGAGCGGGCGCGGATCGCCAAGAAGGAGGTCCTCCTCTTCAAGCCCGAGCTCGATACCCGCTACGCGATGGAACACGTGGTCACCCACCACGGACGGGCGCTTCCCTGTTGCCGATTGCCCACGGACATCTCCTGGGATGGCTTCTCGGGCCTGATCGCGGATCATCCCGTCGCGAGCACGGACGTGTTCGCGTTCGACGAGGCGCACTTCTTTGGCCCCTCGTTCCCCGAGCTTGCCGAGCGGTTGGTCGGCCTCGGGAAGCGGGTCATCGTCGCTGGGCTCGATCTCAACTTCCGCGGAGAGCCGTTCGGGCCGATGCCGGAGCTCCTCGCCCTCGCCGACGAGGCGGTGAAGCTGGCAGCCGTATGCACGGTGTGCGGCCAGCCGGCGACCCGCTCCCAGCGCCTCGTGGCTGGGAAGCCGGCCACCGGGGGGCCGGAGGTCCTGATTGGGGGGCTGGAGAGCTACGAACCCCGCTGCCGGGAGCACTTCATCCCTCCCTCCCGCTAGGCCGATGGCGGGGGAGGGGGTTGCGGTGGAGTTCCGAGGGGTCTCGTTCTCCTACCCCAGTCGGAGGGGGTCTTTGCCCGTCCTCGACGAGGTGTCCCTCGCCGTCCCGCCGGGGAGGTGGGCGACCGTCATCGGTCCATCCGGGTGCGGGAAGACAACGCTCCTCAAAATCGGGGCGGGGCTCATCTCCCCCGACGCAGGCGCGGTCTCGATCGCGGGCGGGAGCCCTGCCTACATGCCGCAGGCGGACACCCTCCTCCCATGGCGGGATGCACTCGCCAACGCCCTCCTCCCCGCCGCGGTGGCGGGGCGACCCCTCGGGCCCGCGCGGGCGGAGGCGCGGGCCTTGTTCGACGAGTTCGGGCTGGCTGGGTTCGAGCGGGCCTACCCCCACGAGCTCTCCGGTGGCATGCGGCGGCGCCTCGCCCTCATGCGGACCCTCCTCTCCCACCGCGATGTCCTCCTCCTCGATGAGCCGTTCGGGGGCCTCGACGCCCTCACCCGGGCCTCCCTCCAGGAGTGGATCGCTACGGTGTGGATGTCCCACCGGAAGACGATCCTGTTCGTGACCCACGATGTGGAGGAGGCGGTCCTCCTCTCGGACCAGGTCCACGTCCTCAGTCCACGCCCCGCCCGCGTCGTCGCTACGTACCCCGTCGTCCTCCCCCGCCCCCGCCTCCGCACCGACCCGCGGATTGCGGGGGCGCGGGGCGAGGTGCTGGGCCACCTCTCCCTCCATGCCTAACCCGATGCGTCAGGGCCTGACGAGCGCCGGCCTTCTCCTCGCTGCCCTCGCCCTGTGGGAGGGGGGCGTTCGGCTGGCACACGTCCCGCCATACCTCCTTCCCCCTCCCAGCCACATCCTGGCGACGCTCGTCGCGGACCTCCCGCTCCTCCTTCACCATGCCGGGATCACGCTGAGCGAGGTCGGGCTGGGCTTGCTCCTTGGGGCAGCGGGCGGGATCGCGGTGGCCCTCGTCGGGTTCTACGTCCCGGCGATCGGCCGCGCCCTCCGTCCGTTCCTCCTCGCCTCCCAGGTCGTCCCCGTGTTCGCGATCGCCCCCCTCCTCGTCCTATGGTTCGGGTACGGGCGGGGGCCGAAGGTAATCGTGGTTGGCCTGATCTCCTTCTTCCCCATCGCGGTCAGCCTTGGGGAGGGGCTGGGCGCGGTCGGGGAGGACCTCGTGGACCTCCTCCGCACGCTGGGGGCCGGGGAGGGGAAGATCCTCCGCCTGGTGCGTCTTCCGGCCGCTACACCGTTCGCCTTGGCTGGACTCAAGGTCGGGGCCACGCTGGCCCTCGCCGGTGCGATCATCGGGGAGTGGATCGGGGGCACTGGAGGCCTGGGGTACATCATGATCCAGGCCAACGCCCTCCTTCGGGCGGACCGGCTGTTCGCCGCCCTCTTCGTCCTCACCCTCCTCGGGGTTGGACTGTTCGCCTCCCTCTCCCTCCTCGAACGGTACCTCCTCCGCTGGCGCCCCAACCCCTCCCCGAGCAGGATCGGGGTGCGATGAAGCGGTGGTGGCTTCTCCTCCTCCCGTTCGTCCTCGGCCACGGGGCGCCGCTGCGGGTGATGCTCGATTTTTACCCGAACCCGAACCATGTCCCCCTCTACGTGGCGCAGGGGTTGGGGCTATTCGCCTCCGCCGGGATCGAGGTCGAGCTCAGCGCGCCCGCGGATCCCAGCGATCCCGCCAAGCTCGCTGCGGCGCGGGCGGTGGACCTCGCCCTCACCCCCCAGATGAACTACCTCATCGCCCGCGGGGCGGGCCTCCCCCTCGTTGCGGTGGGGGCGCTCATCGAGGGTTCCCTCGGCGGGCTCCTCGCCCTCGCCGGATCCGGCATCGTGGGACTGGATGAGTTGCGGGGGAAGCGGATCGGGTACGCCCTGGAGCCCCTGGAGCCGGTTCTATGGCAAACGATGCTTCGGACCGCCGGGTTGGCACCGAACGAGTACGAGCTCGTCTACGTGGGGATGAACACCCTGTTCGCCCTCCTTGCGCGGCGGGTGGATGCGATCGGGGCGTTCCGGAACTACGAGGCCCTCGCGGTGGAGGATTTCGGCTACCGGCCTGTGTTCTTCCCCCAAGAGGAGTACGGGATCCCGGCGACCTATGAGCTGGTTGTGGTCGCCCATCCCGCGCTCCTCCGGGAACGGCCGGAGGAGGTGCGCGGGTTCCTCCATGCGCTCGCGAGGGCGATTGAGTTCACCCGCGACCGTCCCGACGCGGCGCTCGCCCTGTTCGAGGCCGCGGTCCCCGAGCTCGCTGGGGAGGACCTCACCCGCCGCTCGTTTGAGGCCACGCTCCCGTTCTACGCCGCCGGGGCCCGGCACGACGACGCCACGCGCTGGGAGGCGATGCAGGCGTTCCTCGTCGCCCATGGCCTCATGCCGCGCGCGTACCCGAGCGAGGAGCTCTTCACCACCGACCTTCTCCCTTGAGCCAGGTTGCGGCCCTTCCGCACGGGGGGTAGCCTCATGTTTCGTATGCCCGTTCTGGTTGTAGACGATCTTCACGTATCGGTGGAGGGGAAGCCGATCCTGCAGGGGGTGGACCTCGCCCTCGAGCCGGGCCGGGTCCACGCCCTGATGGGCCCCAACGGTTCAGGGAAGTCCACCCTCGCCCTCAGCCTGGCGGGGGGGCCGGGGTACGAGGTGACGGGCGGTCGGGCCCGGCTTGAGGGGGAGGACCTCCTCTCCCTGCCCCCGTTCGAGCGCGCCCGGCGGGGGTTGTTCCTCGCGTTCCAGTACCCGCCGGAGATCGAAGGGGTGTCGCTGCGGGAGTTCCTGCGTCTGGCGTGCGCCGAGCGGGGGCAGGGGTTCTGTGAATTCCAGCGCAACTACCCTCAGGCGATCGCCCGCCTGAGGATGGAGGCGTTCGATGGTCGCGAGCTGAACGTCGGGTTCTCCGGGGGGGAGAAGAAGAGGGCGGAGCTCCTCCAGCTGTACCTCCTCAAGCCGAAGGTCGCCCTCCTCGACGAGCCGGACTCGGGGGTGGATGTGGATGCATTGCGCCTCATCGCGGGCGCGATCCGCGACCTGGCTGACGGCGGGGCAGCGGTTCTCATCATCACCCACTACCCGCGGATCCTCGACCACGTCCCGCCCGCGGAGGTATTCATCCTCGACGGGGGCCGGATCGTGGAGCGAGGGGGGCCCGAGCTGGCGCGGAGGATCGGGGAGGAGGGGTTCGAGGTGGTGCGCGGATGAACGCCCTGACCCGGGAATTCGTGGACGGGCTGTCGGCGGAGAAGAACGAGCCCGCCTGGATGAGGGCCCACCGCGCGCGCTGCCTAGAGGTGTTCGGGAGAGCGCCTCTGCCCCGATTCGGTCCCGATCTTTCCGAGCTCGACTTCTCTGACCTCGCCTACTACGCCCGCCCGGTGGACCCCGTCAAACGCTGGGAGGATCTTCCCGACGAGATCCGCCGCACGTTCGCCGCCCTGCGCCTTCCCGAGGCGGAGCAGAAGGCTCTCGCCGGGCTGGGGGCCCAGGTCGACTCCGAGGTCGTGTACCGGTCCCTCCTCGACACGGTCCGCGCCCAAGGGGTCATCTTCACGAGCATGGACACCGCGGTCCGCGAGTACCCGTGGGTCGAGGGGTACTTCATGAAGGTTATCCCCCCCGAGGACAACAAGTTCGCCGCCCTCCACGGCGCGGTGTGGAGCGGGGGCACGTTCATCTGGATCCCGCCGGGGGTGGAGGTGGCCGTCCCGCTGCAAGCCTACTACCGGATGCAGACCGAGGCCGTCGGCCAGTTCGAGCACACCCTCATCGTCGCCGAGCCCGGGTCGTCGGTCCACTACATCGAGGGCTGTTCCGCTCCCCGGTACGCGCGGTCCGCGCTCCACTCGGGGATGGTGGAGATCTTCGCCAAGGAGGGGGCGAAGGTTCGGTTCACGACCATCCAGAACTGGTCGAAGAACGTGTACAACCTGAACAACAAGCGGGCGCTGGCCCATGCCGGGGCGGCGGTGGACTGGGTATCGGCGTCGCTCGGGAGCAAGGTGACGATGCTCTACCCAACGACGGTCCTCCTCGGCCCCGGGGCGCGCACGGAGAACCTCGCGTTCACGTTCTCCCAGGACGGGATGTGGCTCGATAGCGGTGCCCGGGCCCTTCACCGCGCGCCGGACACAACGTCGCGGCTCATCTCGCGGTCCGTCGTTCAGGGGAATGGGAAGTCCGTGTTCCGGGGCACGGTCCACGTCTCCCCCCTCGCCCGGGGGGCGAAGGCCCACGTCGAGTGCTCGACGCTCCTGCTCACCCCGGACGCGCGGACGGAGACGATCCCCACCCTCAACGCGGAGACGGACGATGTGGAGCTGGGGCACGAGGCCACGGTGGGCCGGGTATCCCAGGATCAGCTCTTCTACCTGATGAGCCGCGGGCTGTCCGAGGCCCAGGCGATGAGCCTCATCGTGAATGGGTTTGTGTCCCCGATCTTGAAGGAGATCCCCTTGGAATACTCGGTCGAGCTGAAGGGACTCCTCGAGATGAGCTTCGAGAGGGCGATCGGGTGATGGACGAGCGCATCCGGGACGACTTCCCGATCCTCCGCCGCCACGAGCATGGGAAGCCCCTCGTGTACCTCGATTCCGCCGCCACGAGCATGAAGCCGGGCGCGGTGATCGAGGCCGAGGCCGACTTCTACCGGAAGTCCTACGCCAACGTGCGGCGCGGCGTGTACGAGCTCGCCGCCGAGGCGACCGATCTTTACGAGGGGGCGCGGGCCAAGGTTGCGTCGTTCATCGGGGCGAGGCCGGACGAGGTCGTGTTCACCCGCGGGACGACGGAGGCCCTCAACCTCGCGGCGTGGGGGCTCGGCGAGACGTACGTTGATCCGGGGGACGAGGTCCTGGTGACGGAGATGGAGCACCACGCGAACCTCCTCCCGTGGCAGGAGATGGCCCGCCGGCAGGGAGCGCACCTCCGCGCGGCTGCCGTGACCCAGGACGGGGAGCTGGACCGGGACGACCTGCGGAGGAAGCTCTCCCCGCGGACGAAGGTCCTCGCCCTTGCGCACGTGTCGAATGTCCTGGGGACGGTGAACCCGGTGGCGGAGGTCGCGGCGGAGGCTCATCGGGCGGGGACAAGGGTGGTCGTGGACGCTGCCCAGTCCGTGCCCCACCTGCCGGTGGACGTCCGCGAACTGGGGGCCGATCTCGTCGCGTTCTCCGGGCACAAGATGCTCGGCCCGACCGGGATCGGCATCCTGTGGGGGCGGAATGACCTCCTTTCCGAGCTCCCTCCCCTCCTCACCGGGGGGGAGATGGTGCGCGAGGTGTGGCTCAACTGGGCGACGTGGGATAGTCCGCCGGCCCGGTTCGAGGGGGGGACCCCCCCCATCGCCCAGGCGATCGGGCTCGGCGCGGCGGCGGACTACCTGCGGGCGATCGGGATGGACGAGGTCCGCCGCCACGGGGAGGAGCTGACCGCGCTCGCCCTGGACGGGCTCCTCGGCCGGCCCTATGTGACCGTGTACGGGCCCCGCGATCCGGCACTGCGGGGGTCGCTTGTCTCGTTCTCCGTCGCCGGGATCCACCCCCACGACGTGGCGACCCTCCTCGATCAGGAGGGGATCGCGATCCGTGCCGGGCATCACTGCGCCCAGCCGCTCCACCGCCGGTTCGGGATCCCCGCCTCGTGCCGGGCGTCGTTCTATGTGTACACCACGCCTGACGAAGTGGAGCGGTTCCTCGCCGCCCTCGATCGGGTTTGGGAGGCGCTGCGATGACCGGGTACGAGGAGGTCATCCTCGACCACTGGCGCCACCCCCGCCACAAGGGGCGCCTCCCCGACGCCACCGGTTCCGCGATCGAGGCGAATCCCCTGTGCGGGGACGTCGTGCGGCTGGAGATCCGGGTGGAGGGGGGGACGATCGCCGATGCCCGATTCAGCGGCGAGGGGTGCGCGATCTCTCAGGCCGCGGCGTCCCTCCTCACCGAGCTCATCGTGGGGAAGCCCGTGGCCGAGGTGGAGAGGATGCAGGATGAGGACCTCCTCTCCGCCCTTGGGGGCGTCGTCAGGACGCGCCTCTCCTGCGCCCTTCTGCCGCTGCGCGCCCTGCGGAAGGCCCTCGCCGCGGGAGGCCAAGGCCAGCGAACCGGTCCCCCGGACGAGGTGTAGATCCGGTCGGAGGTGATGCCCCGATGAAGGCGAAGCTCCTCGCGGCGTGGGTGGCCCTGCTCGCGTTCGGGCTCCTTGCGTTCGGGGAAGCGCCCGTCCTTCCGCAGGGGATCATCCCCGTCCCCGACGAGCCCCCGATCGTCGTCTCCGTGAAGACCGACAAGGCGACCTACGCCCCTGGCGATCCTCTCCGGCTCACGTTCACCCTCAACCACGACGCCTACGTCTACCTCTACAACCTGACCGCGGACGGGAAGGTGAAACTCCTCGTCCCGAACCGCTTTCTCCAGGACCCGCTGTTTCCAGCGGGGACCCATACCCTCCCCACGCAGGGGTGGGTCCTCCGGGTCACCGCGCCCGAAGGGATCGAGTACCTCCAGCTCGTGGCGAGCGCTTCCCCCCTTTCGTTCTACGAGGCGAAGGCGTTCGAGGCGGACGCATTCCTCGTGTACACGAACCCAGCTGCGTTCGCGTCCCAGATCACCGCGCTCCTGCCTGGGACGTGGGGCACGGCGTGGGCCTCCTACCGCGTACATCGGCCCCAGGCCACCCTCTCCGTGGCGACGAGCCCGAGCGGGGCCGCGGTGTGGGTGGGCGGGACCTACGTCGGTACGTCGCCCCTGTCCACCAGCGTTGCCCCGGGGCGGATCCGCGTTCAGGTCGAGAAGGATGGCTACGAAGCGAAGTCCGTGGACCTCGTGGTAGGGGATGGGGAAGAGGTCTCCCTCGTCGTGAGTCTCTCCCCTGCCCGGCCTTCCCTGTGGCCCCCCGTCTCCCCTCCCTCGTGGACGGTGGACGCGGAGCTATCGGCGGTCGGGTTCGGCCTCGCCGTGGGCCTGACCACCCGCTCCATCTCGACAGACCTCTGGCTCGAGGGGTTCGGGTTCGGCATCTCGTTCCAGCTGGCGCCGCCCCTCCCCGACCTGAGTGAGCCGGGGCCCGGGGGGTGGTTCGCGGGGGGGCCGGAGGTTGAGGGGTACATCGCTGGCTGGCTGCCGGTTGGTCGCGCTGGATTTGTCGTCCTGGTCGGGGTTTCCCTCCAGGAGATGGCATGGGTGCCGCCGTGGTCGCCCTCCGCGGCCCTCGCTCCGCTGGTGGACATCGAACCCGAGACGAGGGCCGACGTTCACCTCACGGGGGGCGCGGGGTTCGGCGTAGAGGGCTCCGGCTGGAGGCTGTACCTCTCCCTCCACAGTCGGCGCGGGTTCGTGGTCGGCCTCACGATTCTGCCCTAGCTGCTCTCCTGAAGGACCTCCAAGGAAGGGGGGCATTCTAGCTGGGTTGTTCGAGTGCCCCATCAGCACGTTGGCCGCGGAGTTGGCCGCAGCCGGCTTCGATCGCGACCCCACGGGAGCGGCGCACGGTCGCGTCCACGCTGTGGAGGACGAGTTCCCGGCGGAACGCGTCCACCGCGTCCGGATCGGGCGGCTGGTACGGGAGGCCTGGAGCTGGGTTGAACGGAATGAGGTTCACATGGGCGAGCCTCCCCCGGAGGAGGCGCGCCAGACCGCGCGCGTGGTCAAGCCGGTCGTTGACGCCGCGGAGGAGGACGTATTCGTAGGAAACCCGCCGCCCGGTGGCGGAGGCGTAGCGGTCAGCGGCGGCGAGGACGTCCGCGAGCGGCCACCGCTCCGCGAGCGGAACGAGCTCGCGGCGCAGTGCGTCGGTGGGGGCGTGAAGGGAGACGGCGAGGTTTACCTGCAGCCCCTCCCCCGCGAGGCGGACGATCCCCGGCACGACCCCGACGGTGGAGACCGTGACCCTCCGCGCCCCGAGGGCGAACCCGCGCGGGTCGTTCAGGTTGCGGAGCGCCTGGAGGGTGGCGTCGTAGTTGAGCAGGGGCTCGCCCATCCCCATCACCACGACATGGGTCACCCGCTCCCCCGCGCCGCGGAGTTCGCGGGCGAAGTGGAGGACCTGGGACGCGATCTCCCCCGCGGTGAGGTCCCGCACGTAGCCCATCCTCCCCGTGGCGCAAAACGGGCACCCCACCGGGCACCCGACCTGGGTGGAGATGCACACCGTGCGCCGGCCATCCTCCCGGATGAGCACCGCCTCGATCGCCTGTCCATCGCGGAGGGAGAGGAGGACCTTCTCTGTCCCCTCCCCGTCGCCCTGGCGGGCGATCGGAACCGGGCCGGCCAGGGTGAATGCCTCGCCGAGCCGCGCGCGCAGATCCCGAGGGAGGTTCGTCATCGCCCCGAAGTCCGTGGCGAGCTCCCCCCAGGCCCAGCCCCACACCTGGTCCGCCCGGTACGCAGGCTCGCCCCACGCTGCAAGCTCGGCGGCGAGGTCGGGGTAGGCGAGGTCGAGGAGGTTGGGCTTGGCCATCGCGCTGATTGTAGCCCCCGTTGCCGCCCGCCCCCCGGCGGGCTATCGTGCCCCCGTGGACGGCTTCGCGGTCGTCGGCGGGAAGGTCGTCACGCCCCGGGGCGTGCGGGAGGCCGCTGTCCTCGTTCGGGGGGGCCGGATCGCGGGGGTGGGGAGAGTCCCTGCCCGTTGTGAGACGGTCTCGGCGCAGGGCCTCCTCGTCCTCCCCGGGGCGATCGATGCCCATGTCCACCTCTCCCTTCCCGTAGCGGGCACCCGCTCCGCCGACGACTTCGCGTCGGGGACCCGCGCCGCCGCGGCCGGGGGGGTGACGACCGTGCTCGATTTCACGGTCGGCGAACCTGGGGTACCCCTTCCTGACCAGATCGAGCGGCGGCTCGCTCAGGCCCGGGAGGCGGTGGTGGACTTCGCCCTCCGGGCGGAGATGGTGGGGTGGACCCCAGACCGCGGGGACGAACTTGCCGCGGCGGCGGAGCTCGGGGTCCGGTCGTTCAAGTTCTTCCTCGCCTACGCGGCGAGCGGCCGGCGGACCCCGCTTGGGATCCTACGCGACGCGATGGTGGCGATTCGAAAGCTTGGGGGCGTGGCGATGGTCCACGCCGAGGCCGAGGAGCTCGTGGATCCCCACGGCGGCCCATTCCCCCGAGCGCGGCCACCGCTCGCGGAGGAGGTGGCGATCGCCGAGGTGGGGATCCTCGCTCGGGATACGGGCTGCCCGACCTACATCGCCCACGTCTCCACGGCCCAGGGCCTTGTCGCCCTGCAGGCGGCCCGGTGGGCGGGAGCCCCGCTCGTGGGCGAGACCTGCCCCCACTACCTCCTCCTCGACGAGGCCGTCTACGCGCGGCCGGATGGCCACCGGTTCTCCGTGACTCCTCCGCTCCGCACCGCAGCGGACCGGGACGCCCTGTGGCGGGCCGTTGCCCGCCGCGGGTTGCAGGCGGTGTCCACCGACCACTGCCCGTTCACGAACGCGCAGAAGGACGCGTGGCGGGACGAGCCGACCCAGCTTCCGTCCGGCCTCCCTGGGGTGGAGACCCTCCTTCCCCTCCTCTACTCGGAGGGCGTGGCGCAAGGCCGGATCACCCTCCGCGACGTCGCCTGGTACCTCGGCGAGGGGCCGGCACGGGCGTTCGGGCTCTGGCCGCGGAAGGGGGGGATCCGGGTCGGTGCGGATGCTGACCTTGTCCTTGTGGATCCCCACGGCTCCTCGACGATCGAGGCGGGGAAGCTCCACATGGCCACGGACTTCTCGCCCTACCAAGGGTTCCCGGTGCGGGGCCGGATCGTGGGCGTCCTCTCGCGGGGAGAGTGGCTCGTGCGGGACGGGGAGCTCCTCGCCCAGCTGGGATGGGGGGAGTTCATCCCCTGGCGATGACGAGGCCGTCAGGGAGCGATCTCCCACGCGGCGGCGATCTCCCCGAAGAACAGGGTGTGGAAGTCGCCCCGGGGGTAGTACTTGGCGCGGATCCCCGCGTCGCGGATCCCCTCCGGGAGGAGCTTTGCCTGGGCTACGACCCGGCACTCGTACGCCACGGCGCATCCCGCGAGAACGGGCAAGGGGACCTTCTTCCCGGGTATGGTCCGTAGTCCGAGCTCGGCGAACTTGTCGGTGTCCCGTCCGGAGCGGCCCCCGCAGAACGCGAGTTCTTTTGCCATCGTCCCCAAGGGCACGTTCACCGTGAACGCCCCGCTGTGTTCGATACAGCCGTGGGTGTAACGCGACGGCCGGACGAGGACGAGGCAGACCGGCCGTCCCCACACCGTCCCGAGCTGGAGCCACCCGATCGTCATCGCGTTCGGGCGACCGTCCCTGTCCATCGCGACCAGGAACGCCCCGTCGCCGTGCAAGACCTGCTCCTGAACCTCGTCGAATCGCTTCCAGGGGGCGATCTCCGTCATGGTCCTCTCCTCCAGCTGGCCCGCTCGAACGGGCTCGGGTAGTACGCGGCGAGGATCCCTCCCCCGATGAACTCGCGGAGGATGGACGTCGCCGGGACCTCGTCCCCCGGGTAGGGGGCGTACCAGCGCAGTTCCTCCAGGAGCCGCTCCGCCCTCAGCCGCAACCGGGGGTGCCGCACCTGGAGGAGGAGCGGCTCCGCGCGGGGCCGGAGGACGTTCCACTCGTAGACGAGGGCGGAGTTGAACATGACATCGGCCCGCCCCTGGTGGGGGAACACGAACCGCTTCTCGCCCCGCCGCACGTTGTCCCACATCCGCAGCGTGTTCTCGGCGGTGTAGCCGCGGTAGGCGGCGTCCCGCACCACGCGCCGCAGGAGGCGGTTGTCGGTGGTGGACATCCGCACGTGGTCGTCGAGGTTGAGCTGGGTGAGGGCGGAGGCGTAGATGCGGAACGACTGTTCCTCCAGCCCCGAGGGGAGGAGTCCAGGGTTCAGGCAGTGCAGCCCCTCTACGAGGAGGATCCCATCCTCCTCCAGCTTGAGCTCGCTCCCCGTCTCGCGTCGCCCCGTGGCGAACTCGAACCGTGGCAGCCGCACCGCCTTCCCCGCCAACAGGTCCTCCATCTGGCGCTGGAAGAGGGGCACCTCGACCGCCGAGATGTCGTCGAAATCGGTGAGGCCGCGGCGGGCCATCTCGTCGCGGGACAGGAAGTAGTCGTCCATGGACACCGGGTACGGTCGGAGGCCGAGGGCGAGAAGCTGGACCGCCAGCCGCTTGGTGAACGTCGTCTTGCCCGACGAAGTCGGGCCGGCGATGAGGATCAGCCGCGGGGCGGAGGGGTGGCGGGCGATCGTGGCAGCGATCTGCGCGATCCGCTGATCGTGAAAGGCCTCCGAGACGAGGATCACCTCCGTCATGCGGCCGGTGCGAACCGCCTCGTTGACCGTGTACGCGTCGTACACACCAAGAAGCTCGAGCCAATGTCCGTACTCCTCGAACACCTGGAGGAGCGCGGAGTAATCCTCGGCCGGGGCGAGCTCGTTCGGCCTCTCCCGGCGGGGGAAGCGGAGGACGAACCCGCGCGGATAGGGGGTGAGGGCGAACTGGGAAAGGAGGCCGGTGGAAGGGACCATCGGCCCGAACAGGTAGTCCTCGAATTGGCCGAGCCGATAGAGGGGGATCGTCTCCCCGCTTGCCCCCTGGGCGAGGAGGTCGGCCTTGTTGGAGAGGCCCCGCGCCCGGAGCCGGGCCTGGGCCTCCGCGAGGGGGACCTCCTCCCGGACGATGGGGACGTTCGCCCGGACGAGGGCGCGCATGTGCGCTTCGATCCGCTCCAGTTCATCCGCGGTGAAGAGCGGGCGCTGGACCACCCGGCAGTAGTACCCCCCGAACGGTGCGGAGTGGTCGATGATCAGGCGCGCCTCCGGGAACAGGGTGTGGACCGCGCCCGCGAGGAGGAAGCTCAACGAGCGGGTGTAGATGCGGATTCCCTCCGAGTCGGTGAGGAACACCGGCTGGACTGAGGCGTCCTCGCGAAGCGGGAACGATAACTCACGAAGCTCGCCGCCGACGATCGCGGCCATCGCCGGGACCCGGGGATCGGGGTATGCCGCCTGGACGAAATCGGCGAGTGCGGTTCCCGCTGGTCCCTCGAACGCCCGCTCATCAGGGAAGATCGCCTGGACTGTCTCGCGACGCTTGGTCGGACGAACCGCGGCCATAGGCCAGGATTGTACCCCCATCCTCTCCTTTCTCCCCTTGCCAGCGGGCGGCGCGGAGTGGTGTGAGGATCGCGCTCACCGATCCTAGCAGGATAGGGAGCTGCTCTCCCCTCAGCCTCCCCCTCACCCGCAATCCCTCTTCCCCTCTGGGGGAGAGGATGGGTGAGGGGGCGTTTTGCCATGTATCTCGCGCGTCGCTCACCGCGAACTCGGCGCACTACGAGGAGCCCGGGCCTCGTATTCCCGCACATCCTGCGAGGGGAGCTATGGAAGTGGCGACGTTCAGCCCGAGGCCCCATGGGATCGAGCCTCGTCGGGGGATCCCTCCCAGCGGAGGGGGGCGAGCCGCTCGTTCATCCTCCCCCCCGCGCGTGGCGGGCCGCCGCGAGAAGCTCTCGCGCATAGGCCACCGCATCGTGCGCGGTCCGCGGTCGGACCCGTTCCGCCGGGGGTGGGGCGCCGGCGTCGCCCATGTCGAGCGCGATCCCATCTAAGCGGAGGAGGGGCCGAAGCGAGCGCAGCTCGGGGACGTGGCGGACAGCGCGGGCGAGGAGGTCGGGGATCCCATCGTGGGCGATCGCCTCCGGGTCCTCTCCGCGAGAGAGGAGGAGGGCCCGCAGGCTGCGGTCGGCGGCGACGAGGGCGGCATCGAGCGCCCAGTCGAGGCTCCCCGCCGCGAGCAGTGCTTCGGCTGCCCCCAGGTCGTGCTCCGCCTGACGAAGGTGGCGCTCGGCCTCCGCCTGGCGTGCACCCTCCGACCAGGGTGTGCCCGCCCCACCGCGGAGCTCGTCGAGCATCCCCTCGTCGGAGAACCCAAATCGGTGCCCGAGCTCGTGGTACACCGTCCGTCGCACCTGATCGCGGAGTTCGGCCACGTTGTGGCACCACGTCTCGAGCGGGCGCTGGTAGAGGACGATCGTCCCCGGGAAGTCGCGCGGCGTGTCCACGTCAGGGAGCGATGGCCCCTCGTACATCCCAAACGGGTAGTCGGGGGGGACGAGGCCCCACTCCGCCATCAGCTCGTCGTCCGGGTAGTCCTCGACCCGCACCTCGAGGCCATTCAGGTACCGCTGGAACTCCGGGGGGAGCTCGGCCAGGGCGTCCTGCACCAGCCGCTCGAACCTGTCCCGACTCATCTCCACGGCCATGGCCCCAATCCTACCGGAGGAGTGGCTGGCAGCCTATCCGCGCGGTCCGGTGGGCGAGGGTCAGGCGGCGACACCGCGCCGCTGTACAATGCCGCGGAGGTGGTCCTATGAAGCGGGTGGCGGTCATGATTGCGGCGGTCCTGGTGCTGGGGGCCGGGCTGGCGTGGGGGCAGTCCTGTTGTCCTCCGCCTTCGTGTTGCCCTCCGCCCCCATGTTGCCCTTCTCCTTCCCCTGAGCCCTCCTGTTACGAGGGGTTCTGGTTGGGGGAGGCGATTCTCATCGAGGTGATCGTCCCGCAAGGCCGGCTCTGCTCCTGTTGCTGTCCGATCACAACCCAGATCAGCGGGTGGAGGGTGGAAGCGTTTCTGGGGGGCGTGGTGTACGAGCACACCTATCCCAACCCGGTGAGCGTGGATACGAAGATCGTGTGGGACCAGAAGACCTCCGCGGGGAGCCAAGCGGCGGCGGGGTTCTACCGGATCGTGGTGAGCACCACCGATCAAGGTGACGTGCAGACCTACATTAAGCTTGTGGACAGGGCGGATTGCCGCTCTCTTCTCTGCACGCGGCCGTCCAAACCCTGTGGAGTCCCCATTTGCAATATCCACCTGAAGCTCTCTCCGATTCCGACCTGTGGGCCGTGTTGCGATCCGTGCTGTGACCCGTGCTGTCTCTACCCGTTCTACATGACGGGCACGGGGAGGTGAACGGCGCGACCGCCTGATCGCGAAGCGGTGAACGACCCCTGGACGGCGGGCTCCTGCGGTCGGGGGTCGTCTTCTTTGCCCACGTCACGCGGTGGGACTTCACCCTCTGCCTGCCGTGCTTTAGAATCCGTCCCATGCTCGACCCATCGCTAGTTGAGAAGCTGGTGGTCTTCCAGCGGAACGAAATCACCGAGCACCACGTGTACCGGGGGCTCGCCCGGCTGGCCGAGGGGCAGAATGCCGCGGTCCTGGAGCGGCTGGCCGAGGAGGAGCTGGGGCACTACCGGTCCCTGGCCAGCTACACCCACCGGGAGGTGAAGCCCCGCCGGTGGCGCATCTTCCTGTACCGCCTTGCCGCCCGGGTATTCGGCCTCACGTTCGCCATCAAGCTCATGGAGGCAGGGGAGCGGGGGGCCGAGGGTGCCTATGCCGAGGTGGCCGGGAAGATCCCGGAACTGGAGAGGATCATGGCCGACGAGACCGGACACGAGGCGAGCCTGGTTGAGCTGATCGACGAGGAACGGCTGGGCTACCTGAGCTCCATGGTGTTGGGGGTCAACGATGCCTTGGTGGAGCTGACCGGGGCCCTGGCCGGGTTCACCTTCGCCCTGCAGAGCTCGCGCCTGGTGGGGCTGTCCGGGCTGATTACCGGGGTGGCGGCATCGCTCTCCATGGCGGCCTCGGAGTACCTGTCCGCCAAGTCCGAACGGGGACCGAAAGCGCCCCTGCGGGCGGCCCTCTACACCGGGGTCGCCTATGTGTTCACCGTGATCCTGTTGGTGTTCCCGTTCTTCCTGTTCTCAAGCCCCTACGCCGCCCTGGGGTTGGCCCTGGCCGACGCGCTGGTGGTGATCGCCGCCTTCACCTTCTTCATGGCGGTGGTGCGGGACCTTGGGTACCGGAGGACCCTGGTGGAGATGGTGGCCATCAGCATGGGAGTGGCGCTTTTGTCGTTCCTGATTGGCTGGCTCCTGCGGGTCGCCCTCGGGATCGAGGCGTGAGGCGGCCCAGTCGGAAGGTTCACCAAACCCTTGATGTCATGCTGCGACCATCCGCACCGCCTCACTCCCATGCTCGAAGACTAACTGTTTGGCTTGACAATACGCCCCATGGGCGTATAAATTATGCCTCCATAAGGAGGTATGAAAATGGCCAAGCGCAAGGTGAACCTGACCTTGCCTGAGGAGTTGTGGGCCAAGCTACGGGCCCGCGTCCCGGAGCGCAAGCTCAGCCAGTATGTTGCCGAGGCGGCCGCGGCCCGCCTGGCCGAGGAGGAGCGGGCACAGCTCCGAGAGCGCCTCAAGGAGCAGTATCTGGCCCGTGCGGCCCAAGATCGTGAGCTGGCAGAAGTGTTCTTCGCTGCCGAGCAAGAAGTCTCGGACCAGATTGAACCCTGAGAGGAGAATGGCTTGCCCAAATATAGGCGCGGCGACATCTGGCTCACCAATCTAGACCCTGTCGTCGGCTCGGAGCAGGGTAAGACACGGCCCGTCGTGATCATCCAGAACGATGTGGCCAATGAGTATAGCCCAGTGGTGATCGTAGCCGCCATCACTACGGCCGGCGGGCCCAAGGAATACCCAACCGAGGTGCGCGTGCAAGCTCAAGAGGGTGGGCTGAAGCGGGATTCGGTCATCCTGCTCAACCAGATCCGCACGATCGATAAGCGGAGGCTGATTGAGCACTGGGGTGAACTCACCTCACAGACGATGGAGAAGGTGGATGAAGCCCTCAAGATCAGCCTAGGCCTAGTGCCCATCTAGGCCGAGTCGGGGGGTCAGACCTTTACTTTTAGGATCTTGAGATCAACTGATTCGGGAGCCTAGCTGATGTCGTCAGGCGACAGGGCTCCCCCGGTCTCGCGTAGGGCTAGATGACTTCTCCCTATCGTCTCCCAGCTAAGCACCAGCCTGAAAATGAAGGTCTGACCCCGCGCTTCCAGCCCGTGTACTTGTTACAGTATCACAGTGATCAATCGAAGCCTCCAATGTGTCGTGGTATAGGTTGCAATTCCGCGATTGGTAGACCTGTTGGCGGTTTCATCTCAGGCTCGGGCCTGCTGAATATCAGCGCTCAGTAATTCGTACCCACATGTGGCCCATTTCACGCAGTCTTCACGACCTAAGGACGGAAGGCCTCTGAAGAATTCCTTGTCACCGTAGATCCAGCGCCGTCTTTGGACGCCAAGCCATCGGAAGACGTTTGGCACCATCTTCAGAAGGGTTATCCCGGTATTGTCATCCTGCTTATAATGCCAGGCCCGCCCATCTACGGGGAACAGCTTGTCAAACGCCTTCAAGCCCACGTGTACCTGCTCGGGTTTGAGCCCTGCCTCGAGGCCAATGTACTCGTACTCCTCTTCCGCTCTGGCTGTGACAATAAAGCCACCCCAACCGAGAATGTATGCTTGCCAGAGCTGCGGAAGCCTCTCCGGATCGGGAATTCTAGCAACCTGTGCTGCAAACGACGTGAAGGAAGGCGGAACAAGCTTATCCATAAGGGTGAAGCCCGTTGTTGGCACTCTCGCAATCATGGCCATGTCCACTGCGGCCTTCAACAGGAGACAACGAGCCCTATGCTCCAAGTACATGCAAGCCTGAACTTCCGGAACCCTGCCATCATACACGCACGCTTTGAAGGCTTCCTCGGCCGATAGCCTCCTGAGTTCATCTCCAGGAGCCATTTTCCGTCGCTCCTCGATCATCTGTACCGTCAACTTAGGGTGTTTAGAGTAGAAGTCATATAAATGTCGGGCTTGATCCCGGCAATCGAAAAGGAAAAAGCACTCATTGAGCCTCTCAAGCAACTTCCGAGCAGTGAGCAAGTTTGACACACGGTCACCAAGGGACTTAGCCTCACGGGTAAGATGATGCAACAAGGCCCGCTCCGTCCAGAATGCATATCGCCAAGTTTGCAGGCTGTGAATCATATTCATGCGCTCAGAGACGGTTCTATTGTCGACTTCGCAAAGCTTGGCGATCAGTTGGGGACTGGAAATATCGTCGACGCTACAAGATTTCACCGCATGGCCTCGTTTCTCGAAACGAGCCAGCAACAGGTCTTTCTCTTCCGGGTTTTCCTGGGTTGAGTGAAGTAGAACAGCAAGACCTGCGTCTAGATACACCTTCCTCCCAAGTAGGGCGAACAAGTCGCGCGTCCCCCCTCCTCCAGACTTAGCCTCGACTAGCACACGGTAGAGACGTCCTTCTTTCCATGCAGTGCCGAACGCGTCTATTTCATGTACTTCCCGGTTGGCTGCTTTCTCGGTGATGTTCTTCTCCACAAATAGACCACCAGCAGCGAGGACAGCAGCACCGAGGGGACCTGCGCCCCTAAAACGGAACCACTTCGAGGGCCGATTTCGACTAAGACCTTTGGGTGGATCCCCTCGTCTTCCAGGTACGCCATCGGCGCTCGGTAGCCAAGTCCCGAGTGCCGCCGTTCCTGGTTGTAGTACAGCATCTGCCGGTCAATGACCCACTCCAGCTCCTCCAGGGTCGCCGCCTCGGAGAGGAGTGAACCGTTCTCCACCTTGAAGTGGCCCCACAACGACTCGATCCACGGGTTGTCCCGCGCACCCCGCTCAGCGTAGGACACCCGCGCTCGGTCCCGGATGAGGAGCGTCTGCAACCAGTCGTAGCTTGTGTACACCGCGTCGTGGTCGTGGTGCACGATCACCCCCTCCGTTCCCCGGCCGACGTGAGCCAACGCTTCCTTCACCGTTTCCCAGCAGCGCAGGGCCAGGCTGCGGTCTGCCGAGGACCCCACCGCCCACCCCGGCACCCACGCACTCCCCACATCCACCATCGCCATCAGGTGCGCCTTCTTCGTTCCCCCAGCGTACCGGATCTCCGTGAAGTCCGTCGACAGTGCCTCCAGCGGCTCCATCTCCCTTCCCTGTACCAGATCGAGCTTCCCTCGGCCCGTCCTGAGGATCTGCCGCACCCCGCTCGGCCAGGGGCGGGCCACCTTCCGAGGCAGAGCCAGATCCCAGGTGCCAAGCAGCCTCCGCAGCCGCTTGTGGTTCACCCGCTCCCCGGTCCGCTCCCGCAGCTCGACCTGGATCCTCCGGTACCCGTACGCCGGATGCTCCCGCACCACGGATAGCACCTCCGCTTTCAGCTTCTCGTCCGCTGCGGGCACTGCCGGACGGCACTGGTGGCGATGCCAGGTCCCCTTCGATACCCCCAGGGCACGCAGGCATCGGTTGAGCCCGTGCTTCCCACGGTGCACCTCCACCAGCTCGATCTTCTTGTCCACCGTCAGCGCCCCTTCAAGAAATTTGTGAGAAGCGCAATCTCCACTTCCTTCTGGCCGACTACCCGCTCCAGATCCGCAATCCTCTTCTCGTACCCCTTGACCTCCTCTGTGCCCCCGAACACCTCCGGTCCACGCTGGAGGAACTGCCTCTTCCAGTTGGACAGCGTCACTGGGTGGATCCCGTACGCCCGGGCCACCTGAGCCTCCCCGCCTTTTCCTTCAGCCTTCAGGGATTCCAACACCACCTGGAACTTGAACGCCGAACTGTACCTGCCGTTCTGCGTGCTCACCTCACCCCTCCTCTCTTCCCAGGGGAGAATACACCCGAAGGTCGGTCGTCGGTCGTTAGTCGTCCTGGTGGTCCCGCTTCAGGGGCGCACCCCGAGGTGCTCAACCTGATCGGCGCTGAGTTCTTCCGGGAGCGAGAGCACTTTGCCAACGCTGTCTTGTTTAGCCATCAGACATCTCCCCCATTCATTTTGTTCCTACTGCCAAGCAACGGGCTTCTCTCAACTGTTTGGTACAGCCCGTCTATCTCAATTTGGGTCTCGATGGTTTTGGAAAGGGCGGTGGTGAGGCGGCAGTAGGTGCGGATGTCGTCGAGGGAAAGTTGGCGATCGGCTCGGTCGTTGAGCCATTTTTGGCACACCTGGTACCCGCCGATCTGATATTCCCACACCGCGGGCGGTACACCCTCGAAGTACTGGCCTTCGTTGATGTAAACGCGCTCCCGCTCGGCATCGTAGCGGAGGCCCTTCTTGCCAGTTTGAACTTTGCCGTCACCCTCGCCCTGGAACCGGGCGATGGGCGGATCAAGCTCCGGCGACTGAAGAAGGTGAAGTTCCACAAGGCGCTTTCCCAGCTCGGCCATTTGCTTGAAAAGCTCGTAGTCGGATGTGAACGGGATCCGGGGAAAGTCCAGCCGCAAAAACTCAGCGTACTTTTCGCGGTAGGTTGGGGCATAGAGCACCGCGTAGACGTAGTAGAAGATTTCTTCGGACGATGGCTCTTGGCCGTACGCGGCTGCCAGAGCGGCCACCACATCGGGATTTAAGTTGGGCTGCCGCTCCGTGGGCTCATGTGTTGAGAGTAGGTCACGCCGGTCGGGGTAGAGGTAGAGGGGAAAATGGAGAGTTATTCCCCTCGCGCTGACAAAAGTTCTGTTGTCCACGATCATGTTCGTTGCGAGCATATGAGTATAAGGCTCATCAAGTGAAACTTGCCTCATTAGAACGAGCGCTAGATTTTCCCCGGCCAGCATGTGGCGCATGACCTCCTCACGGCTTCGGTCAAGGGCATGAGGATGGTAAAAGAGCCAACGGATGTCGAAGGGTCGATATAGACAAGGAACTATTTTCTTCTCCCACTCCCCATCCTGTTGGAGGAGCTTACGCTTGGTGGCCATCGTCCAAGTATGGGTGTCCTTGAGGCCGAACGTCTCCCGCACCAGCTCATCGGGAAGGTTGGGATCGAGAAAGGTGCGGATGCGGCGCTTGAGCGCCTCGCGGTCGGAGTCAAATACGAAGTGGTCGCGATGGGTCTTTATGCCCGTGCTATTTACCGGAAAGATGTCGGTGAGCTTAGCGAACTTGCTGTAGTGTTCGAACTCCGCCTCATCACGGGGGACGAATGGGTGGAACTCCGGACGGGGATGGACCTCTTGCCAGTCAGTGTTCTGCCAATCGTGTTCGGAGAGCCAGGCGTATTTCTTGTCCCGCAAGCCCCAAAGATCGGCACGGAACGTGCGGGCCGAATGGGTCGGGGCACGGCATGCCGTGCCCCTGCAGATGAAAAGGGCGATCGCTACCCCTTGGCGGATATCGAACACGTTTTCATCTGGAGAGCCGTCGGGGCAGCGCTCCTTCTTGAGAGAGTTTCCGTGCAGATCAAGCACGTAGATCTCGTCGAACGTCTGCATCAAGTGCCAACGCATACCCCGGAACGTTGGGCTATCAAGGTAGGAATGGTTGGTGATCATGCCCACTACGCCTTGGCCGGCTTGGGCGATCTTCCACTCGGCAAACCGGATGAACTTCACATAGTCATCAGAGAGAGGCATGAGGTTTCGCTCATCGCGTACAGTCTCTTTGTAAGCTTCCATCTCTCGTTCGATGAACTCGGACTTGTTGGCCGAACTGACGGAATACGGGGGATTCCCGAGGATCACCAGGATGGGCACTTCGCGCTTGACCGCGCCGGCCTGGTGGGATTCCTGGGCCAAGGAGGAAAAACCCGGGAGTTGGCTTTCGGCGAGCTCCTCCATTTCTAGCGAATTGGTGAGATAGAGCTTGAACCGCTCGTCCTCGGAGAGTTGGTAGCCAAGCTCCTCTAGGGAAAATCCCATTTTGAGGTGCCCGACGGCGTAGGGGGCCATCATGAGCTCAAACGCGTAGAAGTTTTCCAGGATGTGGTCGCGGATGAAATCTTTCCGGCCGGCTTCACCGTATTTGCCCACGAACTCCTCTACGGCAAGCTTCGCCGCCTGAGCGACGAAGGTCATGGTGCCGGCGGCTGGGTCAAGAAGGGTCACCCCCGACGAGGCGAGTCCATCGGCTTTCCCGAATTTTCCTTGCAGGATCTGGTGAAGGGAGCGGACGATGTACGAGACTACCGGCTCGGGGGTGTAGTAGACGCCGCGGCGCTCCCGCTCTTCCGGATCGTATTTAGTCAAAAAAGTCTCGTAGAAGTGGACGATGGGATCAGCGCCCTTGCCCTCATGGAAGAACTGGTGGAGGATACCGCGCACGTCAGCCATAGAGAGCACTTCGGCGATGCCATCTACGCTGCACTCCAACTGGCGAGGAAGCTCCCCCAGGGAGATAAACCGGAAGAGATCACGGAGGACGCCGATGGTGTGGGGGATGGCGTCGAACGCGGCCCGGCGGTTGAACTCCTCGCCGGCCCGGACCCGGGCGGCAAAAAGACCATAAGTGATGGTTTGAGCGTAGAGGTCAGCGAAGCTTTCCAATGTGAGGCCGGCGATGAGGAAATCGTTGAACGCCTCGTAGAAGCCCAAAAGAGGGCCAGCGCCGCTGGCTTGTTCCTGGGCGAGTTCTTCGGCCACTACTTGGTCTCGCAAGAACCGTGTCCTCCAGGCCAGTTCCACTGCGAGTGACTCCGCAGAGTAAACCCTGGGAAGGGAAAAGGCGAAGAACTGTTCGAGGAGTGCCACGAGTTCGTCCACCTGTTCCAGGGGAGGCCGCTCGCCCAACTTAGTGGCTATGAACGGCCGCGCCAACCGGGCCTTGGCCACGAGTTCCCCGTTTCGATAAAGCCGGAACTCGAAGAAGTTGGTCAGGATCAGGTTGGGGAACTTGCGGTAGCGCCGGAGCTGCTCTGTTTCGGCCACTGGTTCAAGGTTTTCCACGGTAGGCGGCTTGGCTTCGATGTAGCCGACGATATGCTGGCGGCCGTCCCACACGCGGAAGTCGGGGTTCCCGGCCTCGGTGGGTTTCGGCTGGGCGGTGGTGCGCACTTGGGCGAGGCCCGCCTCGCGGGCGTAGGCGTCGAAGAAGGCAGCGAGCGCCGGATAGAAGCTCTCCTCCCGCGCGTCGTCCTGGGCGGCGACGGAGGTGAGCTCGGCGAGGTAGTGGCGGAACAGCGCCCGACGCGGCCCTACAAGTGCCCGGGAAAGGTGCGCCTGCCGATCTAGGGCGTTCGGACGAAGGGATGCGATCCGGACGGGAATCGGGCGTGCTCCTAGATCCGGGCCCGGCGGAGGCGGATGGAGTTCGTCACCACGGATACCGAAGAGGTTGCCATCGTGGCCTCCGCCAGGATGGGGTGCATCCAGCCGATCAGCGCCAGTGGGATCATCACCACATTGTAGGCAAGCGCCCAGAACAGGTTCTGGCGGATCACGCGGAACGTAGCGCGGGAGAGGCGGATCGCCTGGACGACGGAGGTCAGCTCACCGCGCACGAGGGTCACGTCGCTTGCCTCGATGGCGATGTCGGTGCCGGTGCCGATGGCGATCCCCACATCGGCCTGGGCGAGGGCGGGGGCATCGTTGATCCCGTCCCCGACGAACGCCACCAGGCCGAACGCCTCCTGGAGCCGACGCACCTCGCCCGCCTTGCCGTCGGGCAGGACCTCCGCCCGCACCTCCGCGATCCCCACCTCGCGCGCGATCGCTGCGGCGGTGCGGCGGTTGTCTCCGGTCACGATCACCGTGTGGAGGCCCATTCGGCGCAGTTCTTCTATGGCACGTGAAGCGTCCTCTTTCGGCGTGTCCGCCACGGCGATCGCGCCGAGGGGGCGCCCGCCCGCTGCCACCAGGACCGCCGTCTTCGCCTCCCCCTCCAGCTGGCGCAGCGCCTCGGCGAGGGGAGACGGGTCCACGCCCCGCTCCGCGAGGAGGTACCGCGATCCCACGACCACCTCCTGCCCATCCACCTGGGCGATCACGCCCTTCCCCCGCACGGCTTGGAACTCCCGTGCCCGGGGGATCGTCATTCCTTCGGCGCCGGCTCGCCGCACGATCGCCTTCCCCAGCGGGTGCTCGCTCCCCTGCTCGGCCGCGGCCGCCATCCGCAGGAGGTCCGCCGTCGCCACGCCCGCGGCGGGGACGAGGTCCGTCACCTCCGGCTGGCCCTTTGTGATCGTCCCCGTCTTATCGAACGCCACCACGCGCACGGCACGGAGGGCCTGGAGGGCTTCCCCAGAGCGGATGAGGATGCCCCGCTCAGCCCCGATCCCGCTTCCCACCATCAGCGCGGTGGGAGTGGCGAGGCCAAGGGCGCACGGGCAAGCGATGACGAGCACGGCCACCGCTGACAGGAGGGCGAGCGGGATGGGTCCGAGGTCGGGGTTCACCCACGGCAGGAAGGACCCGGCTGTCACGAGGGGCCGCATCGCCCCCGGGGCGACGATCCACAGGAGGATGGTGAGCAGGGCAAGTGCGAGGATCAGGGGGACGAATATGGCGGTCACCCGATCGGCGAGCTCCTGGATGGGGACCTTCGAGCCCTGCGCCTCCTCCACGAGCCGGATCACCTGGGAGAGGAACGTCTCCCTCCCCACCCGCGTCGCCCGGATCGTGAGGAGACCGTCTTGGTTCACCGTGGCCCCGATGACCTCCTGCCCAGGCCTCTTCTCCACGGGCATGGACTCGCCGGTGGCCATGGATTCGTCCACTGCGCTCTCGCCCTCGATCACGACCCCATCGGTGGGGATCTTCTCCCCGGGGCGGACGACGATCATGTCCCCGACCTGGACGGCTTCGATCGGCACCTCGACCTCCGCTCCCTCGCGGAGGACGCGGGCCGTGTTCGCCCCAAGCTCCACCAGCCTCCGGATCGCCCGGGAGGCGCGGCCCTTGGCCGTCTCCTCCACGTGACGGCCGGTGAGGTGGAACGCCATGATCATCGCCGCCACGCCGGCGTAGTTGGCGAGCGGGGTGAAGAACGACGCCGGGCCGGTGAGGAACGAGACGGTCGTGCCGAGGGCGATGAGGGTGTCCATGTTCGCGGAGCGGTGCCGCACCGCGGCGAGGGCAGAGCGGTAGGTACGGTGGCCCACTGCCAAGGCGGGCAGCGCGAGGAGGATCATCCCCGCGTTGAAGGCAGCCGGGGTGGGCCACATCACGCCCCAGAACATGTCGGGGATCATCCACAGGATGATGGGGACGGTCAGGGCCCACGCGAGGCGCATTCGGAGCCGGCTTTCTCTCGTCCTGCGCTCCGCTTCATCCGGTGGGGCCACCGCATCCGCTGGATGGGCCTCGTATCCCGCCGCGGCCACGGCGGAGATGAGGTCGCTTGGCTCGGCGAGTCCAGGGAGGAACGCCACGGTGGCCCGCCCCGTGGTCAGGTTCACGGTCGCCGCGACGACCCCCGCGACCCCGGCCAAGGCCGCCTCCACGTGGGCCGCGCACGAGGCACAGGTCATCCCGCTGATGGCGAGGGTGAGCGTCTCCACCGGCACGTCGTAGCCAGCGTCCCGGACCGCCCGGACGAGGGAGGAGAGGGGCACGTCCTCCCCGAGGTCCACCGTGGCCCGCTCTGTGGCCAAGTTCACCTCGGCGGAGGCGACGCCGGGGACGCGTGCGAGGGCCCGCTCCACGTGGGCCGCGCACGAGGCGCAGGTCATCCCCCGGATGGGGAGAGAGAGGCGAGAGTGGGGCATCGTGGTTCTCCTCGTGTAGTTCTTCTTCCACACCATGGTCGGCTCTGGCTTCGGCCGCACTGCCCTCACCACGAGGGGTGCGACCACCACGCAGTAGTCCGCGCGGGCCGATGATACTCCGCCATCGCCCATCCCCTCCTTCCTCGGCGAGGATCGGCCGTGGATCCTACGTGGAAGGCCCGTGGAGGGGGCTGTCCCGATGGGCGCGTGAACGGTCGCGCGCCTTGCCGTAGGATGGATGACCGTGGCCGATGCGGCCGCGAGGAAGGGGGAAGATCATGCCTGAATTTGGATCGTCGTTTTCAGGGTTAGCGAGCGCGAGGAAGCTGACGCAGGCGGAGCTTGTCCGTGCGATCCGGTTCATGATCGCGGCGGAGTACGAGGCGATCCAGCTGTACACGCAGCTCGCCGAGTCCACCGACCACGAGCTTGCGATCGCGGTGCTGAGGGACATCGCTGATGAGGAGCGCGTCCACGCGGGCGAGTTCCTGCGGCTCCTGCGGGAGCTGGCCCCCGACGAGGAGGGGTTCTACGCCGCGGGAGAAAGGGAAGTGGAAGAGGAGATGAACCGCTCGTAGGCCACGGGTCAGGGCACCGGGTACCAGGCCACGCCCCAGCTCCCCGGGCCGGTGTGCGCCCCCACCACCGGGCTCATGGTCCACCGCAGGATCTCCTCCGGGGCGAACTCCCGCTCGAGCCGCTCCCGGACCTCCTCCGTCCACTCCGCGTTGTCGGCGTCATCGACGACGAACCGCACCCCGGTCGCCTTCCTCTCCTCGAGGTGGCGGCGGGCCTCCTCCACGATGAACTCCAGCCCCTGGGCCGCGGTGCGGACCCGGGTCACGGGGATCGTCTCCCCCTCGTCGGAGTAAGTGAGGACCGGCTTCACCCGGAGGATGGAGCCCAGCCAGGCCTGGGCGTGGTGGATCCGGCCGCCGCGGGCCAGGTACTTGAGCGTGTCGAGGACCGCGAAGCACCTGCTCCGGGCCCGGACCTCCTCCCACCGCCCGAGGAGCTCCTCCCGGGAGAGGCCCTGTTGGGCCAGGCGGGCCATCTCCAGGGCCACCAGGCCATGCCCAGCGGCTCCGGTCCGGGAGTCGATGATGTCCACAGCGAGCTCGGGGAGCCTCGTCCGGAGTTCCTCCTTCACCCCCGTGGCCACGGCATAGGCCTTGGAGTAGCGGGAGGAGAGGCAGATGTAGATGACGGCCGGGGATTCCTGGGCCGCCCGCTCAAACGCCGCGAGGAAGTCCTCGCGGGTGGGCTGAGAGGTGGTGGGAAAACCAGTTGACTCCCGCATCCAGCGGTAGAGGTCCACCCTGTCCATCTCGAGCTCATTCCACGTCTTCCCGGCATAGGTGACGTAGTAGGGGACGAGACCGAGCCCAAACCGCTCGGCCACCTCCGCGGGGACGCCGCTCACGCTTCCCGTGAGCACCTTGGCCATTCATTCCCTCCTCTCCCGCCGACGCTGGCGGACAGCGGCGAACGACCTGCGGATGGCGTGACGTTGGGCCGCGAGCATCATGGTGGGGGCCGCAACGGCGAACAGGAGGGCCGAGCCACCCGTAAGCGCCTCCAGGATGAGGAACGCTACGGAGAACGCCCCCGCCCCCCAGGGGACCTTCAGCGGAGCGGCGGGGGTGAGGGCGAGGAGGATGAAGACCCCGGCGAACGCGGAGAAGGCGATGGCGAAGGCCAGGGGATCCAACGCCAGTGCAGCCCCGAGCGTCGTTGCCACTCCCTTTCCACCTCGGAAGTGGAAGAAGAGGGGCCAGTTGTGGCCAGCCACAGCCGCGGCGGCCGCCGCCGCGGCCCACCATGGCCCTACCCCCAGGGCCCTGGCGATCCACACCGGCAAAATCCCCTTCACCGCATCCCAACAGCCGACGAGGATTCCCCAGCCCCGGCCGAGCTTCCGGTACACGTTCGCCGCCCCCGGGTTCCCTGTCCCCACCGTGCGCGGGTTCACCCCCCGAAGCTTTCCCACGATGAGGGCCCCCGGGAGCGAGCCCAACAGGTACCCGAGCACCACCGCCCCCACCCCTAAGCTTGCTTCCATGTCTCCCTCCTCACTCCAGGGCAACGATGTAGTGATGGTAGGGCTGCCCCCCGTAGTAGATCTGGACCTCGAGGTTGGGGAACTGGCCCCGGATCGCATCGGCAAGCCCCATCGCCTGGGCGTTGGTGACCTCCCGCCCGTAGAACAGGGTGAGGAGGGACTCTTGCCCGAGCACCTGGGGCAAGGACCGGAGGAGCGCCTCCTCCGGGGTTTTCCCGGTGGACATGGGGGAAGAGTCCCAGATGGCGAGATACTCCCCGGCCTGGATCGGAAGCCCGTTGAGGTTGGTGCGGCGGATGGACGTGGTCACCTCCCCGGTCCTCACCCGTCCCATCGCCCCCTCTATCTTGGCCACGGTGGAGGCCAGGTCCCCCTCGGCGGCGAGGAGAGCGGCCAGCCCCTGGGGGATCGTCGTCGTGGGAACCACCCGCACCTCTTTCTCCGAGAGCTGGGCCGCATGTTGGGCCACCAGGATGCCGTTCTCGTTATTGGGCAGGATCACCACCTGGGCCTGGGGGACTCGCCCGATCGCCTCCAACAGCTCCCCCACCGCGGGGTTCATCTTGTCCGCCACGATGACCTCCGTTGCCCCCAACCCCCGGGCGATCTCCGCCAGCCCCTCCCCATTGACCACCGCGATCAGGGCTACGGGGCCCGTGACCTCACCCTTGGTCCCGAACACGAAATCGTGGTACTGGCGGTGGATATCGTCCAGTTTCACCCGGCCCACCTCCCCATAGGTGGCGCCGATCCCGAGGGCACTGTCCGGATCGTTGGTATGGACGTGGACATGGGCCATGGTCGGCCCCCCGACCACCACCACCGACGCCGTCTCCCGGCTCAAGCGCTCCCGGATCTCCCCCAGGGGGAGGTCCTCTCCCTGGAGGATGAACTGGAGGCAGAACCGGGTGGAGGGGGTATCCCGCAGGGCGGGAGCATCCGGGGCGGGTTCCCGGCGGGCCGCGGTGTAGGCCTCCATCCTCTCGCGGTTCTCCTCCAACAGGGCTCGCAGGGGCTCCGCCATCTCGGTCTCCCCCACCACCTGCTCCACGAACCCCCGGAGCGCGAACAGGTACCCGAGGCCACCGGAGTCGACCACCCCCGCCTCGGCGAGCTCGGGCAGCATCTCCTGGGTCTGGGCGAGGGCCTCATTGGCCCGGGAGAGGAGGGCGAGGGCCGCCGCAGGGAGGGGCTTACCCTGGAGGCGCTTCGCCTCCTCCGCCACGGCGCGCATCAGGGTGAGGATCGTCCCCTCTTTCGGCTCGGCCACCGCCCGGTACGCCTCGTCGGTCGCCCGGGCGAGCGCCTCCGCCCACGTCTGCCAGCTGGCGCGGTGGGAATCAACCCCCTGGCTCAGCCCGACCAGGTACTGGGCCAGGATCACCCCGGAGTTGCCCCGCGCCCCGAGGAGGGCCCGGGACGCCATCACCTCCAGGGTCTTCCCGAGGGAAGCGTCCCCCAGCTCCCGCAGCCCGTCCACCGCCGACTGCACGGTGAGCACCATGTTCGTCCCCGTATCCCCATCGGGCACGGGGAACACGTTGAGGGCATTGATGAGCTCCTCGTGCTCCGCGAGGTGCCGAACGGCGCGCTCCATCGCCTCGCGGACGCACGGCCCGGTGATCGTTGCCCGCCTGGCCTCCCCCCTAACCCCGCGTGGACGGCTCATGGTTCTCACCTCGCGCGTGTTCGCTGAAGTGGGGTTGCCCCGCGGGGGAGAGTGTAGCCGGTGAGCGGCGGGGTGGCTTGGCGGACCGTGGGCCGCGGTTGGCGCAGGCTTCGGCCATCATCCACCCCCGCTCGCCCCGGCCCCGCGGCGCGGGGGGGGTGGGACGTAAGTCCTGGCACATGGGCGGAAACAGTGTACACTCCCGCCATCGTTGGTTCGAGGAGTTCTCTATCGGCCCACGGTAAGGAGGCGACATGACCTACGAGCGGCGCAAGATGTACAACGTGAGCCATTTGGGGCTCACCTGTGCGGACTGCGGTGCGAAGATCGAGGAGCTCCCCTTCGAGCCCAAGACCGATCGCCCGGTTTACTGCCAGAAGTGTGCTCGCAATCGTCGACGCGATAATCCGCGCGCCCTGCGGTAAGCTGTTCATCAAGGGGGCGGCCGCCCGGTCGCCCCCTTTCTCTCTCCCCTGAACTACCCGAGGAGGATCACGGTGCCTTACTCCGCTCGGCGGAGCTTGGCCAGCTTCTCCTCCACTGCCTTCGCCTCAGCCCGGAGGTCAGCGAGGTAGGCCTCGAGCTGGGCGATCTTCTCCTCGCGGTTCACAAACCGGCGACGGAACCCGATATTGGGGTCGCAACACCCGGTCCCATGGTGGGGAGCCGGCATCGGTTCGCAGCAACCGCGCATCGGGTGCGGCATGGGCTCGCAGCAGGCATGGCTGAACGCCTGCGCCCTAGCGTGGGGATGCGGTTCACACATCGTTCTCACCTCCTTGCCCATGGGTGAGGGCCGCGTAGTCGTTCAGGAAACGATCGAGCTGGTCGCGGGTGCGGCGGATGTGGACGGACCAGGCGCGGAGGTAGTCCCAGCCCTGATCGGTGATCGCGTATATCCGTCGGGCGGGCCCGCTGCCACTGGTGTCCCACGACGAGCGAACCAGGCCCTCATCCTCGAACCCGCGCAGGGTCCGGTAGAGGTACCCCGGATCGGTTCCGGGGGCGTCCGCGGCCATCCGTTCCAGGAGCTCGTACCCGTGGGCAGGGCCCCGCGCGAGTTGGAGGAGGAGCCAGCAATGGGTGAACCCGCGCACCCGTGCTCCCCCGGGAGGGCAGCACTCGTGCCCGTCGCGGGACCCGCTGCAGCAGCCCGGAGGAGTGTCCTCCGCTTCTAAGTGACTCATGCACATAGATGCTACACGGGCGGGGCGCTAGGTCAAGGGGACGAGCCGCCGGCTGCCTCGGATCTAGCCCTCAAACTCCACCACCCACAGCTCGTCTTCGTCGAGGAGGTAGTACTCGGCGCGCTTCCCGTGCAGGGCGAGGAGGGCGTAGTCAGGGTCGGACGGCCCCTCCCAGTACTCGCCCCACTCCTCGTCCCACAGCTCCTTCTTGAGATCTGGGTCATCCACGATCTCGGCCTCGCCGAAGATCTGGGCATGGGCTCCCCCCTCCAGGTTGAGGAAGCACGCCGTCGCCCGGGGGTTGCGCGCGATCTCCTCCACCTTATGCGACGACCTGCTCGTGGCGAACCAGACGTTCCCGTCCTCATCATAGGCGATGACCGTCATCGGCCGCATGCGCGGATAGCCCTCGGCATTCGTGATGAGGAGGCCGATCTCGCTCTCCTCGACGATCTCCCACAGCTTGCCCTCCGCTTCTTCGTCCATGGACCCTCCTTCGGGATCAGACCGGGGAGGATACCCGGGACCGCCGCCCCTGCCCACACGGCCTCCCCGCCCGGGGCTCGCCCCGGTAGCTGGGACCACCGGGGAAACCCTCCCCGCTACGCCGCGGGGGACCGACGGGCCCGGCTCACGGGGCTATGGGGCCTTGTACCGGTGATGGCCCAGTGGAGCCGGCCCACGCGATGGGGGGCGACATCCACCGCGCCGGCGCTCTCTGCCGCCTGGACGACTTCGGCAGTGAGGGGATAGGTCTCTTCGTCGTCCCATAGATCGCCGAGGATGACGCGGGCCTCCTCTCTTGCCTGTTCGGTCGTGAACAGGATATCGAGGAGGGCAAACCGCCTGCCGGGCTCTAGCACGCGCGTGATCTCGGCGAACGCTGGTTCGTACTCCGTGGGCGCGAGGTGGTGGAAGGCGAAGCTGGAGAGGACGGCGTGGAACGCCCCGTCCGGGACGGGGAGGGCGAGGAAGTGGCCCTCGCGGAGGTGGTAGTCGGGATGCTCCTTCTGGCACCGGGTGAGCATTGTGGGGGACGGATCCACGCCCCACACCTCGACCCCAGGCACAGCGACCCGGCACGCGAAGGCACCGGTCCCGATTCCGATGTCGAGGATCCTCTCCCCAGGCGCGATGGTGACAAGCGTCGCCGCCCGGGCAAGTGAATCCGCGTAGCCGGTGAGGGGGCCTGTGCTCCCCGTGGGGCGGGCGCAGTGTTCAGCCGCGGCATCGAACAGGTGTTGCGTCTCCGCCAGCGTGCGCAGCGCGGGGGGGCGCTCGCCCAGCTCGATCGTCGGGACTCCTGCCAGGCCGGCCCAGGCCCGGACCTCGTCCACAAGCGCGGGCCGCGTGGTGAGGATGAGGAACGCCGGTGATCCGAGGGCGGCCCGCAGTCCAGGGGTGAACCCTCCTCCGGAGAGCTCGAGGGGACCGACCTCATCCACCACGATCACCTCGGCCTCCCGTGTCGCCCGCGCAAGCACGGCGTTGGCGAAGGCGAGCCCCTCCGGGGAGAAGGTGAACCGACAGGACGGGAGCCCCGGGGCCGGGCGCGAGCACAGGGGGTGCTCCTCTCCCGTGGTGAGGTCGCGCACCCGGTACCCGACCGTCTCCCCACCGACGAGGGCCCACGGCGAGGCGACGCCCCCCACGCGGAGGTGCTGGCGCCGGAGGTCGCCAGCGAGCGTGAGGACGGCACGGGTCTTCCCGACGCCGATTCCCCCAGTGAGGACCATCGCCCGCGCTCCCGCCCGGGCGGCGAGGGCGGCCCCGAGGAGGTCCCCGCTCAAGGTCCTCGCCCCGTGAGCCGCGCCTGGGCAGCGGCGAGCTGGCTGTGGTGGAACGCCACCACCTCCGCGAGGATCGAGAGCGCGACGAGGCCCGGGGAGCGGCCGCCCAGGGGGAGTCCGACCGGACAGTGCAGGTCGGCGATCCGCTGGGGTGGGATCCCGTCCCGTTCGAGCTGGGTCCGGATCTCGGCCGACTTCGCCTGCGACCCGAGCATGCCCACGTAGGCCGGGCCCGGGTCCTGACGGAGGACCTGTCGGGCGACGTCGAGGTCCGTGGCATGGGAATCGGTACAGATGACGGCGTAGCTCGGGGAAGGGAGAGCGGGGATCCCCTTGAACCCCGGCACCGGGCGCACCGCGGCGAACTCCGTGCTCTCCTCGCCGCGCCCCGCGTATACGGTCACCGGGAAGGCGGCCACCTCCTGGGCGAGCCGGGCGAGGGCCCGGCCGACATGGCCAGCGCCGAAGATGGCGAGCTCTGGCTCAGGGGAGAGGACCTCGTAGAACAGGGTCGCCTTCCCCCGCCCGCACTTGAGCCCGCGGTCGGTCAGGTCGAGGGTCTCGAGCTCGGTGCCGCCCGTCAGGAGGAGGCCTTGGGCCCGTTCGATCGCGTGCGCCTCGAGCGACCCGCCGCCGATCGTCCCTTCGCTCCTCCCATCGGCGAACACGAGCATCCGCGCCCCCGGCGCGCGGGGGGCCGGCCCCTCCACGCCGACGAGCGTCACCAAGACGGCTCGCTCCCCGCGGGAAGCGGCGTCGCTCGCCCGAGCGAGGATGCGGCTCTCCACGCTACCCCTGCGCCACAGCGCGGTTGAACTCCACGATCAGCTCGTCGATCGCGTCCGCCTGACGGTGGATGCGATCCCAGTACTCTGGCCAGTCGTACCACTGGGCGTTGAGCTCCTCGACCGACTTCCCCATCTGCTCGACCCACGTGAAGTACTTCTGGTTATGGATCCGCTTCCGCTCGGTGTAGGTGAGCTCGAGCAGGTGGTCGGTCGTCGCCCCGAGGAGCCATCGCCCGTGGTCCGCGGCGGCGTGGAGCGCCGTGTACGGCCCCCGCTCCTCGCGCAGCTCCGCGATCCGGCTCCGGTAGAGCTCCATCGAGTCGGTGAGCACGGTGAGGACGACATCGCGCTCCGTGAGCTCATAGTAGCGGGCGAACTTCACCGCCAAAAGGAGGTTCGCCGCGCCGGAGATCCCCACGAGGTCGAGCTGATCCACGAGCGATGCCGGGACGCCCTGGCGGAGGAGGTGGTTGCGGCCCTCGGGCTCGTTGAAGAGCCGGATGAGGGAAAGAGGTCCCTCGTCATCGAGAGCGATGACGAGATCCGTGTTCCGCACGTTGTGGATCCACGGGACGTGCTTGTCCCCGATCCCCTCAATGCGGTGGCTCCCGAACCCGGCCTGGAGGAGGGTTGGGCACTGGAGGGACTCCCCGACGGCGATCCTGCTTTGGGGATGGGCCTCCTTGAGGTAGTCCCCGCTCGCCAAGGTGCCCGCCGAGCCAGAAGTGAGGACCACGCCAGCGTACCGCTCGCCCGCCCTGAGCTCGGCGGCGAGGACCTCCTCCATCGCCGGGCCGGTCACCGCGTAGTGCCAGAGGTGGTTACCGAATTCATCAAACTGGTTGAAGATCATGACGTCGTCCCGCGTCACCTGGAGCTCCTTGCACTTCTGGAAGATCTCCCACACGTTGGATTCGCTCCCGGGAGTGGCGATGACCTCACCCGCGATTTGGCGCAGCCATTCGAACCGCTCCCGGCTCATCCCCTCGGGGAGGATGGCGATGGACTCGCACCCAAGAAGGGCGGAGTTGTACGCCCCCCCCCGGCAGTAGTTCCCGGTGGACGGCCATGCCGCCTTGTGGACCGTGGGGTCGAACTGCCCGGTCACGAGGCGCGGCACGAGGCACCCGAAGGTGGCTCCCACTTTGTGGGATCCGGTGGGGAACCACTTCCCGACGAGGGCGATCACCCGCGCCCGGACCCCGGTGAGAGCGGGCGGGAACTCGATGTGGTTCACGCCGCCGAACCCGCCGCCCTGCTTGACGGGCTCGTTCTTCCACGTGATGCGGAACAGGTTGCGGGGATGGGCATCCCATAGCCCAATCTCCTTGAGCTCAGCGCGGATCTCCGGACGAATCTTCTCCGGGTCGCGCATCTCCGCGAACGTGGGGACGACGATGCCCCGCTCCCGCGCCCGCTTCGCCGCCCGCATGCGCCCTTTTTCACGCTTGGAAAGATCGATCATGGTCCTCCTCTTTATTGACCGGTGTAGGTGATAATGCTAGCATACTGTCTGACAGGTTGACAAGCATGGAGTTCCATAGAGTCCGATCCACGAAGGCCTCGACGGAGGTGGCTGAACAGATCCTGGAGGCCATCCGCCGCGGCGCGTTCGCCCCGGAGGCCAGACTCCCCTCGGAGGCCGAGCTCGCCCAGATGATGGGGGTGAGCCGGCCCACCGTCCGCGAGGCCCTGTCCGGCCTCGCCGCGGTGGGCCTGATCGAGCCGCGCGTCGGGATCGGAAATTTCGTGCGCCCGCCCACGGAGCCGCTTGCCCGCCAGGCGTTGCTCCTTCTGGAGAGCGAGGCGAGCTGTCTGGAGATCATGGAGGCGCGGACGGTCTTGGAGCCGCCGCTGGCGGAGCTCGCAGCGCGGAAGAGGACGGAGGCCCAGGCGGAGCGGCTGGAGGCGATCGGTGCCGAGCTCGGTTCGCTCGCTGATCCGACGACCTTCGATGCCTACTTTTCCGCCGACAAGGGATTCCACCTCGCCCTGGTGGAGGCGACCGGGAACAGCCTCCTCAGTGCGGTGCTCGTCCCCCTCATCCACACGATGGACGAACGGCTGTACCGGGAGTTCACCCGGGAGTACTACCTGAAGGACGCGGGGGACATCGGCGAGGTGGCGGGGCTGCACCGGAGTGTGGCGGCGGCGGTGCGCGCCCGCCATCCGGCCCAGGCCCGCGCGGCGATGCGCGCGCACTGGATGCGGATGTGGCGCCTCGTCCCCAGCGACGAGGCAACTGGCTAGAACCCACGAAGGAGTGTGCTCAGGTGACGAAGAAGACGGTCGTGGTGGCCCTGGGGGGTAACGCGATCCTCCAGCCGGGGCAAAAGGGGACGTTCGAGGAGCAGTACGGCAACGTCCAGCGCACGGTGGAGCAGCTGGCGGCGATGGTCCTCTCGGGAAAATGGCGCCTCGTGATCACCCACGGCAACGGCCCCCAGGTGGGGAACATCCTCCTCCAGCAGGATGCGGCGAAGGCGGTGGTCCCCCCGATGCCGATGGACGTCTGCGGGGCGGAGTCGCAGGGGTTCATCGGGTACATGATCCAACAGGCGTTCCATAATGTGCTCGCCCACGCGGGGCGGGGCGATATCCCCGTGGCGACGATCGTCACCCAGGTCCTGGTGGACAAGGCCGACCCCGCCTTCGAGAATCCCACCAAGCCGGTGGGCCCGTTCTATTCTGCCGAGGAGGCGAAGCGCCTCCAGGCGGAGAAGGGGTGGCACGTCGTTGAGGACGCCGGGCGCGGCTGGCGGCGGGTCGTCCCCTCTCCAGACCCCAAGGCGATCGTGGAGCGGGAGGCGATCCGTCTATTGGTCGAGAACCGGGCGATCGTCGTCGCCTCCGGCGGTGGGGGGATCCCGGTGATCAAGGAGGATGGGACCTATCGGGGCGTGGAGGCGGTGATCGACAAGGACCTCGCTGGGGAAAGGCTCGCCGAGGATGTGGGAGCGGCGGTGTTCCTCATCCTCACCGATGTGGACCGGGTGCGCCTGAACTACAAGAGGCCTGGGGAGAAGGTCCTCGACCGGTTGACGGTCGCCGAGGCGAAGGGGTACGCGCAACAGGGGCACTTCGCCAAGGGCTCGATGGAGCCGAAGGTCAAGGCTTGTGTGCGGTTCATCGAGGCTGGAGGGGAGCGAGCTGTGATCGCCTCCCTCGCCCAGGCGGTGGAGGCCGCGGAGGGCCGCGCGGGGACACAGGTCGTGCGGGGGTAGTGCCGCCACTTGCTCGCCTATCGGAAAGGAGGAACGATGAGGAGCGAGTTCCTCGCTCGGGCAGAGGCCTATCGCGCAGAGATCGTCGGCCTGGGCCGGCGCATCATCCAGACGCCGAGCCCGTCGGGACGAGAGGGAGAGATCGTCCAGCTGATCGCGTCGGAGATGCAAGCCGCCGGGTTCGCCAAGGTGTGGACCGATCCGTTCGGGAACGTCATCGGCCAGGTCGGCGATGGCCCGGTGAAGATCGCGATCGACGCCCACATCGACACCGTCGAGCCGGGGAACCGTGACCTCTGGGAGCGAGATCCCTACAGTGGCGACACCGACGGCACCTGGCTCTACGGGCGCGGGGCGTCGGACCAGAAGGCCGCGATGGCGGCGATGATTTACGGGATGAAGATCATGAGAGAACTCGGGGCTCTCGATGCCTTCACGGTGTACGTCGTGGGCTCGGTCCTCGAGGAGGACTGCGACGGCCTCTGCTGGCGGTACATCATCGAGGAGTCCGGGCTGCGCCCAGATTTCGTCCTCATCACCGAGCCGACAGAGATGAGGGTGAACCGCGGACAGCGGGGACGGATCGAGGTGCGGCTGCGCGTCGCCGGCCGCTCGGCCCACGCCAGCTCCCCCGAGCTCGGGGACAACGCGGTCTACAAGATGGCACGCGTCGTGGCCGAGCTCGAATGCCTGAACGAGCGGCTCCCCGTGAGGCCAGTGCTCGGCAAGGGGACGATCGCTGTCACGGAGATCAGCTCCCAGTCGCCGTCTCTGAACGCCGTCCCCGATGTGTGCGAGGTCCACCTCGATCGCCGCCTGACCGTTGGCGAGTCCAAGGACCAGGTGTTTCGCGAGCTGGAGGACGCCCTCCGGCGAGCGGGGATCGCGGGAACGGTGCGTGAGCTCGTGTTCGACGAGCCGAGTTATACCGGGCTGCGCTATCCCACCGAGAAGTACTTCCCGGTGTGGCTCGAGGCGGAGGATGCCCTCATCACCCGCGCGGCGGCGAAGACCTATCGCCGCGTTTTTGGACGGGACCCCGAGATCGCGCACTGGAACTTCAGCACGAACGGCACGGTTACCGCGGGCGTGTACCACATCCCCACGGTAGGATTCGGTCCAGGGGCGGAGGCGCTCGCCCATGCCCCGAACGAACGAGTGAAGACCGAAGACCTTGTGTTCAGCGCAGCGTTTTACGCTGCGTTTCCGGCCACGCTCCTCACCGAGCTGGCCCAAGTTTCGCAAATAAAAGGAGGGTAACCGTATGTCCAGTTTCTTCCGAGGGCGGCACTTCATCACGTGCCAGGACTACACCCGCGACGAGATCGACGTCTTTCTGGACGTGGCGCGGGAGCTGAAACTGAAGTTCGCTCACGATGAGCCAACCCCATGGCTCCTCTACAAGACGGTGTTCATGATCTTCTACGACAGCTCCACCCGGACGCGGAATTCGATCGAGGCCGGGATCACCCAGCTCGGCGGACATGCGCATTTTCTCACCCCAGACAAGCTCCAGCTCTCCCATGGCGAGACCCCGGAGGACACGGCGGAGGTCCTGTCGCGTCTCGGGCACGCGATCGCGATCCGCGCCTGCGAGTACGGGAAGGGGAACGAGTACCTGCGCCGGACCGCTGCCCGGTCGCGGGTCCCTGTCCTCAACCTGCAGGATGACGTGTACCACCCGATGCAGGTTCTCGCCGACATCATGACGATTCGGGAGCGATTCGGGACGGATCTCCACGGAGTGAAGGTCGGGATCAGCTGGGCCTACGCTGAATCGCACCTCAAGCCCCTGTCTGTCCCGCAATCGCAGATCCTCCTCTTCGCGCGGTACGGGATGGACATCACCCTTGCCTACCCGGAGAAGTTCGATCTCAGCCCGGAGATCATGGCCCAGGCCCGGGAGAACGCGGCCCACCACGGGGGCAAGATCACGGTGACCCACGATATGGACGAAGCGTTCGACAAGGCCGATGTCGTGATCCCGAAGAACTGGGGCGGCTTTTTCGCCGCCTCGACCCCGGAGGGGATCGTCGCCGAGACGAAGAAGCATCGGGACTGGATCTGCGACGAGCGGCGGATGAAGCTGACGCGGCGTCACGCGATCTACATGCATGCCCTTCCCGCTGACCGCGGCAAGGAGGTCACGGATGCGGTGATCGACGGGCCGCAGTCGGTGGTGTACGACGAGGCGGAGAACCGGCTCCACACGGCGAAGGCGGTCATGGCGCTCACGATGGGCGGGAGACCATAGGTATTCGCCCTGCCCGAGCTGCGTCCGGGGCAGGGCGTAACACCCTGCCCCGGATGTTTACGAGAAAGCGGTGCGGTGCTCCGCCACGGAAGGGGAGGAGGTGGTCTATTCCACCGAGCGGGTCTCCGGCGTGGCGAGGGTGCTCGCGGAGATGGGCTACGAGCTCGACCCCGCGGCCTTGAACTTGGCTCAGAAGTTCGCCCAACAGGGCGGGGGGAAGTTCGAGGTCACCACTGAGCTTGACGATGCCGTGAAGGGGGCGACGGTCGTGTTCCCCCGGGGGTGGATGAGCCCGCCGCTACGAGATCGGCAAAGAGGCGGAGATCAAGAACGCGGAGAGGTTCAAGGATTGGAAGTACACCCGTAAGAGGCACAGGGGACTGGCGAAGCCCGGGTACCTCATGCACGTGATGCCCATCGACCGCGGCAACGAGGCCGACGTTGAGCTGTGCGATGACCCCGAGCTGGCGTGGCTGTACGACCAGGCGGAGAACCGGCTTCATGCCCCAAAGGCGGTCCTCGCCCTTACGATGGGAGGCCGGCTGTAGCGGATCGCAATGGACGCTCGCCCGGGGCGGGGCAACGACCTCCCGGCCCCGGGCGAACCCATGACGAACGAGGCGCTCGCTAGCCCTCGTGCAGGTGGTCGAGGAAGATGGGCAGGATCCGCTCGAATCGTTCCAGGAACTCGGCGATCGTGTCCCGCGTCACCCCGCCCCGCAGGTAGAGATCGGCCTCGAGCGCCACGTCACCGTCCTCGTCGAGGTAGGCGCGCGAGCCCCGCTTGGCCTGGTTCCACGCGTTGACGACCTCGCACGGGGTCGCGCCGCCGGTGAGCCACCCCGCATAGAGTTGAAGGTACTGGTACCGGCCCGGGGCATCCTCCACCGGGTCGTCCACGAACAGCGCCACCGTGGCCACGTTGAGGTAGATCACCCAGGCCGGATCGCCGTAGTCGTCGGTCCTCCTGTCGAACGTGTAGCCAAGCTGGATGAGGATGTCCTCGATATCGGCTGGGCCCAGGTCCTGCACCACGTTGTCCGCGGCTGGTTCGACGGGCGTCCCAAGCGCAACCTCAACCGCGTTCGTGAGGAGTTGCGCCGTCGCGTCGTTGTACTCGTAGCAGTCGAACCCGAGCATGACCACCGTTCCCCCCCGTGTCTCCCAGCGGAAGACGACCGGCGCCTCGTCCACCGTGTCCCAGGCGACCACCACCGCGTCCCGGGGCAGGTTCGCGAAGTCGGTGCTCCCGTCCGGACCCTCGTAGCGCGCGGGGACGTCCCGCGCCAAGGGGTCAGTGGGAAGGGCGATCGCGATGTCACCGCCCGTGACGTTGTAGTCATCCGTCACAGCCCATAGCCCGGCCCCGCGCAGGATGTCCTCGGCCCCCTGGGAGTAGGTCAGGCCCACGATCCGGCCTCCTTGGGCGAGGAACCCGGTCAGGACGGTTGCCGTGGCGAGGCCCAGCTCCTCGAGGGCCCTCTCTTCGGCCTCCGATTGCTCGGGGATGAGGAGCACCGGCCGGCCCGCGAGCAGGAGGTCGAGCTCCGCCGGGTCGGTCGTCGTCGTCTCCGTCGGGCGGAACCCGAGGATGGCAACCACGTTGTCGTACTCGGGGGTGATCCGCGCGTAGGGGATCCAGGCCACCACATCCCCTGCCGCGACGGCGGTTGCCCCCAAAACTGCGGTCAGAACGGCGACCCATGCCCCGACCCTCCGCACCACCTCACGCATCGTCATCGGATCCTCCTCGCCCCGTACGAGGGGCATAGGGGATCAGTATACGCGCCTTACCCCCTATAATCTCCTTCGTGGACCCGCTCGAACTCGCCGCCTCTCTTGCCTCCGCGGGGCCGATCTGCGATCGGTGCCTCGGGCGTCGCTTCGCTGGGCTGGGCTCCGGTGTCCCCAATGCGGAGCGGGGGAGGATCCTCCGTGCCGCAGCCGGCGGCGGGGCGTCGGTCCCCGAGGGACGGTGCTGGGTCTGCCAAGGCCTGTGGCCGACCCTCGCTGCGCGGGCCCGCGAGGCGGCCGAACTCGTTCGGGATCGGGAGTTCGCCACGTTCCTCTTCGGCGTGCGCCTCTCCCCCCGCCACGAGGCGGTGGAGGAGTTCCTCGCTGAGCGGTTCCCCTCCCCGTGGGCCGAACCGTTCAGGCGCGATGTGAATCGGGAGCTGGGGAAGGCGTTCGAGCGGGAACTGGCGGGGCGGGAGGCGACGGTGGACTTCGCCCGCCCGGACGTACAGTTCACGGTGGACCTCGACACGGGGGCGATCGCGCTCACCGTCGCCCCGGCCTTCTTCTACGGCCGGTACCGGAAGCTCGCGCGGGGGATCCCCCAAACCCACTGGCCGTGCCGGAGCTGCCGTGGCCGGGGCTGCGTGAGCTGCGGGGGGACGGGGAAGCAGTACCCGACCTCGGTCGAGGAGCTCGTGCTCCCCGCGTTCCTCGCCGCCAGCGGCGGCACGGGAGGCCACCTCCACGGGGCAGGGCGGGAGGACATCGACGCGCGGATGCTCGGCCGGGGTCGGCCGTTCGTGATCGAGGTCAAGGAGCCCACGATCCGCACCCTCGACCTGGAGGCGATTGCCCGCGAGGTGAACGCTGCCGCCGCGGGGAAGGTGGAGGTCCTCGACCTCCGACCGGGCACGGCGGACCTCGTGGCCCAGGTGAAGGAGGAACGGGCCGACAAAAGGTACCGGGCGCGGATCGAGCTTGCACGGCCGGTGGACGAGGAGGCCTTCACGCGGGCCGTGGGGGCGCTTGTGGGGGAGATCGAGCAGCGGACCCCGGAGCGGGTCCGTCATCGGCGGGCTGACCTCGTCCGCCGGCGGAGGGTCCTCGCGGCCACGGGCCGCCTCCTCTCCCCCACGGAAGCGGAGGTCGAGATCCTCTGTCAGGGTGGGCTGTACGTGAAGGAGCTCATCTCCGGGGACGGCGGGGCGACCCAGCCCAACCTTGCCTCCCTCCTCAGCATCCCGGCGCGGGTCGCGGAACTGGACGTCGTGGAGGTGCGGGATGGGTTCTGACCCTTTCCCCCCGCAAGGGATGGGGGCGTCGGAGTTGTCCCGTTCCGGCCTCGTGCCTAGAATGGGCGTGATGCGCAGGCTGTGCGTTGGGCTGCTTCTCCTGATCCCGATCCAGGCGGGGGCGGGGCTCCTCGGCCTGACGGCCCTTGACTGGTCGCGGGATGGCCAGTACGTGCTGTACGTGGACGAAGGGGAAGTGTGGGTTGGGCTCGCCCCGGAGGGGCGGAACGCCCGTCCGCTGACCGAGGGCGCGGCCACCGACTGGGCGCGGTTCGGGCCCGGGGATTGGTTCGTGTACGTGGCGTTCAGCGAGCAAGGCTACGCCCTGTGGCAGGCCACCCTCGCTGGGGAGCGGACCCTCCTCTTCTCCCAAGACCAGCTCCGGCAGTCGGGGGCCCTCCCCGGGGTCGAGCTCATCGCGCGGCCCGCCGTGTCGCCGGATGGGACGAGCATCGCGTTCATCGCGTATGCGGATGGGCAGTGCGACTTGTACCTGTTCGATCTTCCCTCGGGGACGGTCCGCCGGCTCACCCGCACCCCTGGTCCGGTGGACACCCCCGACTTCTCCCCCGATGGCCGATCGCTCGCCTTCGTCGGCCTGTGGCAGGTCGGGGCGACGCTGAGTTGGGACCTGTACGTCCTCGACCTCGTGGAGGGAGACCGGATCGAGATGCTGACCGAGGACCCGTTCTTCGACTGGTGCCCCCGTTTCTCCCCGGATGGGGAATGGATCGCGTTTGAGTCGAGCCTGCGCGGGCCATCCGACATCCACGTCATCCGCCGCGATGGGCGGGAGCGGACCGCGTTCACCTTTGACGAGTGGCGCGATGCGTTCCCGTGCTGGAGCCCCGAGGGGGATGAGATCGGGTACGGATCCCTGCGCAGCTACGGGTGGCTCATCCTCGCCAGCAAGACCTCCTAACGCGGATGTCCTGTGCCGTGGCGGTGGGGCGGTTTGACGGCGTCCATCGCGGCCACCAGTTCCTCCTCGCGGAGGCGCGCCAGCGCGCCGCCGGGCTCCCTGTGGTCGCCTACACGTTCCCTCCCCGGGGGCCCTCTCTCCTCACCCTCCCCGCCAAGGTGCGCCTGCTCCGGGATCACGCCGACGAGGTCGTGGTGGCCCCCTGGGAACGGATCCAGGACCTGAGCGCCGAGGAGTTCGTGGGTGAGGAACTCGTCGCCCGGCTCGGGGCGACAGTGGCCGTGGTGGGGCCGGATCACCGGTTCGGCCGGGATCGGGCGGGGGATGTGGCCACCCTCCAGCGCCTCGCCTCCCCCCTCAACCTGGCGGTGCACGTCGTCGCCCCCTGGCGGTGGGAGGGGGAGGTGGTGAGCGCGGGCCGGATCCGGGACCTCATTGCCCGGGGGGAGGTGGATCAGGCGGCCTTGCTCCTCGGCCGGCCAGCGTGGCTCGCCGGGAGCCCGACGTCGGGGGTGAAGCTCGCCCGCCGGCTCGGCTACCCCACGGTGAACCTCGACCTCGCCCCCGAGCTCGTGCGGCCGCGGCGCGGGGTGTACGCGGCGTGGGTTCAATGGTCGCTCGGGGAAAGCAAGGCTCTATTCTACATCGGGGACCGGCCGACGTTCCCTGGGCTATCCCCCTCGGCCGAGGTCCACCTCTTCACCCCCCCCCACGGCGAGGTGGTGGGGTCAGTGGAGGTCCACCTCCTCTCCTTCCTCAGGCCTGACGAGCGCTTCGCCGATGAGAAGGCCCTCGCCCGTGCGATCGCCCAGGATCGCCTCCGCGGCGAGCAAATCCTAGCGGGAACGCATCCCCCGCCCCGCCTCCTTCGTGAGGCGGAGTTGCGCGCCCCGGGAGCTGGCCTCTAAGATGGACCGTGGTGTTGGGGATCGAGACTGCGGGCGCCCAGGGCGGAGTCGCCCTTGTTTCCCTGGGTGGTGGGGAGCACGAATTCGTGCTGCCGATGGGCCGCAGCGGGGGGGGAGTCCTCCCCGCGGCGGTGGATGCCTTGCTCCGTCTGGCGGCGGCGAAGCGGGAAGAGATCGAACTGATCGCCGTTGACATCGGCCCCGGTTCGTTCACCGGTCTCCGGGTCGGCCTTGCATTCGCCCAGGGAATGGCGCAGGCTTTACAGGTTCCCGTGGTGGGGGTTCGCCACACCGAGGCCCTCGCCGGACCGGTTGCGTGGTGGCCGGGGAAGGTCGCGGTGTGGATCCATGACCGCCGGGAGTTCGTGTACATGGCGTGGGCAACCCGGGACCGCGTGGGGGCGGAAGCCGTGCTCCCGTGGCGGGAGGCCCTCGCCAAGGTGGTCGAACAGCCGGGCGCTCTCCTCGTTGGATCCGGGGTCGAGCAGTTCCGGGACGAGATCGCGACTTGTGCGCCGGGGGTCACCTGCGCCGGGGCGCGGTTCGCCCACCCTCGGGCGAGCGAGGTTGCCCGCCAAGGCTGGGACCGGTTTCAGTCGGGGGGACCCGATGACCCGCGTCCACTTGCCCCTCACTACGTGCACAAGGAGGATTGAGATGGCACGAAGATGCGAAATCTGCGGCCGGGGCCCCGAGTTCGGGGCGAAGGTGAGCCACTCCGGCCGCCACAGTCGCCGGGTGCGCCTGCCCAACCTGCAGCGCATCCACGTCGTCCACAACGGGCGGCGGGTGCGGATCGAGGTTTGTACCCGCTGCATCAAGGCGGGCAAGGTTGCCAAGGCATGACCCCTGAGGAGGACCGCGCGGGAGGTGAGGGGAGACGATGACTCCCAACCCCCGGGTCGGTGACCTTGCGCTGGGGAAGGTGCTGGAGATCCAACTCAACGGTGTTCTGATCGGGTTCCCGGAAGGAGGGGTGGGGTTCCTCCACACGTCGGAGATCCCTACCGTGGGCGACGGCCCGGGCGGGAGGGCCCTCATCGTGGGCCAGGAGGTCCTCGTCAAGGTGATCGGGTTGGACCGCCTCGACCGGCCCACCCTCTCCCTGCGCCGGGTCACGGACCAGGATCGGGATGCCCTCGCCTATCACCGCGAGGCGATCGAGTTCCGGTCCGCCCTCAACAGCCGCGCTGGTGCCACCCCCCTCCCCGCGGAGCCTGAGGAACGGGTGGAGCGGCGGCTCGAGGCGTGGCTGAAGGCGACCGACGCCGCATTGGGGCGCCTCAAGCGCCGCCACGGGGACCGCACATCCAAACGATTGGAACTGGACTAGGAGGCGAGCGATGCCCAAGGGGAAGGTGGTGGTAGACCGGGAACGGTGCAAGGGGTGCGGCCTGTGTGTCGCCGTGTGTCCGTTCGGGGTGCTCGATCTGTCCAAAGAGTACAACAGTTCAGGATACGCCGTGGCCGCAGCCGTTCACCCTGAGGCGTGCACCGGCTGCGCCCTTTGTGCTCAGACGTGTCCCGACGTGGCGATCGAGGTCTACCGGGAGAAAGCGGCCGCTGGCACCCCGGCGCGGGGTGCGGGGCGACCATCCGGCGAGCCGCAGCGGTAAGGAGGGGCGGATGGCGGAACGACAGCTCATGACCGGCAACGAGGCGATGGCCGAGGCAGCGATCCGTGCGGGGCTCCGCGCGTACTTCGGCTACCCGATCACCCCCCAGAACGAGGTCCTGGAATACATGGCGGCCCACCTCCCCAAGGCTGGAGGGGCGTTCCTCCAGGCGGAGAGCGAGGTGGCGGCGATCAACATGTGCTACGGCGCGGCGGCAGCGGGGGTGCGCGCGATGACCTCCTCCTCCTCCCCCGGGGTGAGCCTCAAGATGGAGGGGATTTCCTACCTCGCGGGGGCGGACCTCCCGTGCGTGATCCTCAACGCCGCCCGGGGCGGGCCCGGACTGGGGAACATCGCCCCGGCGCAAGGGGACTACTTTCAGGCCACGAAGGGCGGGGGCCACGGCGACTACCGGCTGATCGTCCTTGCCCCGTCCACCGGCCAGGAGGCGGCCGAACTGGCGGGGCTCGCCTTCGACCTCTCCGATCGCTATCGGGTCCCAGCACTGATCCTCGCCGACGGGATGCTCGGGCAGATGATGGAGCCGGTGACCCTCCCTCCACCGCGTGATCCGGGGACCCTCCCTCCCAAGCCGTGGGCCCTCACCGGGGCGAAGGGGCGAGAGCCCAACCTGATCGCGAGCTTCGCCCTCGAGCCGACGGTGCTGCGGGAGCTCAACGTGAAGAGGTACGCCCGGTACCGGGAGATCGAGGCCCGTGAGGTGCGGTGGGAGGAGGTGGCGACCGAGGACGCGGAGGTCCTCCTCATCGCGTACGGGACGATGGGGAGGATCGCCAAGACCGTGGTGCGGCGGGGGCGGGAGCGGGGGGTCAAGGTTGGGCTCCTCCGTCCGGTCACCCTGTGGCCGTTCCCCTACGCCCCGATTCGGACCCTCGCCGAGCGGGTGAAAGCCATCCTCACGGTGGAGCTATCCGCTGGCCAGATGTGGGAGGACGTGCGGCTGGCGGTGGAGGGTCGCACCGCGACCCCGTTCTACGGGGAGCTGGGGGGGGTCGTGCCGACCCCGAGCGATATCCTGCGGGAGGTGCTGCGCTATGCCTGAGGCGGAGACGATGGTGAAGGTCTTCGCTCGCCCCACGAGCCTCAACGAGAAGCATTTTACGTACTGCCCGGGGTGCGACCACGGTCTCATCACGCGCCTCGTGGCGGGGGCGATCGATAAGCTGGGAGTGCAGGAACGAACCGTGTTCATCGCCCCCGTGGGGTGCGCTGTGTTCGCCTACGAGTGGTTCCGCTGCGACGGGATCCAAGCCTCCCACGGCCGGGCGGCCGCCGTGGCCACGGGGCTCAAGCGGGCGAACCCTGACTTGGTTGTGATTTCCTACCAGGGGGACGGTGACCTGGCCGCGATCGGGACGGCGGAGACGATCCATGCCGCGAACCGGGGCGAGGCGATCACCGTCATCTTCGTGAACAACCAGATCTACGGGATGACCGGGGGGCAGATGGCCCCCACCACCCTTCCCGGGCAGCGGGCGACGAGCTGTCCCGAGGGGCGCGATGTTTCCACGATGGGGCATCCGCTTCCCGTAGCGGAATTGATCGCCACCCTTGCTGCTCCGGCCTACGTCACCCGCCAGTCGCTCCACGACCCACGCCACGTTGCCCAGGCGACGAAGGCGATCGAGAAGGCCCTCCGCTACCAGGTGGAGGGGAAGGGGTACTCGCTCGTGGAGATCCTGGCGACGTGCCCCACGGGATGGAGGATGCCCCCCGCGGCGGCCCACCAGCACGTGGCCGATGTCGTGACGGGGGCGTTCCCCCTCGGGGACCTCGTGGATAGGGGGTAGAGATGGAGCGAGCGGTGGTGTGTGCGGGGTTCGGAGGGCAGGGGGTGCTCCTGGCGGGGAAGATCCTCGCCCGGGCGGGGATGGAGGCTGGCCTCGACGTGACCTGGCTTCCCTCCTACGGGCCGGAGATGCGCGGGGGAACAGCCAACTGTACCGTGGTCCTCTCCGATGAGCCGATCGGGTCGCCGATCGGGGAGAACCCGGATGTCCTCCTCGCGATGAACGGCCCGTCCCTCGATCGGTTCGAGCCGCGGGTCGCCGAGGGTGGGGCGATCGTGGTGAACCGGTCGCTCATCGAACGCGACCTCACGCGGAAGGATGTGCGCGGGATCTTCGTCGCGGCGAACGACGTCGCCCGGGAGCTCGGGGAGCCACGCGTGGCGAACATGATCGCCCTCGGGGCGGTGGTGCGCGCCCTTGGCATCCTCCCCCTTGAGACGGTCGCGAAGGCGATGGCTGTTGAGCTCGGGGCCAAGGCCCGTGAACGGTTGATCGAGCTGAACCGGGAAGCCCTCGAACGGGGCTACGCCGCGGAGCCCCCTCGCTAACCCGCACCCGCGGGAACCGATCCTTCTTCCGGTAGCACGTTCGACCAGGCCCATGGACGGCCTTGCGCGGGCGGCGTCCGGTCGGGATCATGCACAGGCGATGGCGACACGTTCTCACAGCGAGGGAAGGCTCCTCCTCGCTGCCGGGATCACTGCACTCGTCTGCGTCGCCGAGGTCGTGGGCGGGCTCCTCACGAGGAGCCTTGCCCTCCTCTCCGATGCGGCGCACGTCTTCCTGGACGCGTTCGCCCTTGCCCTGTCCTACGCCGCCCTCAAGGCTGCCCGCCGCCCCCCCACGGACCGGCACACCTATGGGTACCACCGGGTGCAGGTCCTGGCCGCGCTCGTCAACGGGGCCACGCTGGCGGCGGTGGCGGTGGGGATCTTCTGGGAGGCGATCGGGCGGATCCGTAACCCATCCCCCATCCTGGCGGGGCCGATGCTCGCCGTGGCCGGGGCGGGGCTCGTCGTGAACATCAGCGTGGCGGGGGTGCTCCATCGCCACGACCGCCACGACCTCAACGTCCACAGCGCGTTCCTCCACGTGGTGGGCGACGCCCTGGGTTCGGTGGGCGTGATCGGGGCAGGGGTCGTGATCCTCGCCACCGGATGGACGATCGCCGATCCCCTGGTGAGCCTCGCGATCGCGGTGCTGATCCTCGTCGGCGCGGTGCGGGTGGTGCGCCGAGCCGGGCACATCCTCGTCGAGGGGACGCCTGAAGGGATGCGAGCGAGCTCCGTCTTGAAGGCGATGTCCGGAGTTCCGGGGGTAGCGGAGGTCCATGACCTCCACGTGTGGACGGTGAGTCCGGGGTACGTCGCCCTGTCCGCCCACGTTGTGATTGCCGATCAGGCGCTGAGCAGAGCGGGAGCTGTGATGGCGGACCTGAAGCGGGTCCTCGCCGATGAATTTGGGATCAGCCACACCACGATCCAGTTTGAATGCGCAAACTGCCAGGGCACGAGCGCTTGCCTCGGCCCTCGCGGCACGAGGATGGGCCGGTAGGGGGTGAGCCCGGGGTCGGGGAGGGCTCTCCCCGGCCCCGGTTCGTTGTACCGTGCCGCCCGGGGGAGCCTGCTATCCCACCTCGATCCGCTTCTCCGCCTCCCACAAGCCGTGGATGTTGCAGTACGCCAGGGCGTGGAGCGTCCCGGGCTTCGTCGTCTTGAAGGAGAACGTCACCTCGTGATGGGTGTACACAGGGCCCTGGTTCGGCCCGGCCACGGCCTCGCCATGGGCGTTGAACTCGAACTTTCCGAGCTCGTAGATGAACTTGTCCCCGTCAGGGGCGAAATAGGCCCCGATCCAGCGGATATGGTGCTCGGTCGTATTGGGATGGGCGGTCGCCTTGCCGAGGGAGACCTTCACCTGGGTCCACGTGTCCGCCTTCACCCGGTCCGGGCACTCGAGCGCTGGGACGTGCTTTTCCTTCTGCCAATCAGCGGTTTGGATCTTCGCTGCGATTCCCATTGTTTCCTCCTCTACCCTTCAGCTTTCCGTCGGTCGAGATTGGGTCAGATGACGTTCCATCACGCGGCCTCCTTGAGCTTGCGGTGACAGAACCACCAGTCGTAGCACTCGTAGGCTCCAGCCTGGGCTTCCGCCAATCGCTTCTTGGCCCCATCCTCGGTATCGGGGGCGGGGAGGATCCCGTGGTCACCGATGAGCCCGTTCTTCGGCCAATCGGCGGGGAGGGCCACCTTCTCCTTCACCGCGGTCTGGAATGCCTTGAGGAGCCGGACGATCTCGTCCATGTTCCGCCCGATATTCGCTGGGTAGTACACGATCGCGCGCACGATCCCCTGGGGGCAGATGAGGAACACCGCCCGCACCGCGGCCGACTCCGAGGCCCCGGGGTGGATCATCCCGTAGAGCCCCGCGATCCTCCCCGTCGTGTCGGCGATGATCGGGAACGGGATCTTCACCCGGAGCTTCTCCTCGATCCACTCCGTCCACTTGATGTGGGAGTAGACGTGGTCCACCGAAAGCCCGATGAGCTCCGCCCCTAGCTTCTGGAACTCCGGGTACCGCTTGGCGAAGGCCACGAACTCCGTGGTGCAGACAGGGGTGAAGTCCCCCGGGTGCGAGAATAGGATCACCCACTTTCCCTGGTAGTCCTTGGGGAAGTCGATCTTCCCCCGGGTCGTCTGGGCGACGAACGCGGGGGCGGGGTCACCGATCAATGGGATACGCCGTTCTTCCATGGTCTCCTCCTTAGAGCAGGTTCTCAAAAGCATCCTCGTGGTTGAGCTCCTCGGCCAGAATGTGGCAGACCAGCTGGTACGTGATGTGATCCTTACTGTGGGTGAGCGTGGCGAGCTTCTGGTAGACGGAGGCCGCACAGCGCTCGGCGTCGATGCTTGTGCGGAGCAGCTTCTCCAGGTCCCGGGAGTCCGGCGGCTCACTGTAGCCGCAGTTCGTTTTCTCCAGCCACAACTTAGGATGGGGAAGGGGTTTCCCCCCCAGCTGGACGATCCGCTGGGCGAGCTCCTCGGCGTGTTCGAGTTCCTCGTCGGCGATCCGCGTTAGCTCCTCCACCACGGGCTGGGATCCCCGGCCGGAGGCGATCTGTGCCGCTACCCAGTACTGGTAGAAGGCGAGCCACTCATCGGCATAGGCCCGGTTGAGCTGCTCCACCAGCTCCTCCACCTTCATCCCAACGATCTCCTGCGCCTTCTTTCCCATCGTTCCTCCTTTCCCGTCAGAACGCGCGGAACTTCTCCCGCGGGGCCTGACAAACCGGGCACCGGGCGGGGGCCTCGCCCTCCGCGGTGTATCCGCAGATCGGGCAGATGTACACGGTCTTGAGCTGGATATCCTTCCCGGCCTGGGCGGCCTCCTGGGCCCCCTTGTACATCTGGGCGTGGATTTTCTCCGCCTCCAGAGCGTAGTGGGTGCTCCTTACGGCGCCCTTCTCCCCCTGGAGCTCGGCCACGGCGTTGTAGGCCGGGTACATCTCCTCCACCTCATAGGTCTCGCCGTCGATGGCCACCGTGAGGTTGTCGGCGGAGCCCCGGATCATCCCGAGCTCGCGGTAGTGGTTTTGGGCGTGGACCTGTTCCGCGTAGGCGATCGCCCGGAACAGGCGGGCGATGTTGGGCTTTCCTTCCCGTTCGGCCACGTCGGCGAAGATGAGGTAGCGCATGTGGGCCTGGGATTCCCCGGCGAACGCGTCCCTCAGGTTCTGTTCCGTCATTTTACGCATTCTTTACCCCTCCTGATTTTCAGAAACTCCGTCCCGTGCAGGGGACGGGCACTGGTCTCGGTTACAACTGGGTGAGTTCTTCACCGGTGTAGCCCCGCCGCACCCTCTACTTGAGGAACTTGGAGACGAAGGGAGAGGTTTCCCCCCGGCGCATGAAGTGCCCGGACGGACCCTCCCCCAGAAACTCAGAGAACCACGACTCATGCTCGATCTCCTCATGCAAGATGGAAAGGGCAAGGTCGTAGGTCCTGTGGTCTTTGCCGGCGGTCATGTTGCAGATTTGGGTGTAGCCTCGCACGGCGCACCGCTCCGCCTCCACCAGCACCGTCAGGATCCCCTTCACATCTCGGGGGTTCTCCGGAAGGTGGGCGGGCCGGCACGCGGAAAGATTGTGGAACTGCACCATGTCATCGGGGAGCTCCCCGCCCAGTTCGTAGATCCGGGGGACCAAGGCCTCGAAGTGGTTCCTGTCTTCGATCCTCGCTACCTCAGCGATCTCCTTTATCGTTTCTCCCTCCAGGCCGATGAGGTTGGCCCTGAGGATGGTGTAGTAGTAATAGGTGGTGAGTTCCGCAGCAGCGTTGTTCACCAAAAGCTCCAGGAGTTGTTCCACATCCACTCCTGCCCTTTCTACCATCTCCCGCGCTACTTTTGCCATGGTTCCTCCTTTTCTCCTTGGCAGTTTTGACACAGGCCCAGGAAGATGAGCTGGTGTCCCAGCACCTTGAATCCCAGGCCCAAGTTCAGGCTGTCCAGTTCCCTGCGGTAGGGGAGATCGAGGTCGTAGATCCGGCCGCAGCGGTGGCAGCGGAAGTGGTAATGGGGGGAGACAGTGGGGTCGAACCGATCCGGGCCAGCTCCGTGGAGCTCGCGCACCTTTCCCTCCTGGGTCAGGGCGCGCAGGTTCCTGTACACGGTGGCCAGGCTGATCGCATGGCCGTGCTCGTTGAGTTCCCGATACAGCTCCTCCGCGGTGGGGTGGTCGGTGCGCCCCTGGATGGCCTCCAGGATCACGTGCTGTTTCGGGGTCCGCTCCCGCCTGCTCATGATTATGATTCGCATTATAACGGAAGAAGCCGTCGCGTCAACTCATGGACGATTACGGTGTGAGGGCGCGGGGGAGGGTGAAGTGGAAGCAGGCCCCGCCGGTGGGGCGGTTCTCGGCCCAGATCCTCCCCCCGTGGGCCTCCACAATCGCCTTCGCCACCGACAGGCCCAGGCCCGTCCCCGTCCCGGCCGCGCGCTCCTCCCGCCCCCGGTAAAACCGCGCGAAGAGGTGTGCCGCGTCTTCGGGGCTGATCCCAGGCCCGGTGTCGCACACGCTCACCTCGATCTCGGACCCGTCCGCGCGGGCGGTGACAAGGATCTCCCCCCCGGCGGGGGTGTGGCGGAGGGCGTTCGCCATCAGGTTGAGGAGGACCTGTTGGATCCGCTGGCGGTCGCCAGCCGCGGGGGGGAGGTCGGGGGGAAGATCGAGGGCAAGCTGGATCCCCCCATCCTCGAGCTGGGGCCCGATCATCGCCGCGATGTCCGCGATGACCGGCTCGAGCGGGAACGGTTCCTGGCGGAGCGACAGGCGCCCCATATCCGCCAGGGCGAGCTGCTGGAGGTCCTCGATGAGCCGCGCCGTGAGGTGGACCTTGTCCTTGAGGGCGGACAGGTTCTCCGGGGTTGGCTCGAGGACCCCGTCCTCGAACCCCTCCACCGCGGCGCGGAGGACGGTGATCGGGGTCCGCAGTTCGTGGGCGACATCGGCGATCATCTGCCGCTTGGAGCGCTCCGCCTCCTCCAGGCTCTCCGCCATCGCGTTGAACGACTGGGCGAGCTTCCCCAGCTCGTCCTCCCCTGTCTCCTCCACCCGGGCGGTGAGGTCGCCCGCGGCGATGCGGTGGGCTGCGGCCGCCAGGTTGCGCAGGGGGCCAGTGAGGTGGCGAATGAGGAGCAGGGCGAGGATGAGGGCGACGACCGCCACCACCCCCGTGGCGATCCACAGCGAGCGATTCACCGTCTGGAGGAACGCCTCGTGGAGGGGAGGGGGCGGGCTCTCCTCAACGGGAACGATGGTCCACTGGCTCCCGTCAGGCAGCTCGATCGGGGTTCCCCGCGCCACTTCGGCGGGGGGGAGGACCTGCCCCACGAGGGAGGGGTCCTGGGCGAGGACGACCTGTCCCTCGGGGCTCACGAGGAGGAAGCCCGGGGCGCGGGGGCTTCCCTCGAGGAACCGCCCGATCCCAGCGAGGTCGTCCCGATGCCCAGGGTAGCGGGTGATGAGCGTTCGCACCCACTGATCGTAGGCCCGCCCCTCGCGCTGGGAGAGGTCGGAGAACGCCCGGTTGACGGAGATCCGCACGAGGGTGAGGCCGAGCGTGGTCACGAGGAGGACCACCCCGAGGAGCACGATCACGAGCTTCGTCTGAAACGAGAGCTTCCTAACCAGGCTCACGCGGTCCCTCCGCCGCAAGCTTGTACCCCACCCCGTACACGGTCACGATCCGGGTCGGGGCCTCGGGCACGGGTTCGATCTTCTTCCGCAGGCGCTTGATGTGGGAGTCGATCGCGCGTTCGAACGAGGCGAACGAGGATCCCCGTACCGCCTCCAGCAGTTCCAGGCGCGTGAACGCGCGGCCGGGGTGTTGGACGAGGAACGCGAGGAGATCGAACTCGAGCGCCGTCAGCTCCACCGGTCTCCCGTCCACCCACGCCTCCCGTCGCTCGAGGTCGAGTCGGATCCCGTCCGCCTCGGCCACCCGCGGCTCCGCGGGGCCGGACTCGGCGCGGCGGAACACGGCCCGCACCCGTGCCTCGAGCTCACGGGCGCTGAATGGCTTCACCACGTAATCATCCGCCCCCAGTTCCAGTCCCACCACGCGGTCCTCTTCCGTGGACCGGGCGGTGAGCATGATGATCGGGACCGGGGAAGAGCTTCGGATGCGGCGGGCCACCTCCAGGCCATCCATCGCGGGGAGCATGAGATCGAGGACGACGAGGTCGGGGGGGTGGGCGGTGAACTCGGCGAGGGCCTCCTCGCCGCTCGCTGTGGCTGTCACCGCGAACCCCGCCCGCTCGAGGTAGCCCCGCACGAGCTTTCGCACCCACGGGTCGTCGTCCACCACCAGAATCCTCTTCATCCTCGCTCCCGAGTCTAGCCGGGCCCTGCCTTCGGCACAGAATGGCCGTTGGGAGACCGACTTCGGGTGAAGGCTCACCCATCCAGGTGCAGGGCATGGGGCGAGGATGTGGCGACGGTGTGGAGCCGGCCTGGCGACGGCGGTGGGTATACTCCGCCGGGCATGGAACTGACCCCGGTGATGCGGCAGTACCGCGAGCTCAAGGCGCGCCACCCCGACGCGGTCCTTCTCTTTCAGCTCGGCGATTTCTACGAGGCGTTCTTCGAGGATGCGGAGACCGTGGCCCGCGACCTGGAGATCATCCTCACCAGCCGGGAGGGGGTCCCGATGGCGGGGGTCCCGGTGCGGAAGGCCGATCTCTACGTGCAGCGCCTCCTCCGCAAGGGGCACAAGGTCGCCCTCGCCTCCCAGCTCGAGCGGCCGGGACAGGGGAAGAAGCTCCTCAAGCGGGGCGTGGTGCGGGTCCTCACCCCGGGGACGATGATCGAGGAGGGGGCCCTCGACTCCGGGCTGGACGTCCTCCTCGCCGCGGTGTGGCCGCGGGGGGAACGGGCGGGGGTGGCGTGGGCCGAGGCGGCGTCGGGCGGGTTCTGGGCCGAGGAACTCCCGCTTGGGGAGCTCGCTCATCTCGCGGCGCGGCTGCCGGTGGCGGAGTGGATCGTCCCCGAGGGGTGGCGCCCTCCGGTCGAGCTGCCCGGGGTAGGTACGGAACGGCCGGAGGCCGACTTCAGCTCCGCGGCCCTGCACGCCCGGTTCCCAGGGGAGCTGGGGGATGCTCCGCTCGCGGCGGCAGCCGCGGGCGCGCTCCTTGTCTACCTCACGGCCACGGTGGGGGATCTCCCTCACCTGAGGCCGCCGGCGCGGGCGGGGGAGGAGACGCTCGTCCTCGATGCGTTCACCCAGCGTTCGCTTGAGCTCCTGACCCCCCTCCGAGCTGAGGGCGCGGTCACGCTCCTGTCCGTCCTCGACCGGACGAAGACGGCGATGGGGCGGCGGCTCCTCCGGAGGTGGGTCCTCGCTCCGCTCGCCCGGCGGGAGGGAATCGAGCGGCGGCTCGATGCGGTGGACTGCCTCCTCCAGTCAGGTTTGGACGACGCGCTCGCTCGCCCGCTCGGGTCGTGCTGCGACCTCCCCCGCCTCCGCGGGCGGGTGGCCACGGGGGGGCTCTCCCCCGGGGACCTCCTCGCCCTCGCCCGCACCCTGGACGCGGCGGCCGAGATCGGCGAGCGGCTGAAGGATCTCCTGGCGGTCGCGCCGGAGGAGCTTGCCGCCCTCTCCGACGCGATCGGGAAGGCGCCGGCTGAGCTCGCCGACGACCTGCGCCGCGCGATCGTGGACCCTCCGCCCCCGACCCTCGATGGAGGGGATGTCATCCGCGAGGGCTATGACCCCGCGCTTGACTCCCTGCGCCGCGAGGCGGGGGAGGTGCGGGAGGCGATCGCGGGCCTCGAGGCGGCGGAGCGGGCCCGCACCGGGATCCCGAGCCTCAAGGTCGGTTACAACCGGGTGTTCGGGTACTACTTCGAGGTCACCCGCTCCCAGCTTGCGAAGGTCCCGTCCGACTGGCGAAGGCGGCAGTCCCTCACCGGTGGGGAGAGGTTCACCTCGGCCGAGCTCGCGTCCCTGGCCGACCGGCTCGCCGCGGCGGAGGACGGGATCGCGAAACTTGAACGGGACACGTTCCTCTCCCTGTGCCGCCGGGTGGAGGGGGAGATCGGGGCCCTCGGGGCGGTGGGGGAGGCCCTCGCTGAGCTCGACGCGTTGCGATCCCTCTCCGAGGTCGCCCGTCGCAAGGGGTACACCCGGCCTCGGTTCACGGATCGGGCCGTGGTTCGCATCCGCGAGGGTCGGCACCCGATGGTGGAGGAAGTGACCCAGTTCGTGCCCAACGATCTCGAGCTAGGGGAAGGGGTGAAGTTGGCGGTGGTCACGGGGCCGAACATGGCCGGCAAATCCGTGTTCCTTCGCCAGACGGCGCTCATCGCCCTCCTCGCCCAGATGGGGTCGTTCGTGCCGGCGAAGGAGGCGGAGCTCCCCGTGTTCGACCGCATCTACACCCGGGTCGGAGCGTCCGACGCCCTGACGGGCGGTCTGTCCACGTTCATGGCGGAGATGGTGGAGGCGGGGGCGATCCTGAGGGGGGCCACCCCGCGCTCTCTGGTGATCCTCGATGAGCTGGGGCGGGGGACGAGCACCCACGATGGGATGGTCCTCGCCCGGGCCATCGCCCGCCATCTGGCGATGGAGATCGGGTGCAAGACCCTGTTCGCGACCCACTACCGGGAGCTGGCCCGCCTCGCCGACGAGGCTCCCGGGGTCGTGAACCTCCACGCCGCGGCCCGGGAGTGGAAGGGGGAGGTCGTCTTCCTGTACCGGATCCTCCCCGGGGTCGGGGAGCGGAGCTACGGTGTTCACGTCGCCCGACTGGCCCAGCTTCCCGAGGAGGTCCTCCGCGAGGCCCAGCGGGCCCTGGACGAACTCGAGAAGGGCGCGCCCGCCTTGCCCCCGCGTGAGAAGGAGCTCCCCCTCTTTGCCACCGACGATCACCCCGTGCTGAAGGAGCTGCGGCGCATGGACCCGGACCGGCTGACCCCCTTCGAGGCCCTCGATCTCCTGTACCGGCTCAAGGAATGCCTCGAGCGCGGTCCGGGCGCGGAGTAGCCGCCCCCTAACCCGCGTCGGTTCCGCCTGGCTTGCCCGCGGGGTGACCGCACGGTACAACCAGTGAGCCCCACGACCGGGGCGGGAACGATGGCCGCGCCGAGGGAAGTGCGTACCTTGGACCGGAGACGACGGAAGGGGAGACACGAGTACTTCCTACTTGCCGGTGGGAAGACCAGAATTGCCGCTGTTTGTGGCTCTGTGACCATGGTTGATCCCGCCAAGGCTGTTCAGGAAGTCGTCCAACTGCATCAATTTTTAGGCGCCCTCTTCGGCGACATCAGAGTATGCGATCCTTACTTCGACTACGCGACTGTCGAACACCTGGATGCGTGTTCACCGCAATGCACGATCGATATCTTGACCACAAATATTCGGGATTCCGGGAAACTCAGGAGACTACTCAACGTAGCCCAGGCGTCAGGACGCGATATCCACGTACGGCTACCAGCAAGGCCTGTACTACACGATCGTTTCATAATCGACGACCGAAGCATGTTGATCCTAGGGACGAATCTGAACGGTTTCGGTAAGAAGCAGTGTTTCGTAGTGCGAACGGCGGAGAACGTGCGCGTGGGTATGATTCGATGGTTCGGCGGCCTCTGGGGCATGGCGAAGGAATGGCCGTGACATCCTGTACAAGCGCGAATCAACCAGTGGCACAAGGTGAACCCCACCTCCGCCGCCAAGACCGAACATGAAAGGACCGCCCTCCAGCGCCAAATCGCCGCTACCGACCGCCAAATCGATCACCTTATGTACGAACTCTACGGCCTCACCGAGGAGGAGATCCGCGTTGTCGAGGAGGCGACAAAATGACCCCTGAGTACACGGAGATCATAAGCGTGAGGGTCAAGGCCGGATCGCGGACCCTGTACGTTGATCTCAAGGAGACACCGGACGGATCGAGGTTCCTGAGCATCAGCGAGGTGAAGCATGGCGCGGACGTGCGATCCCGAATCTTGATCGACGAACAATACGTCCCGGACCTGTTTTGGGCACTTGGTGCAGTCCTGGATTTCATCGCGCCAAAGAGAGCTGCTAAGTTGTATACGCTTGAAGAGAAACGTCGCACGCATCCCAGAGCCTACGAAGCCTGGACCGAGGAAGAAGACCAGCGCCTCAAGGCAGGATTCGCGCAGGGACTCAACGTCGACCAGCTTGCCCAACGACACGGGCGCGCCCCTTCGGCAATTAAACATCGCCTGGAGCGATTGGGGCTCAGCCCCAAGCGCTCATAAGTCAGGCGACGTGCCTTGCCCAACACCTCGCCCGGGGGGCAGATCGTGGCCATGGACCGCCGGGTTGACCAGCTCGTCTACGACCTCTACGGCCTCACCGACGAGGAGATCAAGATCGTGGAGGAGGCGACGACACGAGCATGACCCGAGCTCGAGAGCTACTTCAGGCTTGGCTAAGCGTCCGGGAGCCCGCCCGAGCAAAGCTGGCCCGCCTGCGGTAGCGATGCTCAACCCCCCGCTGCCGGATGCGACCTCCGAAACGGCCATCGTGCGTCGGGGGCATCCGCTGGGCAGTGGACACCAGCAGCACCCAGGGAGCTACTGGGCCAGCGTGAGCACAAGGTACATCAAGCCTCCCCATCCCAAGGCCATCACCACGGCCAGGGCTTGGGACAGGGCAAGCTTGCCCCGCGTCCGCAGGGCCAAGAAGGCCGGGCCGAGCCCCATGAGAAGGAAAGCTCCCACGCCCGCTGCGATGTGAGACTGGTCAAGGGCGAGGAAGATCGGTTTCGGATACATGAGATCAGCAATCCCCAGGATCAGAACGTTGAACGCGCAGCTTCCGTACACGTTGCCGAGGGCCATCGTCGCTGAACCCAAGCGCAGCGCCCCCCAAGTCACGCTCAGCTCAGGCATCGTCGTCACGAGCGCCACGGCGAGGACACCCATGAAACTCCCGGCGATCCCGAGGATGGTGGCCAACTGGTCAGCGCTCACGGCGAGGGCAGGGGCAGCGATAAGAACCCCCGCCGTTGCCAGCCCGAACCTGGCCCATGCCCCGCGCACCGTCGGAGGCGCCTCTTCTGGGTCCTGGTCGGCGCTGGTGGGGGCTGGCGCAGGTTGACAGCTGCGGGTGCGGTACACCACGGCCATGCCGATCAGGTACCCGCCGAGGATGAACGCCGTGCCCAGGCTGACTGGGCCCAGGTTGACGCGCCCTCCGATTGCGACTAGCACCGGCACTGCCCCCGTGAGGATCAAGGCGGTGACGACGAGCCAGATTTGGTCGCGCTCCATAGGCCGAATCACGACTCGCGGGAACAGGCTCACGAGCGCAACAAGGACAACGATGTTCAGCATGTTCGCCCCGAGGATGTTCCCGCCGGCGAGGTCGGGGGCATCGAGGTGGACCGCCGCCAGGTTGGTCACGAGTTCGGGAAGCGACGTGGCGAGGGCAAGGAGGATCGTCCCCACCCACAGCCGTCCGATCCCCGTCGCCTCGGCGAGGCGGTCGCCTGCGTTCGACAAGCGTAGCCCGCTCCGCACCACCACCGCGGCGCTGGCGAGAAACAACGCCGCCCACGGTCAAGATCCACGTCTTGGCAGGGCCCCCGGGATCCACTTCGCCCAGCGTGAGCCCGACCTTCAGCGCCTCACTCTCCAGTAGGGAACCAACCGCAGCCGGAGCCGGAAGTAGAGGAAGAAAAGGAGGCCGATGATCGCCCCGCACGCCGCGCCGAACGCGGCGTCGTGGAAGAAGGCCCCCGTCCCCGCCCCCACCCCGGCCCCGAGGAAGAGGTCCCGACCCAGGTCCACCCACCACGGCCTGGGCCGGTCCCTTCCCTCAGCTAGCCTTGGCTCTCGCCGCCGGAGAGGCACTTCTCTTTCCTCAAAAGCTCGTTCCAGTGCCGGTCTACAGCCGCCTGGAACTCGGCGATGAGCTCCTTACCGTTGGGATTGCGGAACAGGTGGCGGAACCGGCCTTGGGTCTTCAGCCACTCCTCCACCGGCACGTTCTCCTTCGGCTTGTAGTTGATCTTGTACACGCCCTCGATCACTTCGTAGAGCGGCCAGTACCGGGTTTCCACAGCGAGCTTCGCCTGGGTGACGGCGCTATCGCGCGGGGTCCGCCAGCCCAACGGGCACGTGGTGAGCACGTTGAGGAACTTCGGCCCCTCGTGCTTCATCGCCCGCTCGACCTTGTTCGCGAGATCGATGAGGTTCGATACTGCCGCCTGGCCTGCGTACGGGACGTGATGGGCGACCACGATCTCGGTGAGGTCCTTGCGGTCCTGGGGCTTACCGGGGATCTCGTCCCCCACCGGGGAGGTCGTGGCCGAGGCGCAGCGCGGCGTGGCGCTGGAGCGCTGGACGCCGGTGTTCATGTACGCCTCGTTGTTCAGGCACACGTAGAGGAAGTCGTGGCCGCGCTCCAGCGCTCCGGACAGGGCCTGGAGCCCGATGTCGTACGTCCCCCCATCGCCGCCGAACACGACGAACCGGATCCGCCGCTTGACGGCACCGGTCTTGGTGAGGGCCTTGTACGCCGCCTCCACCCCCGAGATGACCGCCGCCGCGTTCTCGAACGCGACGTGGACCCACGGCACGTTCCACGCCGTCCCCGGGAAACGGCTCGTCGCGACCTCAAGGCAGCCGGTGGGGCTCGCCGCCACCACGGGCCCCTCGATCGCGTTGAGGACGGCGCGCACGACGAGGGGCTCCGCGCACCCTGCGCACAGGGTGTGGCCGCTCGTGAACCGGACTCCCGCTTCTTCGCGCTGGGCAAGGGTCTTGATGCTTGGCATGGTCCCTCCTACTCCCTCAGGCCGAGGTAGCGCAGCCCCGTCGCGGGGCGGGCCGTCTTCACCTCGGCAAACGCTTGCAGGATCTGCTCCACCGTCACGTCCCGCCCTCCCAACCCGTAGATGTAGTTGGCGAGGACGGGCCGCCGCTCGCTTGGGACGAGGGCCGCCGCCACATCGTTGTACAGGGCCCCCATTGCCCCGAACGAGAACGCGCGGTCGAGAACGGCCACCTGCTTCACGTGTCCGAGCGCCCGGGCGACCTCGGCATAGGGGAACGGCCGATACAGCCATACCTTGAGGACGCCGACCTTCTCCCCCTTCTCCCGCAGCTGATCCACGGCCACCTTCGCCGTGCCCGCCGTGGAGCCCAACACCACCACCGCCCGCTCCGCATCGTCCAGCCGGTACGGCTCGATGAACCCTGTGTAGCGCCGGCCGGTGAGGGAGGCGTAGGCCCGCTGCACCTCCAGGAACACGCCCGCCACCTCCTCGATCGCCGCAGCTTGGGCCCGTTTCAGCTCGAAGTAGTAGTCGGGCATGGCGAACGTCCCCCACGACACGGGGTGGTCCACATCGAGGAGGGGGAACAGGGCCTTGAACGGGCCGACGAACTTCTTCGCCGTCTCGTCCTCCAGCGGCTCGACCACCTGTGAGGTGTGGGTGAGGGTGAACCCGTCGAGGTTCACGATCCCCGGGATCCGCACCTTCTCGTGCTCGGCGATCCGCTGGGCGATGAGGGTGTAGTCGTACGCTTCCTGAGCGCTCTCGCAGAAGATCTGGAACGCGCCCGCGTCCCGCGCGAGGTAGGCATCAGCGTGGTCACAGTGGATGTTGATCGGCGCCGAAAGCGACCGGTTGGCCAACGCCATCACGATCGGGAGCCGCATCCCGGCCGCGATGTACAGGACTTCCACCATCAACGCGAGCCCCTGGGACGAGGTCGCGGTCATCACCCGCGCCCCCGCCGCCGCCGCCCCCACGCACGCCGACAACGCGGAGTGCTCGCTCTCCACCGGCACAAGCTCGGAGTGGACGATCCCGTCGTGCACGTACTGGGCGTAGTACTCGGCGATCTCCGACTGGGGGGTGATCGGGTACACCGCCACCACATCCGGCTCGATCTGGCGCATCGCCTCGGCCACCGCCTTGTGGCCCGTCATCACTTTGCGCATGTTCCCTCCCGTTCTGGAACCATCTCCAGGGCATCCTTGGGGCAGATCGCCGCGCACAGCCCGCACCCCTTGCAGTGGTCGTAGTCGATCCCCGTCATCTTCCCGCCGTGGAGGAGGATCGAATCGTCCGGGCAATGGAGCCAACACTGGAAGCACTGGATGCACTTCTCCTCATGCCAAATCGGGCGCTCGGCCCGCCAGCTCCCCGTCTTGTTGAGCTCCCGCGCCGCCCCTCCGGGGACGACCCCGCCCAAGGGGAGGTCCTTCCAGCCCTTGAGTTCATCGGCCATGGCTTGCCCCCTTTGCTGCCTCGTACGCCGTTCGCAGCGCGGCGATGTTCTTTTCCAGCATGTCGCGGGACATGCGTTCCCCCATCGTTGCCCGGACCTCCTCCTCCACGAGCTCCCAGGGGGTGCCAAGCACAGCGGCCACCGCCCCGAGCATGGGGATATTGGCGAACCCTGTTCCCGCCTCGCGGGCGATCCGGTCCGCGTCGAGGACGACGATCCGGCCCGTGTAGCCGGTGCGGCGGCGGATCTCCTCGGCCGAACAGGAGGTGTTGACAATGAGCGTGCCGTCGGGATGGAGCCCGTCGGCGGGCCTCTCCGCGGTGAGGAGCGACTCATCCACCACCACGGCGATGTCCGGCGCGTACACCGCAGAATGGACGCGGATCGCGTCGTCTGCGATTCGGTTATAGGCCCGGATCGGGGCCCCCGACCGCTCGGGGCCGAACTCGGGGAAGGACTGCACGAACTTGCCCTCGCGCAGGTTGATCTGGGCGAGGATCTGGGACGCGGTCTTCGCTCCCTGCCCCCCTCGCCCGTGCCAGCGGATTTCCTTCATCGAGACCCTCCTTTGCAGGTTGGGTCATTATAGCCCACGCGCCGCGGTTTCTCCCCCGCGGCGGTCGGGCCGAGCGCGGGGATCCCCGGGAGACGAGGGGCCCGGCCTCGTCGGCCGGGCCCCATCGCACACGGAGCGCGGAGGTCCTACATCCCCTCGAGCGCCCCGATCGTCGTCTGCCAGAACACGATCCGCACGAACTCCGTGTAGGAGAGGGCGGACCCAATTCGGAAGTTAAGCGAGGGGACCAACGCCCCGCTGTACCCCTCCGGGTTTCCCACGACGAGCGGGTTCAGGGGCGGGTTGACCCCGAACTGGCGCAGCCGCACGAACCCCGGCGAGCGGTCAAGGTCCCCATCTCCGTCCATGTCCAGCTGCAGGTCCAGGTAGATCGAGTTCGCATTGCGGACCTGGAACGAGTGGGTGATCCGGCCCGAGGTCACCGTGCCCTCGAACACGATCCGCCACCCCTCGCTCACCGGTTCGGGGACGAGCCCCAGCGGGACCGGGCCGGTATCCGTGGACGCGTTGATGAACTCGCCATCCGTGCGGAGCTCAACGCGGTAGCTCCGCGGCGTGGTCCAGGTCGAGGCCCCGTTCACCGTGATCCGCCACGTGTCGGTGCCCCACACGTAGATCCCGGGGACGGCCATCGCCGGCATCCCCGGAGGCCCCGCCACCGCAATCATCACGGGCTGGGTCATCTGCCCCGTGGCCCCTTCGTTATCGGTGACGTAGAGGGTCGCGTTGTACGCCCCCGCCGTCGCGTAGGCCCACGAAACGATCGGCCCAGCGAGATCCACCGCCCCATCGCCGTTCAGATCCCAAGCGTAGGCGACGATGGCCCCATCGGGGTCGTAGGAAGTGGTGCCGTTGAACGTGACCGGCGCCCCGACGGTCGGAGAGACAGGGCTGTATGTGAACTGTGCCACCGGCGGCCGGTTCATGACGAGCGGCGTGACGACGACCGTCTGCGTCGCCTGGCCGGTAGCCCCCTGGTTGTCGGTTACGACGAGCCGCACCGTGTACGTGCCCGGCGTCGCGTACTGCCAGAACGTCACTTGACCGGTGCGATCGAAGATCCCGTCGTTCTGGAAGTCCCACTGGTGGGCCGCGATCGATCCATCCGGATCGAACGAGGCGCCGCCATCGAACTGGATCCAGTCGCTGGGCCGCGGAGCGGTGGGCGTGTAGGCGAACCGCGCGACCGGTGGCTGGTTCATCGCCGCCACCGCCACGGGCTGCGTTGTCTGCCCGGTCGCCCCCAGGCCGTCCGTCACCACGAGGCGCACCGGGTACGTGCCCGCCACGGGGAACGTCCACGTCGCGGTCCGGCCCGTCCGATCGAACACGCCATCGCCGTTGAAATCCCACTGGTAGGTCACGATGGTCCCGTCGGGATCGTAGGACGAAGCGGCGCTGAACGAGACAGGCGCCCCTGGGGTGGGAACGGGCGGCGTGAACGTGAACTGGGCGACCGGAGGCTGGTTCGCAGGTCCGGTCGGCGCGAGGACCACATCCAGGGTCCGGGTTCCCCCCGCTACGAGGTAGACCCGCGCCGTGTAGTCCCCGTATCCCGCCTTGCGGATGAGGATATCGTGGAACCCCGGCACGAGGTTCAGGGTCCGGGGAGTGTAGCCGCGGAAGATGCCGTCCACGTAGAGCTTGGCCGTTGCCGGCGAGGTGCGCACGATGAGCGTGCCATAGCCAGGAGCGGGCCCGGACACGATCTCGAAGCTCGTGAAGTCGAACGCCCGCTGGGTCGGCTCGGGGACGAGCCCGAGGACCTGCACCTGCACATCCTCAGGGTCCGCCCCGAGGAGGGGGAACGGCTCGCCCGGGGAGAACCCGGCGAGGCTGCTCACGGGCTGGGTCGAAGCGATGATCCACAGCCACTCCGTGCCCAGGGGAGGGTTCACCGTGAACTGGTACCCCTTCCCCGGAGTGGGGATGGTGTGCGTCCCCGCGGGGAAGTAGTTCTGGGACTCATACTGGTTGGGGAAGATCTGATAGCTATTCCCATCCGGATGTCGGTCCACGATGATGATGTAGGCGGCCGTATTAAGGGTGAACGTGATCTTCACCGTCTCCCCGACGGCGTAGGCCGGCTTGTCGGTGGTGATCGTGACCACGAGGTCGCCCGCCGGCGGCTCAACCACGATCCCCAACGGTTCCACCTGGCCCACGGCGGCGACGCCGATGGCCAGCACGAGCGCGATGGTCCACATGTGTTTCATGTTCCTCGACCTCCTTCTAAAGGCTAGGTCCATACGCCTGACGCGCGATCTGCTCCACGAGCTCCGGTGTGAGTGCGGCGAGCAGCGGATCCACGAGGCTCGGGTCGAGCACCGAGCCCCGCAACTTTTGGAAGCGAGAGCGCACGAACGCCTCCAACGGTTCCCGTGGCTGGCTGAGCACGAAATCCCCCACGGCCCATGCCATCTCCACAACGAGCCGGTCCTGGGGAAGGAGCGGGCCTCCCGGCCCCTGAGGCCCCACCCCGACGATGCCATGCTGGACAAGCACCTGCTGGCTAGCCACGAGGAGGTTGGCGCGGATGCGGAGGTTCGTCATCACCGCCTCCCACGGCTGCCCCATCTTGAGCACCTTCAGCACATCGTTCATCAGCGCGTCCACCATGAACCCCCGTTCGAGCGTGCGGTACACGATCGAGAGGGCCTCCTCGGCCTGAGGAGGGGGCAAGGTAGCGAGCCCGCGGAGGAAGGGGAGGCTCACCGCTGGGGTCGCCCGTCCCGTGGCGAGGCCCGCCCCCAGGACCGGAGCCAACGCGGCCTTCAGCGCCGCGGAGATCGGCATCCCCTGGAGGAACTGGAGGACCTCCTCTGCGGTGGGAACCGGCGCCAGGGGGACCTGAGCCATGGTCCCCACCGTGAGCAGGGCGACGGCCACGACGAGGCCCCTCACAGCCCCTCCCCGCCGATGTAGCGCACCGACACGTACTCCCCGAACGTGCGCACGTACTCGGCCGCGAGCGGGTCCTGCCCCACCCAGCGGCCATCCACGACGAACGCGTACTCGTACCGGCCGGGGGGGAGGGCCACCGTCACCGTCCACACGCCGTCCCCATCGTGGTCGAATAGGTTGATCGGCTGCCAGGCCGAGAAGTCCCCGACCACGCTGACCTCCTTCGCCCCCGGCGCCGCCACGGTGAACAGGTTCGCCCCCGCGGGGGGGAGCGGGTTCCCGCCGGGGAAGGAGAACCTCCCGATCAGCACCCCCACCGCGAGGATGGCCATCCCGCCGACGAGGGCCCATCCCCAGCGGATCCGGGGCCGGGCGATGGCTGCGGAGGCCCGCCTCCGCCACGACGGGCGGGGGGCCGGTTGGGCCAGCTGGCGGATGACCCGCCCCTCCAACCCCTCCACGGCGGGGAGGCCTTCCTCCACTTCCCGGGCGATCGCCCTCCGGATCAGAGGGTCCAGTTCATCCAACCGCATCGCGAATCACCCCCCGTGCCGCAAGTTCTGCCCGCACCAGGGCTCGCGCCCGGTGCAACCGTGTCTTGACCGTGCCCAGCCGCAGGCCGAGCACATCGCCGATCTCCTCGAGCGGTAAATCGTGCCAGTAGCGGAGGACGAGCGGGGCCCGGTACGGCTCGGGAAGGCCCCACACCGCTTCGCGCACGCTCTGCTCCATCTCCTCTTGCCACACCGCCTGGGCGGGGTCCTCCGCCCACACCTCCTTCGGGAGCGGGTCCCGCCGGCGACGGCGCAGCGCGTTCTTCGCCACGTTCGCCGTCACCGTGAACAACCACGTCGAGAACTTGCGGGAAAGATCGTACCGGTCCAACCGCTCGTAGGCGCGGACGAACGCATCCTGGACCGCGTCCTCGGCGTCGGCGCGGTTCCGGAGGATCGCCACCGCGATCCCGAACGCGGCCTCTTTGTACCGGCTCACGATCTCCCCCCATGCCTCCAGGTCGCCATTCAGGCTCCGCTGGATGAGCTCAAGTTCCCCGTCGGGCACCCCGCCTCCTTCCGTGGCAATATACACCGTGCCGCGAAACAGGGTTTCGCCCGGACACGTGTCCGCCCACCGATGGACGGAACCGCGGTCCAGAGTTCGCTCGATTCTCATTGGGCATGCTGGGATCGGGCTACGCTCGCCCCAGCTGCAATGACGAAGGAGGTCGGTATGCGCAGGATTTGGAAGATAGGGCTCGTGGTGGTCTTTGGGCTAGGGCTCGCCGGGTGTGCGTGGCTGTTCGCCCCGCCCCAGGCCGTCCTCACGGCAAGCGTTACCTCTCCCCTTACCGTGCAGTTCGATCTGTCAGGCTCCACGGGGGATATCGTGAGCTACACCCTCACGTTTGGGGACGGTTCGGCCGCGGCGGAGGGGTCCGACATCACCGTGGCGGTCGTTCACACCTACGAGGACCCTGGCGACTACATCGCCACCCTGACCGTCCAGGATGCTCGGGGGCGGACGAGCTCCGCATCGGTGGGGATCACGGTGAGTGCAGCACCGACGACGACCGTGAGCCTGGGGGCGGTTCCCGCTTCGGGCCCAGCTCCCCTCGATGTCGAGTTCTGGGCCACGATCAGCGCCGCGCCGGGGCGGAGGATCAAGCACGTCGCGCTCGACTATGAGACCGACGGGACGCCCGACTTCGAATCCGATGTGGATTTCGCGACCTACGATTGGTGGATCCCGGATGACAGTTCACCTTACACCTACAACGATCCTGGAACCTACACCGCGACCCTTACCGTCACCGACGACGCCACTCCCGCCCAGGACTTCACCGCCACGGCAACGATCACCGTGACCAGCCCCCCGCCGGTGATCACGGCCTTCACCGCCACCCCGCAGACCCCCTCTGCGGGCGCCAATGTCACGTTCGCCTTTGAAGCCGAGGCTGGGGATGCAGCCCGCAAGCTGGTGAAGTGGGAGCTCCGCTCCGGCGATGGCTACGTGGTGACGGTGGTTCTCCCCACGCCAGCCAGCACCCTGAACGTGACCCAGGTCTACGCAGGTGGATACGCTCAAACCGGTTCGTACACGGCGACGGTGAAGGTGTGGGATGACCTCACCCCTACCGCAAACACGGACGAGGTAACCCTCGATGTGGACGTTGTAGCGCCCTAGATCCCCTCCTAGGTTCGCAGCCGACCTTCGCGGCCCCGCCCCGAGCGGGGCCGCTTTGTCCTGAGCCCGAGGACGAGGAGGGCCCCGGCCAGGCCGAGCACCGGCCCGTCCCCCACGCGCACGTAGGGGGTTGAGCCTGTCCGTAACGGGACCTCCAGGACGGTGGTCCCCCTCGTCCGGGGGGGAAGCCGGCCGAGGTCCTCCCCCCGCGGCCCCCATCCGCCGCTTACCCCGGTCTGGCCGATCTGAACGAGCGCCCGCCCCGTCTCCGCTGCCCGGAGCGCCCCCAGCGCGTAGTGCTCCCACAGGAGGCGCGTCTCCCCGAACCAGGCATCGTTGGTGGGGACGAGGAGGACCTCCGCTCCCGCCTGCACGAGCTCACGGCTGACCCCGGGGAACGTGGACTCAAAACAGATCATGATCCCCAGGTTCCCCACCGGGCGCACCTCCTCCCCGGGGGTCTGGTCGAACGGGAGGAGCGGAGCGATGAGCGGGCCGAGCCCGATCTTCTCCCAGAGGCCCCGCCCCGGCACATACTCCCCGAACGGGACGAGGCGGGTCTTGGCGTACGTGCCCGTGACCTCCCCGCGGGGGGAGAGGACGAGGACCGTGTTGTAGATCTTCCCCTCGCGGAACTCCGCTGTCCCCACAAGGACGGACGCCCCCACCTCGATCGCCGCGCCTTGGAACAGGGCCAGGTGGTCCCGCTCGGCGAGGAGCCACGGCCGCACGTTCTCGGGGAGGGCGATCAGGTCCACGGGGGGCGCAACCTGGGCGAGGAGCTCCTGGTAGAGGGCGAGGTGGGCCGGGAGGAGGTTTGGGTCGAGTTGTTCGAGCTTGGCGATGTTCGGCTGGATGAGGGCCACGGTGAGGGTCCCTCCGTCCCGCGTTCCGGATGGGACGACGCTCACGACGAACAGGGCGAGGGGGCCGAGCGCCGCCCATGGGAGCCACCGTCGCTGGCGCACGCCGCAGGCGAGGCACCCCGCCGTCCAAGCCACCCCGAGCGAGAGGAGCCACGGCCCGCCCCAGGCCGCCGCGGGGAGGAACGGCCCGCCCGCCATCGTCCCCGGCACGCTCCCCAACGTGACCCCCAACGGCCCGGCCGCGCGGAGGGCCTCGACGAGGACCCATCCCCCCGCCCACACGAAGGGGGAGCTCCACCGCCCGGCCACCGCCCCGAACAGGGCGAGGAACAGTCCCCCGTACACCGCGAGGGCGAGGCATATCGGGACCACCATCGCGCCCACGAACGGCGAGAGGGAGGAAAGGGACGAGAACTCGAGCCCGAAGAACACGACCCCACACAGGGCGCCGAGGCCTAACCCGCGCTTCGTTCCCGCCTCATCAAGGGCCCACAAGAGGGGGACGAGGGCGAGCCAAGCGAGCCACCCCAGCCCGGGGAAGAACGACGCCCACAGGAGAAGACCCGCTCCCAGCGCCCCCAGCCAGCGCCTCCCCCTGATCACGATCCCATTATAATGGCCGCTCGGTGACCGTTGATGCATCCCATCTTCCTGAGGTTGGGGCCGATTGAAATCCGGTACTACGGCCTCATGTACGTGATCTCGTTCGTGCTCGGGTACTTCATCGTCCGCGCGGAGGCCCGCCGCCGCGGGGTGTTCTCGCAGCCCGATGACGTGCTCGACCTCTTCCTCGTCGTCATCCCCCTCGGGATCCTGTTCGCGCGCCTGTACTACGTGGCCTTCCAGTGGGACTGGTACCGCAGCGCGCCGTGGGAGGTGTTCATGATCTGGCACGGGGGGCTGGCGATCCACGGCGGGATCATCGGCGGCGTGGTGGGGCTCCTCATCGTCGCCCGCTGGAAGAGGGTCCCGTTCTGGCGCCTTGCCGACGCGGTGGTTCCCGCCCTCATCCTCGGGCAGGTGCTGGGTCGGATCGGGAACTTCCTGAACGGCGACGCGTTCGGGACCCCGACGAACCTCCCGTGGGGGATCGTGTTCCCCGCCTCGTCCCCCGCCGGCGCGACCTACCCCGGTCTCCCCCTCCACCCCGCGATGCTGTACGAGGCCCTTGGGAACCTCCTCCTCTTCGCCCTCCTCTGGAAGCTGCGCACGCGGCCGGCGAAGGATGGGTTCCTGGCCGCCACGTACTTCATCGGCTACGGGGCGGTGCGGTTCGCGTGCGAGTTCTTCCGCGGGGATGCCCTGTGGCTTGGCCCGTTCCGGGCGGCTCAGGTGGTGAGCGTCCTCCTCATTATGGCGTTCGGGACGTGGCTTCTCGTGGGCCGCCTGTGGCGGCCAGCGCACGCCGGACCGACAATCCTCCCATGACGGGCCACGAACTGCGCCAACTTTACCTCGACTATTTCCGCCGCGAGGGCCATGTCGTCCTCCCGTCGGCGAGCCTCGTCCCCGCGGACCCAACGCTCCTCTTCACGGGAGCGGGGATGGTCCAGTTCAAGGACATCTTCTGGGGGAGGATCGCCCCGACCCATCCCCGTGTCACGACCTGCCAGAAGTGCTTCCGCACCACCGATATCGAGCGGGTGGGGACGACCGCCTACCACCACACGTTCTTCGAGATGCTCGGGAACTTCAGCTTCGGCGATTACTTCAAGGAGGGAGCGATCGAACTGGCGTGGCGGTTCCTCACCCGCGAGCTTTCGCTTCCCCCCGACCGCCTGTGGGTCTCCGTGTACGAGGATGACGACGAGGCGTATACGATCTGGCGGGACGTGGTGGGGATCCCCGCCCCAAGGATCGTCCGCCTGGGGAAGGACCACAACTGGTGGGGGCCGGTGGGCGACCGCGGCCCGTGTGGCCCGGACACGGAGATCTTCTGGGACTGGGGCCTCCCACCCTGCGGACCCGACTGTGGGCCGGCCTGCGACTGCGGAAGGTTCTCCGAGATCTGGAACCTCGTGTTCATGCAGTACGACGCGGGAGCCGATGGGACGCTGCGCGAGCTTGGCCAAAAGAACATCGACACCGGGATGGGCCTCGAGCGGATGACGGCTGTGATCGAAGGGGTGCACTCGAACTTCGATACGGACCTGTTCCGGCCGATTGTTGAGGCGATCACCGCCGCGGCCCGCCGGAGCGATCTCCGGCTGCGGAACCTAATCGCCGACCACATCCGGGCGGTCGTGTTCCTCGTTTCCGATGGGGTGAGGCCAGGGAACGAGGCCCAGGGGTACGTGCTGCGGCGGATCCTGCGGCGGATGGTGCGGGCGGCGGATGAGCTCGGGCTCAAGGAGGGGCAGCTTCGCACTCTCGTTGAACCGGTGGTGAGCTCGTTCGGGCCCATCTACTCCGAGATCGAGGAGCGGCGTTCCCTCGTTCGACAGGTCATTTCCCACGAGGAAAGGACGTTCCGGAGGACGCTCCGTGCGGGAGAGGCCCGCCTGCGCGAGGTGCTGGCCGGGCTGCCCCACGGGGGGAGGATACCTGGCCGAGTGGTGTTCGAGCTCTACGATACCTACGGCTTCCCGCCCGAGCTCACGGAAGAGATCGCTCTGGAACAAGGGTTCTCAGTCGACCACGCGGGCTACGCCCAGGAGATGGAAGCCCAGCGGGAGCGCTCCCGGAACGTTCACGGGGGGAGCGGCGTGGCCTCGGGGGAGGGCTTGACTCCCGCCCCTGTGAAGCGGGAGACGGAATTCGTTGGGTACGGAACGCTCCAGGTGGAGGCCACGTGCCTCGCCGCGGCAGAAGGGGGGCCGCTTCTGTTCGAGCGGACCCCGTTCTACGCCGAAGGGGGCGGGCAGGTCGCGGACACCGGCTGGATCGAGAACCTGACCCGACCGGGACGAGCTGAGGTTCTGGATGTACAGAAGTCGCCCCACGGCACGCTCCACACCGTCCGAGTGACGGAAGGTGAGTTCCGTCTCGGCGACCGGTGCCGGCTCATCGTGGACGAGGCGCGGCGGCGGAGGATCGAGCGGGCCCACACCGCGACCCACCTCCTCCACGCTGCCTTGCGCCGGGTGGTGGGGGAGCACGTGATCCAAGCCGGGTCGTCGGTCGGTCCGGAGGAGTTCCGGTTCGACTTCACCCACTTCTCCGCCCTGTCGCCCGCTGAGCTCGCCCAGGTCGAGGAGCTTGCGTTCGCCCCCGTGCTCCAGGACCTCGCGGTGAGCGTGGAGGAACTGCCGCTCGCTGAGGCGAAGAAGCGCGGCGCGATCGCCCACTTCGAGGAGGAGTACCGGGGGAAGGACCGCGTGCGTGTGGTGGAGGTGCCGGGGGTGTCCAGGGAACTGTGCGGGGGGACCCACGTCCGCCGCACGGGGGAGATCGGCCCGATCGTCCTCCTCTCCGAGGAGGCGGTGGCGGCGGGAACGCGTCGGCTGCGCGCCCTCGTCGGCGAGGCCGCCCATCGCTACCTCTCCCGTCTGCGCGAGGAGCGACGCGAGATCGCGAACCTGGTCGGGGTGCCCGAGGCGGAGGCCCTCGCCGGGATCCGGAGGTCGCTCGACGAAGCGCGTTCCCTGCGTCGCCGCGTCGCGGCCCTCGAGGAGGAGCTCGCCTCGCTCCGGTCGGAGCAGGTCCTCACCGCGGCGCGCGAGGTGGGAGGGACGAAGCTCGTGAGCACGATCGTGGAGGGGGGAGCGGAGGAGGCAAAACGGGTCGCGGACGCGCTCGCCGCCCGGCTCGGCCGGTCCGTGGTTGTGGTCGGAGCCTGCGATGCCGAGCGGGCGATCGTCGTGGCGAAGGTCGTGGACGAGCCACGGGTGAGCGCAGGGGACCTCGTCCGCCTCGCGTCCGCGGCGCTCGGTGGGAAGGGGGGCGGCCGCCCCACGTTCGCCCAGGGAGGAGGGCCTGCTTGGCAGGCCCTGCCGCACGCGATCGAGAGCGCGATCGCTCACGCCGAGGGAAGGCTTAAAGGAGCCTGACCGGCATGCACACGTAGATGAACCCCGCGTCCCCGGCGGCGATCTCCCCCGCCGGTTCGATCAGCCCCGCCCGCTCCGGCGCTGACAGCCACAGCGCAACCTGATCCGACTCCATCCTCCGCAGGGCGTCAATCAAGTACTCCGCCCGGAACGCGATCTCCATGCTCTTTTGGGGGGTCTTGAGGAGCTGAACCGACTCCTGGCCCTGGCCCTTGTCCTTCGATGCCGCGGCCAGCTCGAGCTCGGGCCCGGCCACCTTGAGGTTCACCGCCCCCGACTCCTCGGCCGCGAACAGCTCCAACCGGCGTAGGATGTCGAGGAGTTCAGCTCGTGGGGCGAAGAGGCCGATCTCGCTATCCTTGGGCACGACGCGCTCGAAGTCGGGGAACTGCTCCTGGATCGTCCGGCAGGAGAAGAACACCGGCCCGGCCGCGAAGTGGAGCTGGCCCGCGTCAGTGTAGATGGCCACTTCTTCCTCGCTCACCCCAGCCAGGACCCGCGACAGGTCGCCCAACACCGTCGCGTCCACGAGGAACGACCCCTCGTAGTCCTCCGCCAGGCCATCCACGGGGACCTTCTTGATCGCCAGCCGGTACCCGTTCGTGGCGGCGAGCTTGGCTGCCCCGTCGCGGAGCACGATGTCCACTCCGGTGAGGGCGAGGCGGGTCGTCTCGGAGGCCCGCAGGGCGGCAAACGTGGTCTGGGAAATGCCCTGCAGGAGCGTGGGAAGCGACATACTTCCCACCGGCTTCCCCTCCGGCCGCGCCCCCGCGGGGAAGTCGTCGGGGGGGAGGGTGAGGAGATCGAACCTCGCCCGGCCACACGTGAGGCGGGCCTGTCCATTCTCTTCCCGCAGCTCGACCGTCTCCGCCTCGGGGAGGCGGCCCACGAGCTGGGAGAGGACCTGCCCCGGCAGGACGACGGTCCCCGCGCCGTTCACCTGGGCCGCGATCCGGCACCGGATGGACCGCTCGAGGTCGGTCGCGGTCAGCTCGACCCCCGTTCCCTCCCCCTGGCAGCGGATCCCCCCCAGAATGGGCATCGCGGTCCGCCCGCCCAGAGCATGGCTGACGGTCCTCACCCCGAACACCAGATCCTCACGCCGGCAGACGATCTCCATGGACCCTCCTTGACGGAGAGATCATATCCCAGGGAGAGGAAGGTGGGCCAGGATCTCCCCGAGCACGCGCTGTTGGGACAGGGTGGCATCGATCACGTAGGCCCGCGGCACGGAGCGGATCAGTTCGAGGTATCCCACCCGGACCCGGGTGAAGAACTCGAGCCCCTCACCCTCGAACCGATCCCGCTCCCGCGTCCGCTCGTAGGCGACCCCGGGGGGGAGATCGAGGAGGAAGACGTAGTCCGGCTCAAGGCCGCCGGTGGCGAGTTGGTTCAGGTGACGGATGAGGTCGAGGTCGAGCCCGCGGCCCCACCCCTGGTAGGCGAGCGAGGACAGGGTGTAGCGGGAGCAGAGGACCCACTTCCCTTCCCCCAGCGCCGGGCGGATGACCTTCTCCACGTGCTCGTGCCGGGCCCCGATGATGAGGAGGAGCTCGGTGAGGGGGTTCATCGCGGAGTTGGGGGAGAGGACGAGGTCCCGCAGATGCTCGCCGAGGGGCGTCCCCCCCGGCTCGCGGGTAGCAAGGACGGGGACCCCCTTCGCCGCGAGGGCATCCGCGACCAGATGGAGCTGGGTGGACTTCCCCGACGCGTCAGGGCCTTCAAGCACGACGAAGAGAGGTTTCACTTCGCCTTCCCTCCCCCAAGGAGCGCCACCGCGAGCAGCCCTGCCCCGACCACGATCGCCACGTCGGCGGCGTTGAACACAGGCAACCCCGGGACCTGGAGGAAGTCGAGCACGTACCCCCACTGCACCCGATCCACGAGGTTCCCCGCCGCCCCCCCGAGGAGGAGCGCGCTCCCCACGCGGCCCAACGGGCGCCACCGCCCGAGGAGGAGGAGCACGGCCAGGGCCGCCACGACGACCGCGGACACGGCGATGAACGCCCCGCTATGCTCTGGGAAGAGGCCGAACGCGCCACCGGGGTTGTGGACCAGCGTCAGGCGAACCAGGCCGCCGAGGTACGATCGGGATCCCCCCCCGGGGAGGGTTCGCCCTGCCCAGGCCTTGGTGCCCTGATCGAGGGCGAGGACCGCCGCCGCGAGGAGGAAGGATCGCCGGGAGCGCATGGCGCGCCAGTCTACCCGCGACCCCCGCGCCGGGCAAAAGACATGGGGTTCCCTTGCCCCAACCGCCGTCCTCTTTTACCCTTCCCCACCATGGGGAACCTCTACATCGCCCTCCTCCACTTCCCGATGCGGAGCCGGGAGGGCGGGATCGTGGCCACTGCCCTGACCTCGATCAACGTGCCCGATATCGCCCGTACGGCCCGCACCTACGGCGCCTCCCGCTACTACGTGGTCACCCCTCTCGCCAGCCAGCGGCGGATCGCGGAGCGGCTCCGCAGCTTCTGGATGGAAGAGGAGGAGTCCTCCAACCGCCGTGAGGCGGTGTCCCTCGTCGCGGTGCGCGAGGAGATCGAGGAGTGCTTTGACGAGATCTCCGCGGCGGAGGGCCAGCCCCCGCTGTTGTGGGGGACGAGCGCGCGGAGCGGCCTCCCCTACCCTCGCCTGAGCTGGGACGAGGCGCGGGCCCTCGTCCGGGAGAAGCCGGTCCTCCTTGCGTTCGGGACGGGGAACGGCATGGCCGATGAGCTCCTCGCCGCGTGCGATGCCCTCCTCCCCCCGGTGCGCGGGCGCGGGTACAATTACCTCTCGGTGCGGGCCGCGGTGGCCATCATCTTGGATCGGTTGAAAGGAGAGGAAGTATGACCGGTATGGACGATCTCATCCACGCCCTCGAGGTTGAACAGGTACGGGAGATTCCCGACTTCCGGCCCGGGGACATCGTGCGCTTCTACGAGAAGGTAGCGGAGGGGGCGCGGGAGAGGCTGCAGCCCTTCGAAGGGGTCGTGCTCAAGATCTCCGGCTCCGGGACGCGGACGATGATGACGGTCCGCAAGGTCGCGGCCGGGGTGGGCGTGGAGCGCACCGTCCCCGTGCACTCGCCGCGGCTGGAGCGGATCGAAGTGGTCAAGCGCAACGCGGTGCGCAAGAGCCGCCCCTACTGGCTGCGCCGGGTGAGCCGCATCCACAAGATCGAATGAGCCCCTCGCCGCAGCGAAAGCCCAAGAAGGAGAAGAAACCGCCCTGGATCGTGCGCCTCCTCCGGCGGCGCGGGGTGCGCCTCTCTCACCGCACGGAGTACTGGCTGGGGTGGGCGGAGACGATCGTCGAGGTGGGGATCATCTTCCTCCTCACGATCAACTTCGTCACCGTCCGGATGACGGTCCCCACAGGGTCCATGAACCCCACGATCGCCCCCGGGGACTCGTTCTTCGTGGACATCCTCACCTATCACTTCCGCGACCCGGTGCCGGGCCGGGTGATCGTGTTCTGGCAACTGGAGGAGATGCAGGTCACGGCGGTCGAGCCGGGCAGCCCGGCGGCCCTGGCCGGGATTCAAGCCAAGGACTGGATCACCCATGTCCAGTACCCGACGATCGGGATCGGCGGGGAGCCCGTGCCCGCGGTGCGCACCGCCGACCGGCGGATCGAGGCCGCCCAAGGGGGTGAGCTCGCGTTCGTCGTCCTCCGGGAGGGCGTTGGGCACAAGGAGCTCTCGGTCTCCGTTCCCGACGGAGTCCAGGATCTCCGTGGGCTCGGGATCGAGTACCGCACGCGGCGCGAGCGGTACGTGAAGCGGCTCATCGCCGTGGGCGGCCAGACCGTGCAGATCGTGGGGGGCAAGATCATCGTGGACGGGTCCCCCCTCGCCGCTGTCGCCGAGCGAACCTACTGGACCCAAGGGGCGGGGATGCAGTACGGGATTGCCCCCACCCACGTCCCGCGGGGGCACTACTTCGTCCTCGGGGACAACACGATGAACTCCTACGACTCCCGCTATTGGGGGTTCGTGCCGGAGGAGGAGTTGATCGGGGCTCCGTTCTTCCGGGTGTGGCCGTTCTCGCGGTTCGGGCCGATGAACGGGTACTGGTGGTCGTCCCTCTAGGATCGGAACCGTTCCTCGCGCCACGGGTCCCCGACGTCGTGGTAGCCTCGCGCTTCCCAGTGTCCGCGGCGGAAGCTCGTCAGGAATTCCAGGGCCGAAAGGTACTTCGCGCTCTTCCAGGCGTAGAGGGAGGGAACGACGAGGCGCAGCGGGGCCCCGTGTTCCGGAGGCAACGGGGCTCCGTTCAGCCGGTGGGCGAGGAGGCTGTGGGCATCCTGGAACTGGGGATAGGGGACGTTCGTCGTGTACCCCTCCCGGCCGTAGGCTATCACCCACGTCACGCCCGGGTGGGGGCGGACGAGGTCCACGATCGCCCCGGTGGGGATCCCCTCCCACACGAGGTCCGGCACGCTCCACCCCGTCACGCAGTGGAAGTCAGCCTGAACGGTGGTCTGGGGGAGGCGGAGGAGCTCGTCCCAGCTCAGCTCGCCGGGATGCCCCACCGCGCCGAACAGGCGCAGGCGAAACCGGGGCAGGGCGATGTCTGGAACCGGTCCAATATCGTAGGGGATAGGCTTTTCCACCCACCGCTGGCCAACGGGCAGCCGTGCGGGCATCATCGCCCGGTACGGTAGCCCTCCCGTGGCTTCGTGGCAAGCGAGGGCACGACGGCCGAGCCTGACCGGGAAGAGAAAGGACATACGGCCCACCATGCGGTACCGAGAGAACATCGTGTGGATAGACCTCGAGACCACCGGTCTCGATCCGGAGACGAGCGTGATCCTCGAGATCGCGGTCGTCATCACCGACAAGCATCTGAACCTGCTCGCCCAGGGATCGCTCGTCGTGCACCACCCCAACGACGCGCTCGTGGGCCTCGACGACTGGGTCCAGGAGCAGCACCAGGCGTCGGGGTTGCTGGAGGAGGTGCGCCGGTCCACGACGACCCTTGCCCAGGCCGAGGCGGCCGCCCTCGCCCTCGTGGGCAAGTACTGCCCGCCCCGAGCGTGTCCGCTCGCCGGGAGCTCGGTGTGCTTCGACCGCCGGTTCCTCGCCCGTCACATGCCGCGCCTCAACGCCTATCTCCACTACCGCCAGGTGGACGTGAGCTCGATCAAGGAGATCGTCCGCCGCTGGTACCCCGACCGGGTCCCCGCCAACGGAGCGAACGCCAAGCACCGTGCCCTCCCCGATGTCCTGGAATCGATCGAGGAGCTGCGCCGCTACCGGGGCACCGTGTTCCAGCCCCTCCCTGACCAGGGGCCGCCGGCCTAGATCTCGACGAGTTCGAGGTCCCGCGCCGTGGCTACCGTCTGCCCCGGACGGAGGACGGCCACCCGCCGGACCGTTCCCCCGTAGGCGCGGGAGGTGAACAGGGTGAGGCACCGGTCGCCGTACAGGTACAAGGGGGCCGAGGGCTGGTGGGAGCGGACGAGGGCGCGAATTCCGAGGCGATCCGCGACGCGGCGGAAGTGGTCCCCTCCGAACGCCGGACGGCCGGAGGGGAGCGCTTTGAGGGCAGGGCCGGGGCGGTCCTCCCAGTCTCCCCACGCCAGCGCCCGCCACGCCGCTGAGCCGAGCTGGATGCGGGCGATGTCGGCGAGCTTCTCCACATCGGGCAGAGCCCCATGGAGGGCGAGGAGGCCGATGGGGTGGTGAGCGGCGAACGGGAGCCCGGCGAGGACCTCCCCCCACGCCGCGGCCTCCGGGGGCCGGAGGCGCTCCCAGAAGTCGGCCGGCGCGAACTGCTGGACCGCCCACCCCTCGTGGTTGCCCATGAGGAGGACCACGTGGCCCCCGTGGGCGAGCTTGGCCTCAAGGAGGAGGCGGAGGTTGCCGAGCGAATCCGGCCCCCGGTCCACGTAGTCCCCGAGGAACACGAGGACGTGCTCGCGGGGGGGAAACTTGTCCAGCACCCGCTCGGTCGCATCGCAGTCCCCGTGTGTGTCGCCCACGAACACTGTGGTCCGGTCCGCAGGGAGGGAGATGAGCCGCCCCTCCCTCGTCAGCAGATCCCGCATCCGCGTGAGCAGCCCCCCGTCGGTCATGGGCCTGAGGCGACGGTTCCCCCGTGCTCCAGGCAACGGCGAAGGGCCGCTCGTCCGAGTGGGCGGAGGCCTTCGTCCGCGTTGCGGCCGAGAAGCCCCGCCCGCTCCCGCACCACATAGGTCTTCGCCGCTCCCCGACAGCTGATCATCGTGCCCCCCGTCTCTAGAGCCCTGGGCCATCATCTCGTCCCGCCGGGGTCAAGGGTATGGGCCAGGCGGTCCACGGCTTCGAGGGGCAGGGCCTCGCCGCGCACTCGGCCGTCCAACCTAGCCTCGGCCAGGATCCGATCCGCCTCCGCAGCCGAGAGCTGCCCGAGGAGGGCGCGACGGAGGGTCTTCCGCCGGCCGGAGAAGATGAGGGAGAGCGCCCGCTCGAACGCCGGCTCCGGCGCCGTGACGTGCGGCACGGGGAGCTTCCGCAGCCGGATGAGGGCCGAGTCCACCGCCGGCGGGGGGAAGAACACGGTCCGCGGCACCTTCCGCACCACCTCAGCGTCGAAGTAGGCACGGAGATGGACCCCGAGCCGGCTCGCCTCCGGTCCGGGGGGGGCGACGAGCTTCTCCCCGACCTCCCGCTGGACCATGACTACCGCCCGCTCCACCGCCTCCCGCTCGCGGATGAGTTTCACGAGGACATCGCTTGTGATCCCGTAGGGGAGGTTCCCCACGAGGAGGATCCGTTCCCCGAGCGAGCTGAGCGGGAACCCGCGGAAATCCCCGGGGAGGACCCGCACGTTGGGGTGAGCGGCGGTTGTCTCCTCCAGGACCGAGATCAGCCGCCGATCCACCTCGACCGCCACGAGCTCCCGCACCCGCGGGGCGAGCGCCACGGTGAGGGTTCCCGCGCCCGCGCCGACCTCGACCGCGGTCTCATCCCCCCCTGCTTCGGTCAACTCAACGATCCTCTCCAGGATGTTCCCGTCGGCGAGGAAGTGCTGGCCGAGTTCGGGGCGCAGCCGGACCCCGTGGCGGGAGAGGACCTCCCGCAGGACCGTGGGCGATGTGAGTTTCCCCTCCATCCCGCGCATGATAGCGCTCACACCCTACCGGGCGGGGAGGAGGTAGAGGAAGATCGCAAAGTAGTGGCACATCCCGCCCGCGAGCACCATGAGGTGCCAGATGGCGTGGTTGAACGGAAGGCGCTTCCACGCGTAGAAGATGATCCCTAAGGTGTAGATCACGCCACCGGCGAGGAGGAGGACGAGCGCCCCCAGTGGAACATGGGACAGGACCTGTTTCGCTGCCACCACGATCAGCCATCCCATCGCGACGTAGGTGACGACCGATGCCTTGCGCAGGCGCCCCAGGAACAAGGACTTGAACACGACCCCCGCCGCGGCCATCGCCCACACGACCCCGAGGAGCGCCCATCCCCATGGGTTCCAGAGGCGGATCACGAGGAATGGGGTGTAGGTCCCGGCGATGAGGAGGTAGATCGAGGCGTGGTCGAGGATCCGGAACACGGCCTTCGCCTGGCGGTTCCGCACGCTGTGGTAGAGGGTCGAGGCGAGATGGGTCAGGACGAGGGTTGTCCCATACACGACGAGGCTCGCGATCTGGCCCGCGCTCGCTCCCCGCACCACGCCGAGCACGGTGAGGGCGGCGAGGCCAGCCAGGCTGAGTCCCGTGGCCACGGCGTGGGTGACCGCGTTCGCGATCTCCTCGCCTTCCGTGTACTCGGGGAGTTCGCGGTTCACCCTACCTCCGACGGCGCCGCGCCCGAGCGAACGGGTGGAGCGCCCGTCCGAGGGGCGATCGCTGGAGGGCGATCGCGTCGAACCGGCACACCTCATGGCAGCACATGCAGCGGATGCAGATCTCACGGTTGATGTGCGCCTTCCCCATCGTCACGGTGGCCGCGCCGGTGGGGCAGATGCGGGCGCAGGCCCCGCACCCCACGCAGTTCCGGCGCACGATCTGGGGGCGGACGGCAAGCTGGCGGGTGACGAACTGCGTCAGGAACCGCGGGGCCCAGCCCACAATCTCCCCCGCCGGGATCGGCGGGAGGGCGAAGTCGGCGACGCTGACCGTTGCGATCGGCTCGCCCACGATCTCCACGTCCCTCGCTCCCAGCCCCCGTTCCTGGGCGTAGCGGGTGGTCCGCACGGCGAGCGGATCGAGCCCGATGATCCGCGATGCCACGGCGTCCACGGCCACCGCATCGCGGCTGGCGAGGATCACCCCGAGCTCGCGCAGCGTCCCGTTGGCCGGGCCTGCTCCCGCCATCGCCACAATCCCGTCCATGATCGTGAGCTGGGGCTGGGCAGCAGCGAAGATGTCCACGAGGAGTTGGCTGAACTCGGTGGGGTCCTTGTGCTGCCCGTGGAACGCGGTGCGCAGCCCGCCGGGGATCACGCCGTACATGTTCTTCACCGCGCCGGTGAACAGGGTCAGGGAGTGGGTCTTCAGCTTAGGGAGATCGATGATGACGTCCGCTTCGCGGACCGCGCGGGCGAGGTAGACCTCCTTTAGGACCACCCCCGCGCACTCCACACGGGTGAATCCCTCCTCCCGCAGGTTGACGAGCCTCACCCCCAGCCGCTCCGCGAGAGCTCGGTACCCGGAGATTTCGAACCCATCCGGAGTCGAGGGGTGGAGGTCGTCGCCCACCGTGATGTGCGGCGTGTAGTCCCGCACGACCGCGAGGACCGCACCCGTGAACGTGGGATGGGTGACGATCCCCCGCTCGGGAGGGGATGGCGGGGAGAGGTGGTTGATCTTCACGAACGCCCGACTGTCCGGCCGGAGGAGGTCGTCCACCCCTCCGATCGCGGCCAGCGCGGCCTCCACGGCCGAGCGGATCTCCGCCTCATCGTAGGTTCGCACGGCCTTCACGGCAACCGGCGTGGGGATCATGGATGACGAGACCTCCTCGGGGTCCAACGGCCTACCCCGCCGCCACCGGGGGCGCCTCTTCGGGGAACCCCATCTTGACGAGGTAGCCCTGGAACCGGGGGTCGGACCGGGCGCTATCGAACCAGGGATGGACCTTGAGAAGGCGTAGCCCCGGATCGCGTGCCTGGAAGGACTTCTCGAGCCAGGCCAGGCCCTCGTCCACGTGCCCGAGGGCGAAGTGAGCGGAGGCGACCGTGAACGCGTGGCCGAGTCCGGAATCCCTTCTCTCCAGCGCCCGCAGGTTCTCCTCGGCGGTCGTCGTCTCCCCCATCCCGGCGTAGGTGACGACCCGGGACGCTTGGATCTCGGTCTGCACCCGGTCCGTCTTGGCAACCCTCGCTTCGGCCTTCCGGAATGCTTCCAGGGCCTGCTCGTGCCGCCCGAGCAGGGTGTACACGATGCCGAGGGTGACGCGGGGCTGAACCCATTCCGGATCGAGATCGAGGGTCCGCTGAAGCTGGACGATCGCCTCCTCGTACTGCCGGGCGAAGACGAGGCACCGCCCGTAGGTATGGTTCGCGATCGGTGAGTCGGGCTCCATGACGAGGACCTTGTTCATGGTCTCCAGGGCCTCGTCGAAGCGGCCGAGGAACGTGAGGTGGTCCGCGAACGCCCGGCGCACCGCGCTGCTGTTGGGATCGAGATCGAGGGCCTTGTTGAGCTCCGCCTCGGCCTCGGCCCACTTCCCCGCCGTCTGGAGGACGGAAGCGAGGGACAGATGGCCCTCCACGAAGTCGGCCGCGAGGGCCTGCGCCCGGCGGTGTTGATCGAGGGCTTCGCTGAACTGCCCGGACTCCCAGAGGATGGCGGACAGGGCCATGTTGATGATCGGGGAGAGGGGGTCGAGGGCGAGGGCACGCTTCATCTCGGCGAGGGCCTCCGAGGTCCGGCCGAGGTCGCTCAGGAGGTTGGCGTACCAATGGCGAGCGGTGGCATAGTTTGGGTTCTGTTCGATCGCTTTCTTGAACCGGGTGGCCGCCCGCTCCGTGTCGTGCTCGAACAGCCACTCGATGAGAGCCAGCGACGTGTTCGCCTCAGCGAGGTCCTCGTCCAGCTCGAGGGCCTTCTGTGCCGCCTCCTTGGCGAGGGGGAGCGCCTCGTGCACCGGCAGATGCCCTTGGCTGGCGAGCACGCTGTAGGAGTCCGCCAAGCCAGCGTAGGCGAGGGCGTAGTGCGGATCGGCCGCGATCACGTCCTGGAAGATCTCGATCGCTCGCTTGAGGCCACTCTCGGACCGCTGGTTCCAGAAATGGCGACCCTTCAGGTACAGCATGTAGATGTCCACGTCCCGCGCCCCCGCTGGCTGGAGGCGTCGCTCCTCGCCGGCGACGAGCTTCACCTCAAGCATCTCCGCCACCTTGCGCGCGATCTCGGTCTGGACAGCAAGCACGTCCTCGAGTTTGCGGTCATAGGCCTCCGACCACAGGTGTTCCTCGGTCTGGGCATCGATGAGCTGGAGGTTGATCCGCAGCTGGTGGTCCACCTTGCGCACGCTGCCCTCCAGCACCGTGGCCACCCTCAGCTCCTGGGCGATCTCGGCGATGGACTTCTTGGTCCCCTTGTACTTCATGACCGATGTCTGGGCGATCACGCGCAATCCGCGGATTCGGGAGAGGGTGAAGATGAGCTCCTCTGTCATCCCGTCGGCGAAGAAGGCGTCGGCTGGGTCGGGACTGGTGTTCGCCAGGGGGAGGACGGCGATCCGCGTGCGGTCCACCGGCCGCGGTTCCTCCGGCCGCACCTGGGACCAGGGGAACGCCACCGCGTACACCTCCGTCGGCACGCGGACGTTCTTCAAGGCTTGCCTTCCCATGCTCACGAGCGGGAAGTGCACCTTGTTCCACACGTGATCGTACACCTGGGCCGAGATGCAAACTCCCTCCGGCTCAGCAAGCGGGGCGATCCGCGACGCCACGTTCACACCGTCCCCGAACAGGTCGCCCTGGCGGTGGACGACATCCCCGACATGGACTCCGATCCGGATCCGGATCCGGCGCTCGGGGGGCTGAGAGGCGTTCCGCGCGTGGAGGGCCTCCTGGATCGCGATCGCGCACCGCGTGGCCTGGAGCGCGCTTGGGAACTCGACGAGGAACCCGTCGCCCATCGCCTTGACCACCCGTCCGCCGTGGGAGGAGAACAGGGGTCGCAAGAGGGCATCGTGTTCCTCGAGGAGCTTGAGCGAGAGGTCCTCGTTCGTCTGCCCAAGGAGGGTGTACCCGACGATGTCGGTGATCAGGATCGCGCTCAGCCGGCGTTCCTCTTCAGGCATGGTCGCTCCCCCCTTCCGGATATTCGCATTATACCGAGCCCCCCGGGCTTCCCGTGGCGGAGCGAGGGCGGCGGCGCTACGATCCGCCGGCCCTTCCCGATATGGGGGGGCAAGGGGGCGGTCGTGGCGAACGATCCGCAGATGCTTCTCGCTGTGCGCGACCTCAAGAAGAGCTACGGCACCGTCCACGCCGTGGACGGGGTCTCGTTCGCGGTCCGGGTGGGGACCGTGTTCACCCTGCTTGGGCCCAATGGCGCCGGCAAGACGACGACCCTGGAGATCCTCGAGGGGATCCGCGACGCGGACGAAGGCGAGATCGAGATGTTCGGGGCCCGGGTGCGGCGGGTGACGGCGGGGATGAAGGGGCGGATGGGCGTGCTGCTCCAGGAGGGCGGGTTCGAGCCCTACCTCCGGGTGCGGGAGGTCCTCGCCCTGTTCGCGTCGTTCTTCGATCGGCCGCGGCCGGTGGCGGAGGTCCTGGCTGAGATCGCGCTTGAGGACAAGGCAGGAAGCCTGGTGCGACACCTGTCGGGAGGGCAGAAGCAGCGTCTCGCCCTCGGTGCTGCCCTCATCAACGATCCGGACCTTGTGTTCCTCGACGAGCCCACCACCGGGCTCGATCCCCAAGCCCGCCACAACATCTGGGCGATCGTCGAGCGCCTGAAGGGGGAGGGGAAAACGATCGTCCTCACCACCCACTACATGGAGGAGGCGGAGGCCCTCTCCGATGAGGTGTGCATCATGGACCACGGCCGCGTGATCGCCCACGGGAGCCCGCGCGACCTCACGTCCAGCCTCGGTCAGGAGACGCTCATCGAGTTCGACGCGTTCGACCTCAGCCCGGAGGCCCTGGCGAGCCTTCCCGGGGAGGCACACGGGGACGGGACGACGGTGACCCTGACGACGCCCGATCTGGTGGCGGCCCTGGAGGGGCTCCTCTCCTGGTCCCGAGAGCGAGGGATTCCCCTCCGGAACATGGTCGTGCGCCAGCCGAACCTGGAGGACGTGTTCCTCTCCCTCACCGGGAGGAGGCTCCGCGCGTGAGGGCCGTTCTCCAACTGGCGCGGTGCGCCCTCGTGACCGCGTTGCGGCAAAAGGAGACCCTGTTTTGGTTCGTCGTGTTCCCGCTCCTTCTCCTCTCGGTCCTGACGCTCGTGTTCGGGCACCTCGGGGAGGAGGGGACGATGAATTTCCCTGTCGCGCTTGCGAACCTCGACCGGGAGGAGGGGTTCGCGTCGGTGGTGGAGGAGGTGTTCGTTTCCCTGTCCGCCCCACCCCGAGTAGGGGAGGAGCCCCTCTTGACCCTGCGCCAGCCCACTTCTGGGGAGGATGCGGAGCGGTTCCTCGCTCGGGAGAAGGAGGCGGTCCGGCTGGGGGACGTTGCGGCCCTGATCGTGATCCCGCCCGGGTTCAGCTCCGCCGCGCTGGCGGCGCTGGTCGGGTCCGGCCCCCCTGCTCAGGTTGAGGTGTACTCGAGCGAGGCGAACGCTGCCTCGACCATGGCCGCGGATGTCGTGGAGCAGGTCCTGGCGCGGCTGAACCGGGAGCTCCTCACCCGGGCCGGTCTCTACGAGCCAGAGGCCGCGACCCCCGTGCGCACGGAGTGGATCGGGGATTCCAGTGCTCCCGTGGCGTACGTGGACTTCCTCCTCCCGGGGATCGTCCTCATGGCGTTCTTCGTGGGCGGGCTGTTCAGCGTGTCGGGGACGATCCTCTTCTCGCGGGATCTGAAGATCCTCCGCCGCTACTGGGTGACCCCCCTCCGCGTATTGCAGTACCTCGCCGGGTTCGCGCTTGGGTACTTGGCGATGTGCGGGCTCCAGTTCACCCTCGTTGTCCTCCTCGGCCGGGTGGGGTTCGGGGCCACGGTGGCGTTCACCCGGCCGTTGGCCGTCGGGTACCTCGTCCTGGCGGCGGTCACGTTCCTCGCGTTCGGGTTCTTCGTCGCTTCGCTCGCCAACACAGCTCAAGCGGGGATGGCCATCGCCAACATCATCAACATGCCGATCCTGTTCCTGAGCGGCCTCTTCTTCCCAGTCGCGGATCTCCCGCTGTTCCTGCGCGTCCTCCTCTACCTCAACCCGTTGAGCTACCTCGCGGAAGGGCTCCGCTTCTCCCTCGGGGCAGGGCAGGCCACCCTCCCTCTCCCCCTGACGTTCCTCGTGCCCCTCGGGTGGACGGGCCTGTCCGCGGCCGTCGCCGTGCGGCGCCTGCGGTGGGACGTGGCCCGATGACCGCGTTCCGGCAGCTCCTCCGGACGCAGGCCCTCGTCTTCCTGCGGGACAAGATCGCGCTGTTCTTCACCGTCTTGTTTCCCGTCGTCTTCATCATCATCTTTGGGTTCGTGTGGGGAGGGGGCGAGGGCGGGGGGAAGGTGACCCTCGGCCTCCTCGTCGTCGGGGAACGCGATGCCCTGCTCGACGAGGTCCTCTCCTCCCAGAACACGGTGACGGTGCGGCCGTATGAGGACCGCGCCGAGCTCGAGGCTGACCTCACTGGGCAGGTGCTCGGCCTGGGGTTGGTGTGGGATGGGGAGGAGCTCCTCTTCCTCCAGGATCCCACCCGCGTTCAGGAGGGGTACGCCCTGGCCGAGGTGGCCCAGGGGATCGCGGCGGAGCTCGACCTGCGCCGGCAAGGATTGGCCCCGGTGGTCGAGGTGGAGCGGGTGAGCGTTGGACGAACGCCGGCCGGCTGGTTCACGATGGTCGTGCCGGGGATCATGGCGTTCTCGGTCCTCATGTCCGGGCTCCTCGCCGTGTCGGGGCACATCACCCAGATGAAGGAGCGAAGGCTCCTCGATCGCCTCCTCGTGACCCCGATGCCCCCCACCGCCCTCCTCGGGGCGATCGGCCTGGTGCGGCTGGGGGTGGGGTTCGTCTCCACCACGATCACCTTGGGCCTGGCCGTGGTCCTGTTCCGCGTTCAGTTCGCGGTGAACTGGGGCCTGTACACGGTATTCGTCATCGCGGCGACCAGCGGGGCGATGGGGTTGGGCACGCTCATCGCCCTCGTCGTGCGCCGTCCGACCAGCGCGAGCACGGTGGCGAACATCCTTGCCCAGATCATGCTCTTCCTGTCAGGGGTTTACTTCCCCCTGGAGATCATGCCCGCGTTCCTCCGTGCGGTGGGCCGCGCCGTCCCCCTCACGTACATGGTCGAGGGGATGAGGTACGTGACGGGCGTGGCTGACATGTCCGCCCTGCGGTTTGCCCTCGTCACGGCGGTCTTGTTTGGGGTGGGGCTCGGCCTGTTCCCCGCTCTCAGCCGGTACGTGGTCAGGGTCGGGCGCCGCTAGGGTGGGGTACTCCCCGACCACGGTCCCCGCGCCCGGGCCATCGATCCGCACCGGGGTGGCCACGAACCCCGGGAGGACGGTGCCGTCTTGGAGCACCTCCACCGCGATCCCGCATCGGCGGGCGTTTGCTGGGCGAGCGCGTCAACCGTGCCACCTGATTGGGTGCCGCTTGGCGTCCCCATGAGGAGGGTCATGATGCCGATCAAAAGCCCAATGTTCCTCTTCGTGCCCCTGGCTTCCTCCTTGCGCGATCGAACCGTGGCCTCCTCCCACGACGCCGCTTGACCGACCGAGGTTCCTCCATTGAACCTCCCGCCCCCCCAACAGGCACATACCGGATGAACGGGGAGGGTAGAGTTCACGCCAGGCGGCTGCGGTCAGAGCAGCGGGGGATGGGGAGAGGAGAGCCATTGGCGGACGATGGGGAGTTGGTGGGGCAGGTGGCGCGCGGGGATGGACGGGCGTTCCGCGCCCTGTACGAGCGGTACGCCGATCGGGTGTTCCGCTACGCGCTCACCCTCCTCCGGAACCGACATCTCGCCGAAGAGGTGGTGCAGGAGACGATGGTCGCCGTGTGGAATGGGGCGGACAAGTTTGAGGGGAGATCCCAGGTCTCGACATGGATCTTCGGGATCGCCCGCCATCACGCGCACCGCATCGGGCGGGGCGAGGTGAAGGGCGAGCGGGTCCCCGACGAAGAGGGGGAATCCCCGGATCCCTCCTCTACGGTGGAGCGGGAGGTGCGGGTGCAACGGGCGGTGGCGGGGCTGCCCCCCGACCAGCGCGAGGTCGTGTTCCTCGCGTTCTACGAGGGCCTCCGCTACGAGGAGATCGCCCGGGTGCAAGGGGTTCCGGAGGGGACGGTGAAGTCACGGATGTTCCACGCCAAGAAGAGGCTCGCCGAGGAGCTCAGGCCATGACGTGCGACGAGGCCCGGGAGCGGATTCCGTTCTATGCGGCGCGTTCCCTCCCCGAGCCGGAAGGGGCGGCCCTCCTCGGGCACGTGGTGGGGTGCGAGCTCTGCCAGGGGGAGCTCGTGGCAGCGATGCGCCTCGGGCACGAACTTCGTGCCGCGTTCGCGCGGCTTCCGGGCCCGCCCGCACGGACGTGGTTGGCCATTGCCGCGCGGACGGTGGGAGCGTCCCTCCTCGAGGTGGGGGTGGGGTCGGAGATCGCGGGCCTGACCCTCGCTGTGGGGGCCACGAAATCCGGGTTCTCGGTCACGGGGAGCCTGTCCCTCCTCGGGCGGGAAGTCCCGGTATTGCGAATCTAGAAGGAGGTAGACGATGAGCGACGAGGAGAAAGAGGGGCAGACCGACGTGGAACAGTTTCGCGAGGTGCTGGATGTCGTCACGCAGCAGGTGCCAGGGCTCCTCCGGGGGCTGCGCGACGTCCTGTACTCGAAGGAGGCCGCGGAGAGCATGGCCGATGCGGTGGGGACGTTCTACAAAAAGCTCGTGGAGTCCGGCATCCCCAAGGAGGAAGCGCTCGAGATGGCCCGCGGGTACATGATCAACCTCCGCGAGGCCTTCCGGGGGATCAAGAAGTGGATCAAGGCTGGTGAAGGGATGCACGCTCACGTGGATGACGAAGAGGAGGACGACTGAGACGGCTATGGCATGGGATCAGGGCGGCGGGAGCGGTGGTCCGCCTCCTTGCCGCCCTGATTGGGTTCTCCATCGGATACGCGTGGGTCCGGCGCCGAGCGGTGGCCACCTTTCGCCGTCGGCTGCACCGCCAGGGTGTGCCCGCCGCTGAGGCGGCTGTGCTCACCTCTGACTACCGGGAGGCGTTCCCGCTCTCCGCCCTTGCGTCGGGGATCGGCCGCCCCAGCTCACGGCCGGCGGACGGTAGCTGACTTCCCATCCTCAGGTATAATCTAATTGCGTGGTGCGCGCTAGGCACCACACAGGTGGTTGGTTAGGTTTTATGAAGGCAGCACAAGCGGCGGATACCGTCAACATGGCTTTGTTCTGCGATTTCGAGAACATCGCCCTTGGAGTGCGGGAAGCGAACTACCCCGCGTTCGACATCGAAAAGGTTCTGGAGAGGCTCCTCCTCAAGGGGAACATCGTGGTGAAGAAGGCCTACTGCGACTGGGCGCGCTACAAGGAGTTCAAGGCGCCCATGCACGAGGCGTCGTTCGAGCTGATCGAGATCCCCCACGTGAGCCAGTCCGGGAAGAACTCCGCCGACATCCGGATGGTGGTGGACGCCCTCGACCTTTGCTACACGAAGCAGCACGTGGACACGTTTGTGATCATCAGCGGCGATTCCGACTTCTCGCCCTTGGTGAGCAAGCTGCGCGAGAACAACCGGACCGTGATCGGGGTTGGGGTCAAGAACTCCACCTCCGACCTCCTCATCGCCAACTGCGACGAGTTCATCTTCTACGATGACCTCGTCCGCGCGGTGCGGCCGGCCGCCAAGGACCAGCCCAAGTCGGGCGGCCGCAAGCCGGCGGCGAAGAAGAGCCAACAGCCGGCGCTCCCCCCCGTGGAACCCAAGAAGCAGGAGGCGTGGAACCTCGTCGTGGAAACGTACAAGGCCCTCCTCAAGGAGCGGGGAGAAGGGGAGAACATCTGGGGGTCGATGGTCAAGCAAACCATCAAGCGGCGGCGTCCAGGGTTCAGCGAGTCCTACCACGGGTTCAGCTCGTTCGGGCAGCTCCTCGAGGAGGCCGGGGCGCGGGGGATCCTCGATCTCGAACGGGACGAGAAATCCGGCGGGTACATCATCAAGGGCTGCCACGCTTCGTAGGGGGAGTGGCTGCCCTAGATAGCCCTTGCCACGATGGGGGCCGCGGGACTCACTCGACGTCGCGCTCGATCGCCCATCCCCGCGCCGGGGCGGCGGAGAGGAACCGGTCCCCAGAGAGAGCGCGCTCGATTGGGGTCGCCCCGGGGGGGATCTCCCCGCGCACGGCGAGGGAGAGAACGAGCGCGGCGTGCCATCCGGTGAGCTTCTCCATCGCCCGGAACCCCGTCTCGGGATCGTAGCGGTCCAGGAGGCCCACTCGGGCCTCGGCCGGGCGGCCGCCCACCTTCCCCCGCGCCCGGACGTGGATCACGCACACGTCGCGGGCCTCGGGGTCGGTCAGGGCCCAGTTGAAAAGGGAGATCAGCACATCGCGCGGCGCTACCAGGTTGTTTCCGACCTGAATCGCCTCGCGCCCAAACAGCCCCAAGGCGCGGAGGCCGTGGAGGAGATGGGCGTGCCCAGGGTAGCGGAGGGTCTTGTTCTCCAGGATGCGCAGCCTTCCTGCGTACGTCCACGGCATGGTGGATAGGCCCCCCGACGTCACGAACGCCTCGAGCCCCCCGAGCGGCGGGATCTCCAGCTCCTCGAGCTCGGATAGGGCGGGGATGGGGGTGACCACTCCCCCGCGGAGGAAGTAGGCCTCGCCTTCGTACTCGTTCACCAGCCCCTCGGCGCTGAAGAACAGGGCGTAGTTCCATGGCGGTTTGGGGTCCTCCGGAAGGCCCCCGTCGTAGATCCGGACTTCTTCGGCTTCGTCGAGGAGGTCCATCGCGACCAGGGCGAGGGTCACGTTCATCCCCGGCCCCATCCCGCAGTCGGGGACGAGGGCGATCCCTGCGTTCTTCGCTTCCCGATCGAGAGCGAGTTCGTCGCGGACGATCCCCGTATGGCCGCCGAGGTCCACCATGTGGGTCTTCGTCCCGATCGCGACCCGGGCGAGGCCGAGGTTGAACCGGTACGAGGCGGCGGAGAGGAGCCCATCGGCCTTGGCGAGGAGCGGGGCGAGCATCTGCGGTTGGGACGCATCCCCCACCGCGGCGTCGGCCACCTGCCGGCCGAGGAGCCCGTTCAGCCGCTCCGCCCCCGCGCGTGCGATCGCAGCATTGCGGTCGAGGAGCGTAATCTGCTCCGCCTCGCCATGACGGGCGAGGTCGTAGGCCGCCGCCACGCCCTGCCGTCCGGCCCCGATCACCACGTACCTGTAGCCCATCTGGACCTCCTATCCTGCAAAGGTTGCCGGGAGCTCGCGGCTGAGCCAGCCCCGGAGGGACTCCTCTACCGGGATCACGTCCTCCCACGCCGGGTTCTCGAAGAAGTCCTCGTAGCGGCACACCGTGACTTCATCGAGCGGGGGGGGCCGCCGGGCAAGAGGATACCGCTCGTGGAGGTGGAGTGGGTAGTTCGCCCACGGCGAGAGTTCTCCGATTGCCTCACGCTCGAGGGAGGAGAGGACTACCCCCGCGAGCACGGCCTGGTGGGCAAAGATCGCGTACCTCTCGTCCTCGGCCAGGCACGCGAACACGAGTTCGGCCATCTCTAGTCCCGGTTGATCCTACCCCTGGAGCGCTCGCGCGAGCTTGCGGGCCTCGGCGCGGAGCTGGTCCTCCCCCACCTTCCGGGTGACGATCTCCCCAAGGAACGTGACCTCGACGCGCTTTCCGGCGAGGGAGTTCCGGATCATCTCCCGCGCCCGGCCCGTTTCCCCCCCGCCGGCGGTGAACAGGACGGCGAGCCTCTTCCCCTCGAGCTGCGCCTCCTTGAGGAACGTCCGCACCGGATTGGCGGGCTTTCCCGCCCAGATCGGCGTGCAGAGGACGATCCGCTCCACTCCCGCGAAGGCGAGGTCCATTGGGCGAATCCCCATCGGGATCCCCCAGACTGCCCGGAGCCCCATCCCGAGGAACCCGCGTTCGCGCACGGCCTTGATCTCCCGCACCTCGGCCCCCAATTCCGCGGCGAGCGTTTGGGCGATCGTGCGCGTGGTCCCGTACCGGCTGTAGTGCACGACGACGGTCTTCATCGCTCCTCCTCTAGCGTGGCAGGGTCGGGCCAACCTGGTCCTGGTAGGCCCCGCCGGCCTCCTTCTCCCCGTACGTGCGTGCAGGGCGCTCCCCGCGGAAGAACACGATCTGGGCGATCCCCTGCCCCACGTGGAGCCGCAGCGGGAGTGGGGAGGCGTTGATGAGGGCCAGCGTGAGCCGGCCCCGCCACCCCGGTTCGAGCGGGGTCACGTTCACGATGAGCCCACACCGGGCATAGCTTGACTTCCCGCAACAGAGGCCCACGAGGTCGGGGGGCATCGCGAACCGCTCGACGCTCTCCCCGAGGACGAACGCGCCGGGGAGGAGTTCGAGTGTCCCCTTGCAGGTCGCTTCGCGGAACGCCTCGGCTGGGGTGCCCTGCGGATCGAGGATGAGGCCAGCTCCCCCTTCGGGGATCAGGAAGCGCGGTCCGAGCCGAAGGTCGTACCCGAACGAGCCCAGGCCGGAGGACGGCTTCCCCTCCTGACGGGGAGTAAACGGGGCGATGAGCGGCGGGTTCCCCCTCGCCAGCGCCGCGATCTCCCGATCGCTGAGGATGCTCACCCGGGAATCGTACCCGGATGCGCGCCCCCCCATGGAGGGCGGCCCAAGGTCCCGTCCGGTCTCGGGACCGAAGAGTCGCTACCGGACGATCACGGTGAGGGTGAAGGTTTTCTCAGGAGGCGTGGCCTCCCACGAACGGCGGTAGGCGAAGGAGAGGTTTCCTGCGCCGGCCTCGGTCGCCTGGTAGCGGAAGTAGAACACCCCGCCCGCCCCGATGAGGTGGGAGTCCGCACGGTAGGGGAGGCCCTCAATCCGCGCCAGGAACGCCGGTTCCTCCACGGCCTCCCATCCGTAGCCGGTGGTGGGGTTCCCCGGCAGGGCGATCAACAGCCTTGCCCCCCCGTTCAGGGGGATCGTCGTCCCCTCGTCCCGTTCGTCCACCCGGCGGTAGAGCGCGAGGCCGATCCCGCACACCGTGGCCTCGGCCATGCTCCATCCGGCGCGGGGGGCCGGGTCGGGCGCGGTGACCTGGAGCTCAGCCTGGAAGTCCCCGATCGAGGTCATGACGAGGAGGGTGTACTTCCCCTCGGCCACGGGTTCCCCATCCGTGGTGGTCAGGTCCCAGTGGCCGAGCCACTCGTCCGACGGGAGGGGGTAGGCCGTCGCCTCATCGGCGTAGACCACGGCCCCGGTGGGATCGAGGACGAGGAAGGCGGACACGAAGATGGTCCCGCACGTGCAGGGGCATGGATCATCGCCCGTGAGCTCTACGGCGAGCCCCTGCCCCTGAGAAAAGGTGAACACCCCGGTCGTCACCCGCACCTGTCCGGGGGGGATCGAGCTCGTCGCCGTCCCCAACGCCTGCCCGAAGGATCCGATCGCCAGTCCAGCCACGAGGAGCAATGCCCAGCGAACCGTGCGCATGATCAGCACCTCCGTGAGAAGTATACGTAGCCGGGCCCCTTGGTTTCGGGGGGGCCGTGGGGATGGGTGACGGGATCTTCGTTCCGCCGTATCATCCCTTTCGAGGGCCATGCCTCGGGACGGGTTTCGGGCATGAGGATCGTGTTTGTGACGACCTTCCCCACCGCGGAGAGCGGGGGAGCGGGACGGGTGGCCCACGAGTTGGCCGCAGCGAGCGCCCGGACCCACGACGTCCTCCTCGTCACCCCGGGCGAGCGCACGGAATGGATCGCTTCTCCCCCGGGCGAACCGATCAGGGTGCGGGTGGCGACGCGCGGGGACGGGGATGTTCAGCTCCCCGATCTCCGGACGCGGGATGGGCTAGAGGCGCTCCTTCAGGATTTCCGGCCGGACGTTGTCCATGCCCACGACTTCAGCCCTCTTTCCTTGTGGTTCCAGGATTGGGCCCACCGGAATGGGCGGCCGTTCGCGGTGACCCTCCACTGCCTGCCCTCGCAGGCGCAGGCGTTCGGTTCCCTGGAGAGGCCGCGGCTCACCCGGTGGATGGGGGAGAGCCCCCTCTTCCCCACGTTCATCCGCCTCTTCCTCCACCGCTGCGATGGGGTGATCGCCCTCAACGCGGCGATGGTGGAGGACCTGCGGCAGTTCGGGTACCGGGGGCCTCTGTACCAGGTGCCCAACGGCCGGGATCTCGCGGCGTACCGCGACCTCCCTCTGGCGGACATCACGCAGCCGGTGAAGGAGCTCCTGTTCGTGGGGTCGTTCGCTCGGCGCAAGAACCAGCGCTACCTCCTGGAGATGATGGCGCACCTCACTGTCCCCGCTCGGCTCGTGCTCGTCGGGGAGAAGCTCGAACCGGGGTACCTGGAGGAGCTCCGGGCGTACGTCCGCGACCGGGCGCTGGGGAACGTGGACATCGTCGGTCCTGTCCCGCACACGGAGATCCCGCACCTCCTCCGCGTGGCCCACGTCTTCGTGTCGGCGTCGAAGCTCGAGGTGCAAAGCCTGGCCGTGATCGAGGCCCTCGCGTCCGGGACCCCGGTCGTTGGGTTGACGAACGAGACGGTCGCCGAGCTCGTGGACGACGCGGTGGGGAGAAGGCTCCCGGCCGATGCAAGCCCGGCGGAGTTCGCGCGGGAGGTGGAGGCGATCTGCCGGATGTCGCCCGAGCACTACGTGGCCCTGTGCCGGGCTGGTCAGGAGCGGGTTCGCTCGCTCGATTGGCGGGCGGTGGTGGAGCAGAACTCCCGGGTGTATGCGGAGCTCGCGGCGGTCTCCTCCGGCGCGGGGCGAAAGCGGGCCCCTCTGTGGACGCCGTGGCTGGTGGCGGCGAGTGCGCTGCGCTACGGGATCCACGGCCTGCCCCACTCCGCCCAAGGGGCGGCGCCGGGGGCCGGGGTCCCTACAGGAGGATCAGGGTCAGGGCCATCGTCGCCATCCCCCCGACGAGCCCGATGACGCTCTCGTGCCCGCGGCCGTAGGCGTGGCTGGTGGGCAGGAGCTCGTCCAGGCTTACGTAGACCATGATCCCCGCCACCCCCGCGAACAGGATCCCCATCACCTGCGGGGGGAACCCTGCCCCGGTCCTGCTGAACGCGAGCCGGAGCCCGAGGAAAGCGATCCCGGCCCCGATCGGCTCAGCCAGCCCACTTAGGAACGAGTATAGAAAGGCCCTCGTTCAGCTCCCGGTCGCGTAGTAGATTGGGACAGCAACGCTGATCCCCTCCGGGATGTTGTGCAGGGCAAGGGCGAGGGCGATCGCGCCACCCAGCGTCGGGTCGTGGAGGGCGGCGAGGAAGGTCGCCAGGCCCTCCGGGAAGTTGTGGAGCGCGATGGCGAAGGCGGTGAAGAGGCCCATCCGCAGTAGCCTTGCCTGCGGGGGGCCCGCGACGGGAGGGGCCGACGGGGCGGCATGGACCCCGAGGCCGGCGGTCTCCTCGGCGGTAGGGAGCTGATGGGGGTTATCGGGGCCGGGGATCAGGGCGTCGATGGCGGCGATGAGGGCGATCCCGCCGAAGAAGGATGCGACGTTGATCCACTGCCCCGTAGCGGGACCGTAGACCGAAGCCAGAGCCTCTCCGCCCTGGAGGAGGATCTCCACGAACGAGACGTAGAGCATCACCCCGGCTGAGAAGCCGGTGGAGAGGGACAGGAAGCGGTAGTTCGTCTGCCGAACGAAGAACGCGACCAGGCTCCCCAGTCCCGTGGCGAGGCCCGCCACGAGGGTCAGCCCGAACGCAAGCGCGATGTTCTCCACCTCGTCACCTCCCCCAACGTGTGCGCCGAGTATAGGGTGGACCGGGGGGGAGGGGCCGGGTAGCCTCCTCCCGTGGCTGAGGCGTTCGCGTATGGGGAGGACGTCCTCCTCGTGGAGGAGGGGAAGGGGCGGACTTTCCTCGTCCGCCTTGAGCCGGGGATGGAGTTCCACAGCCATCGGGGAACGATCGCCCACGACGGGATCGCGGGACAGCTTGAGGGGACGACGGTCCTCAGCCACATCGGGCGGCCGTTCCTCGCCTTCCGGCCGCGGGTCGGGGACCGGATGTTCAAGGTCAAGCGCCGCACCCAGATCGTCTACCCCAAGGACGCGGGCTGGATCGCGCTTTCCCTCGACCTCCGCCCGGGGGCGCGGGTGGTCGAGATGGGGACCGGGTCCGGCGCGTTCACGATCTTGCTCGCCCAGCTCGTGGCCCCCACGGGCCGGATCTACACGTTCGATCAGAGAGCGGAGTTCCTGGAGAACGCCCTCGCCAACATCGCCCGCGCCGGATCCGCGGATCGGGTGGAGGCGGGAGTTCTCACCGCCGGGGAACCGTTCCCCGTGGCGGGCGTCGACGCCGTGTTCCTCGACCTCCCCACCCCGTGGGAGGCGATCCCCGCGGCGTGGGCTGCCCTCGCCCCGGGCCGGCCGCTCGCCCTGATCGTCCCCACCGCCGAGCAGCTCAAGGAGTCGGTCCGGGCGCTGCGCGAGGCCGGGTTCGCCCTCATCGAGACGGTGGAGTTGATGGAGCGGCCGATCCTCGTCCGGGAGAGGGAAGGGGTGCGCCCCAGCGAGCGGATGACCGCGTTCACCGGGTACCTCGTCTCCGCCCGCAAGCGCCTCCCGGGGCCGCCTCCCGCCGGCGCTGTAGGATAGGACAATGGACGTCCCAAGCGTGTTCACGATCCTCAAGGTGGGGATCGGCCCTAGCTCCTCCCACACCATGGGCCCGTTCTTCGCCGCCCGCGACTTCCGGGGCCTTGTCGCTGCCCAGGGGGTTGCGGGAGGCCGGCTGCGGGCCGTGCTCTTGGGCAGCCTCGCCCGTACCGGGCGGGGGCACCTCACCGACGCCGCGGTGGCGGCCGGGCTCTCCGGCCACGATCCCGACCGGGATGCAACAAGGTCCCTCCCTGACGTGCTCGCCGCGGTGCGGGCGGCGGGGGAGGTAGGGATCGCGGGCCGCCGGTTCGCGTTTAGCCCGGATGAGGACATCGTGTTCGACCTCTCCGACCGCGAGCTTCCCCACCCGAACACCCTCCGGTTCGAACTCCTCGGTGAGGAGGGGCGTGTCGCGCTCACGGAGGAGTACCGGTCCCTCGGCGGTGGAGCGGTGGCAGGGGGGACGTTCGGCCCCCAATCGGCTCGAGGGGGACGGTTCACGATGACCGAAGTCCTCGCCGCGTGTCGGAAGCGGGAGATCGACCTTGCCGGGTTCGTTCGGGAGAACGAGCGGTACCTGGAGCGCACCGACGACGGGGTCGAGGCGCAGCTCTCGGCTCTCTGGGCGGCGATGCGGGGCTCCGTCGACCGCGGGCTCTCCACCCGGGGCGTGCTTCCTGGCCTGCTGCGGCTCGCCCGCCGTGCCCCTGATATCCACGATGCCCTGCAGGGGCGGGAAGGCAGAAGGCGAGTCCTGGCGCGGGAGATGGACCTCGCATCGGCCTATGCGATCGCAACTGCCGAGGAGAACGCGGCCGGGGGGCGCGTCGTCACCGCCCCCACGTGTGGCGCCGCCGGGGTTCTCCCCGCCGTGCTGCGCACCCTTCAGGAGACGCTTGGGCTTCCGGACGAGCGGGTCCACGATGCCCTCCTCGTGGCGGGCCTGATTGGCCTCGCCGTGGCCACGAACGCCTCCATTGCCGGGGCCGAGGTCGGCTGCCAGGGCGAGGTGGGGACAGCGAGCGCGATGGCCGCCGCGGCAGCGTGCTACCTCTTGGGCGGGGACGCCGAGGCCCAGGTGGACCGGGCGGCAGAGACCGCCCTCGAGCACTACCTTGGCCTCACCTGCGATCCGGTGTACGGGCTCGTCCAGATCCCGTGCATCGAGCGCAACGCGGCGGCGGCGGTGGCGGCGCTCCACGCGGCGAGCCTGGCCGTCCTGTGTCGGGGAGAGGACCGCATCTCATTCGACACCGCAGTGGCCGCCCTGGCCGAGATCGGGCGAGACATGAGCCCCAAGTACAAGGAGACCGCCCAGGGCGGGATCGCCGCCTTGTTCAAGGAAGGCCCTCGGGACGGCTAGGTCGTCCGTCCACGCTGGAGTTGGGGGCCTCCAGCGCGCGCCAGTCCTCTCCCGGATCGGCGTAGTCCTCAAGCTGCTTCGCGTGGAGCTCGGGGAAGCGCTGGCTATAGAACCCCTCCCCCGGGCGAGCTCCCGGCCCAGGAACTGGACGTAGAACGGGATCCCCGCCGTTGTGGACCGCGTCGCGAGGGAGCGCGAGCGCCCGTACAAAGGGGACAGAGCCGAGATGAACTGCCCCGGGGGTTGACGGCCGGGCCAGGTGGGGGAAGGATCGGCGCGTGAAGTGGTGGACCTTGGTCCTCGCCCTCCCGCTCCTCGTGGCCGGGTTCTTCTACGCCCACGACCTCGCTGTGGGGATCTACCCGCCGTAGCGGTGGACCGCTCCCCCCCACTGGCCGGAGCTCGGGGTCCCGTGGCGGATGTACCCGGTGGATAACCCCGGCGACTGGCTCCCCAACGGGCTCGACATGGCGGACGTGAACGGCGGTGGGGACCCCGATTTCCTTGTCAACTACGAATGGACGGGGCGGGTCCGCGTCGTGTTCCACCCAGGGCGGGGCCTGGCCCCCGATCGTCCGTGGCCGGCCGTGGACGTGGGGAGATTCCCCAACGCCGAGAACGCAGCGTTCGGGGACCTCGACGCGGATGGGATCGTGGACATTGTCGTCGTGCAGGGGATCGAGCACCACGCCGACCCCTCCGCGGTGCGGATTCTGTGGGGGCGATCCCCGCCTGATCCCGAGGCCTCCCTCTCGGCCTACGCCTGGGAGGATGGCGGGATGCTCCCCGAGGGCACAGGGGTTGGGCACTACCTGGACGTGCAGGTGGCAGACCTCGACGGCGACGGGTTCCCGGACATCGTCGCCCAATCGGAGAACGTGGTTCACCTGTTTGGGAACGCCGGTGGGGGTGGTTCGAGCACGAGGTGATCGCCAAGCCCCCCGCCCTATGTTGGACCTCAATGGCGACGGGAGGGTTGATATCGTCGGGGCGGCCATCCACCGTGACGGCCGGCTTCCGCAGGATGTCGCCGCCGTGTGGTGGTTGGAACAGGGCCTCACGGGATGGGTCGCCCACGTCATCAAGTGGGGGTCGGGGTCCCTCGGGCTGAGGACGTTCAACGGAAAAAAATGGGATCAGCTCTTTCCCCTTGATGTGGATGGCGATGGCGACCTCGATCTCGTGGCCAACGTTGAGGAGATGAACCGCCTGCGGTCCATCCCCGCCGTGGTGTGGTTCGCGAACCCCGGGCGGGCCGGAGCACCCGGCGGGTGACGTGGGCCACAGTCGGCCGGGCCGCCCTGTGCTATCATGGTGGTCCGCGGATGCGGCAAGGAGGTGGGCATGGGGCCCGCTGAAGGCGGAGCAGCAAGCGACCGTACCTCCCCGCGGATCCTGCGCGAGGTGGCCGACCTCGGCCCGGGTGACCACGCGTGCCTCATCTACCTTGACGACGACGACTGTATGGCTGCCCTCTCGGCCTACCTGCACCAGGGCCTCGCGGTGGGCGAGCGGGTGCTCTGGATCGTAGATGCCCCCACGGTCCACGAGATCCGTAGCTACTTCCGCGATGCCGGTGGTGCTATCGGCGATGCCGAGCGGCGCGGCCAGCTCGTCTTCCTCCCCAGCGACGAGACCTACCTCCGGAAGGGCACGTTCGACCCGCACCGGATGGTCGACCTCCTTCAGCAAGAGACGCAGCGGGCACTGGACGATGGGTTCACCGGCCTCCGCGTGACCGGGGAGATGACGGGGGCCCGGTCGGGGCCCCTCGGCTCAGAACGCCTGACCGAGTTCGAGGCGCTCCTCAACGCGTTCTTCCCCGGCACGGCCTGCACCGGGCTCTGCCAGTACGATGCCCGCCGCTTCCCCCCCGCGGCCCTCCGCGATGTCTGGCGCACCCACCCCATCGTCATCTCCCTGGTCCACGCCGACCCAGGACGATCGGAAGCAGAGCGGCGGTGGGAGGGGATCCTAGCGAGCCTGCCCGGAATGGCGTACCGGTGCCGGAATGACCGCGGCTGGACGATGGAGTTCGTGAGCGAGGGGAGCGTAGATCTCCTCGGCTACACACCGGATGCCCTGGTGGGGAACCGTGAGGTGAGCTACGCGCGCCTCATCCACCCCGAGGACCGCCCGCGGGTGTGGGATACTGTTCAGAAGGCGATCGCGCGGCGCGAACCGTTCACCATGCCCTACCGCATCCGAACCGCGACCGGGGAGGAGAAACTGGTCTGGGAACGAGGGATGGCAATCCAGGGTGAGGGCGAGGAGGCCCTCCTCACGGGGTTCATCACCGACGTCACCGCGCGGGTGCGGATGGCAGAACGCGTGAGGGAAGAGAGAGCTTGGTCCGAAGCGATCATCCGCAATGCCCCGAACATCATCATCGGGCTCGATCGGGACGCGCGGATCGTGATCTTCAACCGTTTTGCCGAGGAGCTGACGGGTTATGCCGCCCCGGAGGTCGTGGGCAAGGATTGGTTCACGACCTTCCTCCCCCCGGAGATCCACGAGGAGACGCGCTCCGTCTGGAACGAGATCATCGCGCAGAAGCTCGTTTACCACCACCACGAGAATGTCATCCTCACGAAAATGGGGGAGGAGCGGGTCATCAGCTGGCGCAACACCGTGGTGAAGAAGAACGGTGAGTTCAGGATGGTTCTCGCGATCGGCGAAGACGTCACCGAGCGCAAGCGCGGCGAGGCGAAGCGGGCCCAACTCATCCAGCGCCTCACCGTCCTCCACCGGGTGAGCCAGGAAATCACCCGCGCCGCCAGGGATCCTGAAGGGATCTATGCCACCATCCATCGCGCCGTGGCGGAGCTCATGCCGGCGGAGGCCTTCGCCATCTCCCTCCGCACCGGCGACGACGAGGCGGAGGCGGTGTACCTCGTGGACGAGGGGGGCCGCTATCCCTCGGAGCGCGTGCCCCCCGGCGAGGGGTTGACCTGGCACGTCCTCTCGACCGGGGAACCGGTGGTCATCCCCGACGTGACCGTGGGCGTTCCGTTCCCAAGGCGCCAGTTCGGGAGCAAGGAGAGTGTGCGCTCGATCCTCGCCGTCCCCCTCCGAATCGGGGAGAGGACGGTGGGGATGCTCGCCACCCAGAGCTACGAGCCCGCCGTGTACAGCGAGGAGGACCTGCAGATTCTGGAGATGCTCGTCGCCCATGCCGCGGCGGCGCTCGAGAACGCCCGCCTCCTTTCGGACCTGCGGGAGAGCGAGGGGAAGTTCCGTAGCGTGTTCGAGAACACCCTGCTTGGCCTCTACCGGACGACGCCGGAGGGGCGGATCGTGATGGCAAACCCGACGCTCGTGCGCATGCTGGGGTACGAGTCGTTCGAGGAGCTCGCCCAGCGCGACCTGACCGCGGAGGGTTACGAGCCGGGGTACCTGCGCCGCGAGTTCCAGGAGCGCGTCGAGCGCGAGGGGGAGGTGCGCGGCCTTGAGGGGACCTGGGTACGCAAGGACGGCTCGACCCTGTTCGTGCGGGAGAGCGCCCGCCTCATCCGTGACGAGACGGGTCAGCCGCTCTACTACGACGGAACGGTGGAGGACGTGACCGAACTCGTCGCCGCCCGCCGGGCCCGCGAGCGACAGGAGCGGCTGCTCGCCATCGCCGGGCGGATGGCCAACCTTGGGGGGTGGTACGTGGACCTCACCACGGACCAGGTGCTGTGGTCCGATGAGGTGGCCGCGATCCACGAGATGCCCCCGGGGATCTATCCGTCGGTGGAGGAGCGCATCTCGTTCTACGCCCCGGAGCACCAGGCCAGGTTCAGGGAGGTGTTCACCGCCTGCGCGACCGAGGGCATCCCGTACGACGTGGAGCTCCAGATCATCACCCGTTCCGGGAGGCGCGTTTGGGTCCGCACGATCGGCGAGCCGGTCCGGGACGCGGCGGGGAGGATCGTGGGCGTGCAGGGCACGTTGCAGGACATCACCGACCGCAAGCGGGCCGAGGATGATCTGCGGGAGAGCGCGAAGCGGTACCGGGAGCTGGTGGAGGACATTAGCGACGTCATCATCGCCATAAGCGCAGACGGGATTGTAACGTACATCAGCCCAGTGGCCCGCGCGCTCGGCGGCTACTCCCCCGACGAGATCGTGGGCCAGCCGTTCGCCCGGTTCATCCATCCGGACGACCTCCCGGGGCTCTTCCAGGCCTTCCAGGAGACCCTCTCCGGCCGGGAACCGGCGCCGTTTGAGCACCGCGTGATCGCCAAGTCCGGGGATCTCATCTGGGTCCGCACCTTGACCAAGCCGTTCTTCCGGGATGGGAAGCCCGCGGGTGTGCGCGGGGTGATGAGCGACATCTCCGCCCGCAAGCGCACGGAGGCGGAGCTCGCGGAGAGCTACGCCAGGATACAGCACTTGTTCGACGCCATCGTGGACGCCCTCGCCTCGACGATCGAGCTCCGCGACCCCTACACCGCCGGACACCAGCGGCGGGTGGCCGAACTCGCTGTGGCCATCGCCCGCGAACTGGGCCTGTCGGCGAAGGACCAGGCCGGCTTGCGGATCGCGGGGCTCGTGCACGATGTGGGGAAGATCGTCGTCCCGAGCGAGATCCTGAGCAAGCCCGGCCGGCTGAGCCCGTTGGAGATGGACATGGTGCGGGTCCATCCCGAGGCGGGGTGGAACGTGCTACAGGGCATTGACTTCCCGTGGCCGGTGGCGGAGGTCGTCCACCAGCACCACGAGCGGCTGGATGGCTCCGGCTACCCTCAGGGGCTCGCGGGCGAAGAGATCCTCCTTGGGGCGCGGATCCTCGCCGTGGCCGATGTTGTGGAGGCGATCAGCTCCCACCGGCCGTACCGGGCGGCGCTCGGGATCGAGGCCGCCCTCGCCGAGGTCGAGGCTGGCCGGGGCAAGCTCTACGACCCGCAGGTCGTGGACGCTTGTCTGGTGGTATTCCGTAACGGGTTCACCTTCCGCGCCGCCAGTCAGGCGGGGTGAGCCGCACCCGGGACCGAGCCGCTTGCTCCCCGCCTACCGCTGGGGCGGCGGGAGGACCTCCCCCCGCACCAGAGCCGGGAGGTCCGGGGCGACCCACGTCGGCTGGATCCCGGTCCGCGCGATGTCCTCTGCGGTGGAGACCCCCGACAGGACGAGGGCCGTGTCCATCCCCAGGCGCTGGGCGCCGCGGACGTCCGTCTCCAGCCGGTCCCCGATCATCAGCGCCTCGGCCGGGCCGATCCCCAGTGCGGTCAGGGCCACGCGGTACGCGATGGGCGAGGGTTTGCCGACCACGAGCGCGGGGGGGAACCCCATCCCCCCCAGCGCCCCCACGACCGCCCCTGCCCCCGGGATGAGGCCGGTCTCGGTGGGGTAGGTCGGGTCACGGTTCGTAGCCAGGAGCCGCGCTCCCGCGAGGAGCGCCTGGAGGGCGTGGGAGAGCTTGCCGTAGGTCAGGGCGCGATCCATCCCCACCACGACCCACTCCGCCTGTGCGGGTTCCACATGCCGATGGCCGGCGAGGCCCATCTCCGCGGCGATCCCTTCCTCACCGAGGTACCAGAACTGCACCGTGCCGATCTCCTCCCGCAGGTAGTGGGCCGCGACGTAGCAACTCGGGATCACCTCCGCCGCGCTCACGGGGAGCCCCCGTTCGCTCAGTCGCCTTGCCACAGCCAAACGGGACTGGGTGGAGTTGTTCGTGAGGAGGGCCACCGGGCCGCGGTTGCGAAGGGCCGCTAGGGCGTCCGCCGCCCCCGGGAGAACGTTCCTCCCTCGCACGAGGACCCCATCGAGGTCGAGGAGGAACCCCCGGTAGGGATCGAGTGGATGGTGGGCCATGGGGCGATGATAGCCGCTAGGGGGAGTGTGGTTCCGGTCAAGAGTTTGGCATCCCGTTCGGGACAAGCGTAGAATGGGGCGGTCGGAGGGATGGTCGAGTGGCCGAAGACGACGGCTTGCTAAGCCGTTGCTGGGGTGTTGAGCCTTAGCCGTGGGTTCGAATCCCACTCCCTCCGCAGCGAGGCGGCCATCGGTTGGCGTGAACCGAGAACGGGTGCACCGTAAACTGTGGACCGCCGCTAGGCGCCCGTAGCTCAGGGGACAGAGCGTTGGCCTCCGGAGCCAAAGGCCGCAGGTTCAAATCCTGCCGGGCGTACCAGCTCCTCCAAGGGTCCTTCCCCGGCCACCCTGGCGGACCGGCGCCGGGGGGGCTAGGCTCCCCACGATGAAGGTGATCGGCATCGCTGGCCCGTCCGGATCCGGGAAGTCCACCCTCGCCCGCCACCTCGCGACCGAGCCGGGGGTGGTCCACCTCGATGCCGACGCCCTGGCGTGGGCGACGTACGCCCCCGGTGGACCGGCCTACTTCCCCCTCGTTGCCCGGTTTGGGGAGGACATCCTCGCCGAGGACGGGACGGTGGATCGGGCGCGGCTGGCGCGGGTTGCGTTCGCGACGCCTCAGGCGAAGGCCGATCTGGAAGCGATCGTGCACCCGCGCGTGATGGACGAGGTGCGGCGGGCGATCGAGCGCCATCGTGATGCCGGGACGCGGATCCTCCTCGTGGAGGGCGCGCTCCTCCTTGCTTCGCCCGATGTGGATCGGTCCCTGTTCGATGCAGTCCTGTGGCTGGAGGTCCCGGAGGAGGAGCGGCGGGCGCGGCTCCTTGATTCGGGGCTGGATCGAAAGGCCGTGGCGCGGCGCCTCCGCGCGCAGCGGGACCTCGTGCCCCCACAGGATCCCCGCGTCTACGCCGTGGATGGCCGTGGGGAGCCGCAGGAGGTCGCCGAGCGGGTGGCGGAGCTACTGCGGGCGTGGGGTGGACCGTGAGCTCTCGGAGAGCACGAGGTCGAGATCGGAGTGGGGGATGGCCCCCTGGGACGTGATCTGGTAGCGCTCGTGGCCCTTCCCCGCGAGGAGCACCACGTCCCCCGTCGTGACGTCCCCCAACGCCCAGCGGATCGCCTCCGCCCGGTCGAGCTCGATCCGGTACCTCCCCCCCACCGCCCGCACCCCGCGGGCCACCCCCTCGGCGATCGCCCGCGGATCCTCACCCTTGGGGTTATCGGCAGTGATCACGGCGAGGTCGGCGAGCTGGCCCACGATCCCCCCCATCAGGGGCCGCTTCCCCGGGTCGGCCTCGCCGTTGGCCCCGAACACGACCACCAGGCGCCGGGCGTGGGGGCGGAGCGAGGAAAGGATCTCCGCTAGCGCTGGCGGGTTGTGGGCATAGTCCACCACGGCCGTCGCCCCGCTCCGGAGCGGGAACTGCACGAACCGCCCTGGGGGGAGCGTCGCCGTCATCAGGCGGGATGCGATTTCGGGAAGGGGCGTGCCCAGCGCCCACGCCGTGGCCGCAGCGGCAAGCGCGTTGGCCACGTTGTGGCGGCCCGGGAACGGCAGACGCACCTCCTCCGATCCGTCCGGCGTCTCGAGCGCGAACTCCGCGCCCGTTCGGTCCAGGCGCAGCCCCTCGGCGCGGACATCGCCGCGGCCCAGCCCATACCGGACCCCGTGGCCGCGGCACGCCGCGAGGAACGGATCGGCATGGCGGTCCTCGGCGTTCACGATGCCCACGCCGTCTGGGGGGAGCATCCGGAACAGGCGGAGCTTCGCATCGAGGTAGGCCTCCATCGTGCGGTGGAAATCGAGGTGGTCCCGTCCCAGCCCGGTGAAGACGGCTGCCGCAACGTGGATGCCCGCCACCCGCCTCTGGGCGAGTCCAATCGAGGACGCCTCGAACGCGAACGCTTTCCTCCCCGCCGCCCGCGCTTCGGCGGCCAGCCGCTGCAGGTCGGGGGCCTCGGGGGTGGTCACACAGGACAGGCCCTCCCGCTCCACCCGCACCGTGGTCAGGGTCTCGCACTCCGGGAGGAGCTGGCCGAGGAGGTGGACGACGGTCGTCTTCCCGTTCGTGCCCGTGACGCCGATTGTGCGGAGCTCGCGGGTGGGGTGGCCATAGAAGGCGGCCGCGGCGTGGGCGAGGGCGGACCGGGCATCCGGGACGCGGGCGTAGGGGACCCCGGCGCGTGGCCGCACGCGTTCGCCCACCACCGCCACTGCCCCGCGCGCCATGGCATCGGCGATGAACCGGTGCCCATCCGTCCGTTCGCCCACGAGGGCGAAGAACAAATCTCCCGGCACGACGCGGCGGGAGTCCCAGGCCAGTCCTCGGACCTCGACCTCCCTGATCCCAGGAACGGAAGAAAGCGAAGGCAACAGCGCACCAACCGTGGGCATGCCGCCATGCTAGGGGGTTCTCGGCGCGCGGGGCAGGACACGCGGGAGCGCGCCGCATCCCGCGTGCCCAACGGCTCTAGGTGTACCGATCGGCAACGGCGGAAGCAGCGTAGGCTTCGGGCTTGGTGCGCACGCGGTACCCCACCCCGAGGATCATCCCCACCACTTCCTCCACGAGGTCCCGCGTCCGGCCGTTGCGGCCGATGTCCACGTGGATCTCGAGCTGGAACCCGCTCACCCCGCGGTCCTTCAGGGCCCGGATCAGTTCCTCCGCCGTCTCGTAGGAGAGCCACGCCTCGCGGTAGATGCGCTCGCGTAGGCTCTGCGGTCGCTCGTCCTTCTCCCGGCGCCAGAAGTAGCGGCCGCCCCGCCCCACCCGGTGCACGACGATCGCCGATACGTAATCCACCTCGTCGGCGTAGATCTGGGAATCGGTGCCGACGACGACTTCGTACGGGGCTTCCGGGGCAGCCGCCATCATCGCCAAGATCTCATCCACCACTTCTTGGAACGAGAGCCTGCCGAGGGTTGGACTGTGGTAACACGAACCTTCGCCCATAGCGCACCGATCTTAGGCGTCGGCCCGAGGTGAATCAAGCAACGGCAGGGTGAAGGTGAACACGGCCCCGCCCTGGTTCTCCACCCAGATCCGCCCACCATGGGCCTGCACGAGCTCGCGGGCGATCGAAAGCCCCAGCCCGGTCCCCTCTCCGCTCCGCGATGTGTCGCCCTGGTAGAACCGCTCGAACACGTGGGGGAGGTCGTGGGGCGACACCCCCGGCCCCTCGTCCCTCACCGAGACGCGGATCTCCGAGTCCGCTCGCGCCACCGTCACCGTGACCGTCCCCCGCGGCGGGGAGTAGCGGAGGGCGTTATCGAGGAGGTTGCCCAGCACCTGCCGGATGCGGCGGGGGTCAACGTTGGCCCGGAGCCCGGGCTCGACCTGGGCCGCGACCGTCACCCCATCCTCGACGGCCGCGGTGCGGGCTGCCTCCACCACTGCCCCGACGAGCTCCCCGATGTCGGTCGGCTCCCGCAGGAGCTGGAGGTGGCCCGCCTCGGCGAGGGTCAGGGTGCGGAGGTCCTCCACCAGCTCCCCCAGGTGGAGGGTCTGGTCGTACACCGGCGCGAGGGCCTCCGGCGTGAGGGGGAACACCCCATCGAGCATCCCCTCGAGGTTCCCCCGCACCACCGCCAACGGGGTGCGCAGCTCGTGGGCGACATCGGTGAGGAGGTTCTGACGGGCCTTCTCCGAGTGTTCGAGGGCCGCGGCCATCTCGTTGAACGCCTGCCCCAGCCGGCCGATCTCGTCCCGGGTCCGGATGGCGACGCGGTGGGAGAGGTCGCCTGCGGCGATGCGGGTCGTGGCCAGGATGAGCCGCTTGAGGGGCCGGGAGAGCTGGGCGGTGAGGATCACCGCGAGGAGGGCCGCCGCCACGAGGGCCGCGGCCCCTCCCACGAGCACCGCCCGTTGGAGGGAGCCGAGGAAGTCCTCCTCGAGGGGATTCAGGGCGGCGATGTCGAGGGGCACCACCGTTCCCACCTTCACCCCGTTCACCGTGATCGGCACTCCATACCGATCGACGATCGGCCTGAATTGGGGGTCGTCCGCCATACACTGGCCGAGCCTCTCCTGTTGAGCACAGCCCACCACCGTATAGGTATCATCCAACACCATGAATTGGCCCCATGCACTCTGCTCGTAGATCACCTCCCGTCCGCGCACGATCACAGCCACAGACGCGAAGATGGACTTAAGCACTTCCCAGCTCTCAGTTGATTCCCAGATCTGGGCTAGCGCGGCGGCGAACTCCTGGGCCGCCAGGTGCCGGTTCTCCTCCCGGAACGCGTCGAACTGGGAGCTCACCTCGCGCGTGCTGAGGAAGTACGTCCCCCCGGCCGCGAGGAACGCGACCAGGGCAAACGCAGCGAAGAGCTTCCACCGAAACGACATGGGCTATCCTTCGCCAGCATCCGGACGGAACTTGTACCCCACCCCGTGGACGGTGAGGATGTAGGTGGGATCATCCGGGTCCGGTTCGATCTTGCGACGGAGGTTCTTCACGTGGGAATCCACGGTGCGGGGGAGGGTGGCGTAGGTCCTTTCTTGCAGGGCCTCCAGGAGCTCGCGCCGCGTGAACACCCGCCCCGGGTGACGGGCGAAGAACGCGAGGAGGTCGAACTCCGTGGGGGTCAGGTCGAGGACCGTTCCGGCGAGGCGCGCCTCCCGTGCTGCCAGGTCCACCGTGAGGGGGCCGACGCGGATCACCTCCGGGACTGTCCCGCCCTCGGTGCGGCGCAGGACGGCCCGCACCCGCGCCGCGAGCTCCCGCAGGCTGAACGGCTTCGTCACATAGTCGTCGGCGCCCATCTCCAGGCCGGCGACGCGGTCTGCCTCCTCCGTGCGCGCGGTGAGCATGATGATCGGGGTCGTCGCCTCTTGGCGGATGCGCCGCGCCACCTCCAACCCGTGCATCCCGGGGAGCATGAGGTCGAGCACCACCAGGTCCGGCTGGAGGGCCTTGAACATCGCCCACCCCTCCTCCCCGGCGAACGCCACCTCCACCCGGTACCCCTCGCGCATGAGGTACGCCTGCACCATGCGCGCGATTTCCCGCTCATCTTCCACGACGAGGATCGTTTTCATCTGCATCGGTAGCCTACCTCAAGGGGGGGAAGAGGGCTACACAGCCTTCCCTCCCCCGCGACGATCGGAGGCGGTTTGTGGTGGTCGGGCTCTCGCGTGCGCTTCCACCTCGCTCCACTGTCCCCCTCTAGCGTCGAGGGGAGGTGGAGGGGGTGTGAAGATCCCGCGGAGGCCGTTACCATGTCCCCGGACATGCCACGCGACCTCACCGGCCTCCTCACCCCCTCCTCGATTGCGGTGGTCGGGGCGTCGGCCACGCCGGGGAAGATCGGGCACGCCCTGTTCTCGAACGTCGCTGCCTTCCCGGGGCCGGTGTACGGGGTGAACCCGAGCCGCAGCCAGATCCTCGGCCGGCCGTGCGTCCCAACGGTGGACGATCTTCCTGAGCCCGTGGCCCTCGCCATCATCGCCGTCCCCCCCGCCGACGCACTGCGCTCCCTCGCCGCCTGCGGAAGGAAGGGGATCCGCAACGCCGTCGTCATCACCGCTGGGTTCAAGGAACAGGGGGGAGAGGGGATCGAGCGGGAACGGGAGCTCGTCCGCATCGCTTCCCAGTACGGGATGAACGTGCTTGGACCGAACTCATTCGGGCTCATCTCCCCGCGGGCGGGGCTCAACGCGACCTTCGCCCCGCGAGGGGCGTTCGCGGGCGCGATCGCGTTCATCTCCCAGTCCGGCGCCCTCGGCAGCGCGGTGCTCGACTGGGCATGGCAGAACGAGGTGGGACTCTCGTTCTTCGTGTCGCTGGGGAACAAGGCCGTGCTCACCGAGACCGACTTCCTCCCCGCCCTGGCCCGCGACCGGGAGACGGTGGTCATCGCCGCCTACCTGGAGGGGATCGAGGATGGGCCGGAGTTCGTGCGCATCGCGGGCGAGGTGACGCGGGAGAAGCCTGTGCTCGTCCTCAAGGCTGGGGCAACTGAAGTTGGGGCGCGGGCGGCCTCGTCCCACACCGGGGCCCTCGCTGGGTCGGACCGCGCCTACGGGGCCGCGTTCCGGCGGGGCGGCGTCCTCCGCGTCCGGTCGGTGGAGGAACTGCTCGAGGCCGCGGTGGCCCTCTCCGAGCAGCCGTTGCCGCGTGGGCGCCGGCTTGGGATCGTGAGCAACGCCGGCGGGCCGGCGATCCTGGCCGCGGATGCCGCTGCCGAGCAGGGCCTTGCGGTGCCCCCCCTCTCCCCGCCCACCGTCCGCTCCCTCGCTGAACGCTTCCCCACGGCGAGCACCGCCAATCCCGTGGACATCCTCGCCGATGCCTCCGCTGATGGGTTTCGGGACGCGGTGGACCTCGTCCTCTCCGACCCGGGGGTGGACATGGGCCTCGTCCTCACTGCCCCGCATCCCATCCTGACCTTCGCGGAACTGGCACGGATCCTCGCCGCATCCCATCGCAAGCACGGGAAGCCGGCTGTGGCGAGCTTTCTGGCCGGTGAGCTTGGGGAGGAGGCGGAGAAGACGCTCCGCGCGGCCGGGATCCCGGCATACTTCGAGCCGGCCCGGGCCGTGCGGGCGCTGGCGACGCTCGCCCGGTACCGGGAGATCCGGGACCGTCCCCTCCCCGTGCGACCCCCGCCTGCGGCCGACCGAGCCCGCGTGCGGGTGCTCCTCGCCTCAGGCGGCCCGCGACTGGGGGTGGAATCACTCGGCCTCCTCGCCGCCTACGGGATCCCCATCGCGCGGGGCGGGCTCGCCCGCAGTGCGGACGAGGCGGCCGCCCTTGCCCAGGATCTCGGGGAGAGGGTCGTCCTCAAGGTCGTCGCGCCCGAGATCGTCCACAAGTCCGACGTGGGCGGGGTGAGGATCGGCGTCCCCGCGCATGAGGTCCGCGGCGCGTACCGGGAGATGGTGGGGCTTGCTCCCGCCGTGGGCGTGTACGTGCAGGAGCTCCTCCCGCCCGGACAGGAGGTGATCGCGGGGATCGTGCGCGACCCCACGTTCGGGGCCCTCGTCATGTTTGGGCTGGGAGGCGTGTTCGTGGAGGCCCTGGGCGACGTGGCGTTCGCCCTCGCCCCCCTCTCCGCGCCGGAGGCGGAGGAGCTCGTGCGGGGCATCCGCGCCTTCCCGCTCCTGGCTGGGGCACGCGGGAGGCCCCCCGTTTACCTGGCGGGCCTCGTCGCGGCGGTGGAGCGGATCAGCCACCTTGCGGCGGAGTTCCCCGAGATCGCGGAGCTCGATGTGAACCCGATCCTCTGTTACCCGGACCGCGTCGTGGCCGTGGACCTGCGGGTCACCGTCTCCGGGGCCGAGGGGTTGCCGTGGGGCCGGGGCCAGCCCTAGAATGCCCCGGTCGCCGCGGGACCCGGACGGGTCGGGCGCGCGAAGGGGGTTCTGTGGACGCAGAGAGGGTCATCGCGGAGTTCGAACGGGGGGCCGGACAGAAGGTCGTCGTCCGGCGGACGCAGTTTCGCGGCAAGGAGTACCTCGACCTGCGCCAGTTCTTTCAGGGGGACGACGGCCAGTGGCTGCCGACGAAGAAGGGGGTCTCCCTCCCGTGGGAGACCCGGTTGGCCCTGATCGAGGCCCTGCAGAAGGAGGAACCGTAGCCGCGCCGGAAGCGGGGGGACCGGATCCGGTGAGCGCGACGGCGACTACACTGGCCGCGCGGTTCTTCTCCCATTCCCAGTGGCTGATGAGGAGGGATGGATGCTCACCCAAGCTCTGCACGACCTAGTGCGCACGGTGGGCGGTGAGATCTCCGAGCGGGGAGGGGAGATCGAGCTCACGAAGGTCCTTGCCGAGCGGCGGGTGCTCCTCTCCCGAAGGAGGCTCGTCTACCGGGCGCGGCTGCGCGTGGACGAGGGGAAGCGCGAGGTGCACCTCTCTGAGTCCCTCACCGAGGTCGGCTCCGGCCTCGCCGCGGACGGCGGGGCCGGGTTCAAGGTGGAGACGTACCGGACCGGCCGCGGGCCACGCGAAGGGGACCTCGCTGAGCGATCGCGACTGTTCGGGAAGGTCTACGCCACCACGTTCGACCACGGGGAGGTCCGTAGCGCGATCGAAGGCATCGCCCGGCAGCACGGCTACACCGTTTGCTACCGCGTTACCGGCCGGTAGGGGGCAGCGTCCGGAGCGGGCTCCACCCTAGTCCAACCCAAGCAGGGCATCGATCTGGGCGCGGTCGAACCCGATCACGCACTCGCCGTCGATCTCGATCACCGGCACGCCCTGCTGCCCAGTCTTGCGCACCATCTCCATCGCCGCTGCCGGGTCGGCAGCCACATCCACCTCGGTGTAGGCGATCCCCCGGCTGGTGAGGTACCTCTTCGCCACGTGGCACCACGGGCAGGTGGGGGTGCTGTACACGATCACTTCGTGCTCGACTTGCTGATCCATTGTTCTCCCTCCTCGGTCAGTGTCTGCCGGATCCCCGGCGCAAGGAGCTCGTCCAGGATCGGGGTCAGGCTCAGGCAGTGCAGCCGACCGCGGCGGTTCCGCGTGACGAGCCCGGCATCCTCCAGGATCCGGAGGTGGTACGAGAACGCGGAGGTGGACATCCCCAGGGCGTGAGCGATCCGCCCACAGGGAGAGCCCCCCTGGGCGAGCAGGTAGCTCAGGATGTGAATCCTCTCCACGCTCCCCAGGGCCGCGAGTGCCTTGGCGAGGTCCGCGATCCCCCGCTCCATGGGGCGAGTATAGCCCGCCCCCTTTAAGGTTCAACTGTCGTTGAAACGTTGAGATAAGAGGGGCGGCGAGGTACCCTCAGCGCATGGACGCGAAGGTGACCTGGCAAGAAGGGATGAGGTTCGTGGGCGGGGGGCCCTCCGGCCACCCGGTGGCCATGGATGCGGGGCGGGAGTCCGGCGGGAGCGACACCGCGCCGCGGCCGACCGAGCTCCTCCTCGTCGCCCTCGGGGGGTGCATGGGGATGGACGTGGTCTCGATCCTGGGGAAGATGCGCACCCCGCCGCGGAGCCTGGAGATCGCCGTCACCGCGGAGCGGGCCCCGGATCACCCGAAGGCGTTTCGTAAGGCGAGGGTCCTCGTCCGGGCGGAGGGCGTGCCCGAGGGGAACCTGCGCCAGGCGGCCCAACTCTCCCGCGACAGGTACTGCTCTGTGGGGAACTCGCTCTCCGCCGAGGTCACGGTCGAGGTCGAGGCCCGCCCGTAGCCCCTCTCGAACCGCGTGCGGTGGGCGAGGAGATCAGAGGAGACGCACCAGGTGGGCGGCCAGCCCGTCGGCAGCCAGGGAGAACGGCTGGTCCCCGGCGAACCGCCGGGCGGCCTCGCCCATCCGCGGGAGCTCCTCCCGCCGCGCGAGGAGCTCCCGGAGGCCTTGGTACAGGGACCCGGGCTGCGCGGGAACGACGCACCCGAACTCCGGCCGCACGAGATCGTGCGCCGAGCGGTGGTCGGTGGTGAGGACGGGGAGGCCGGCGGCGAGGGCCTCCATGAGGGTCAGCCCGTAGCTCTCATGGCGGGACGGGAACACGTAGAGGTCGCTTAGGCGGAAGAAGGCGTGCTTCACCGCCCCGGAGACGTAGCCCGGGAAGTGCACCTCCACCTTCCGCAGGCCCCGCGCGAGCCGCTGCAGGGTGCGCAGGTAGCTTGGCCCGTGCATGTAGGCCGCGCTCCCGCAGATGAGGACGAGGAGCTCGCCCCCGCCTCGCCGCTCCCAGAGCCGCAAAGCCTGGAGGAGGAGGTCTTGCCCCTTCTCCGGCGAGATCCGGGACAGGGTGAGGAGCACCGGTCGGCCCCCAGGCTCGTAGCGCCGTTCGAGCTCCGCTTGCGCCCCTTCGAGGTCGGGGGGTTCGGGTGCGGAGATCGTCCCCCACGGGAGGGCGAGGGTGTCGTCCTCCGTCCGCCAGGGGTAGGCGGCCGTGAGGATCTCCGCCATCCGCGGGGAGGGGACGATCAGGAGGTCGCAGTGGCGGGCGCAGGCCTCTTGCTTCCCGAACGCGAGCTTCGCCACGTCGGGAAGGAAGGGCGCGACGTGCGCTCGTTCCAGGGTCCGGTACGCGCGGGCGAGGCCCCGGGAGGACAGGTGGCCGCGGAGGTAGATCTGGGCGACGTAATCCACCACATCGACGTGGAAGATCGCGGCCTGGCGGTAGCCCAGGGCCGCGATCTGGGCAAAATCGCCGGCCTCGGCGATGTCGTTGTGGAGGACGCAGGCCCGCGACGGGTCGACGTCGCGGGCGAGCGAGCGCAGGAACCCGGTGACGCCGCGCTCGAACTGCCGGGAGAACCGGGCGTACTGGCGGATGGAGAGGCCGGCCGGATGGCGTGCCCTGGCTCCGTCATCCCACACCACTGGCTGGTACGGGACCCCCGGGTGCGGCGGCCTCTCCCCGGACCCGAGGACGAGGAACGGGAACGGCTGCGTCTCCAGCCAGCGCCGGGCGAGGGCGGTCCCCACCGCGGCCCCTCCCCCGAGGGGGACCTCGTGCGGGTCGTAACCGAGGTGTGCCCCGACGAGGATGACGAGGGCCATGCGGGAGACGCTACCGCCCCCGCCGGGGACGGGGTATCGGGAGATCGGACAACCCCCGGGCACCTCGCGGGGAGCGAGCCCCGCGCCCCCAGGACCATATGCGGACCGTAGCGTTACAATTCTCTCCAGCCGATGAACCCAGTGATCGAAGGGCGGGAGTTCGGGGAGATGCGGGCGATCGTGGACCGGACGTTCCTCGTCCGCCGCGTCACGCTCGCGGTGTTCTGCGCGGTCACGTTGATCGTGCTAGGGATGCCGGGCTTCCCGTTCAACCCCGTGTTCGCCGTCCCGTTTGCGTGGCTCCTCCTCACCCTGCCCTTCCAGTGGCTCCTCCGCCGCCAGCGGACGCTTCGCTCGCTCCAGAATGTGCACGCTGCGTTCCTGGCCCTGGAGAGCGTGCTCGTGACCTACCTCATCCACCGGCTGGGGGGTGTGGAGTGGATGGGGGTCCTGTTCTACCTGTTCACCGTGATCTACGCGAACTTTTTCCTCCCCCCGCTGGCGGGATATGTGGTGACCGGCCTCGCCCTGCTCGGGTTCGCCCTCGTTGCCGTGCTGGAGATGGTGGGCCTCATCCCGCACTACCTCCCGTTTCGGGGGGATGTGCCCCCTCACCGCGATCCGGTACGGGTTATCGCGACCGTTCTCGTGGGCGGGGTCGGCTTCTACGCGGTGCTAGCGTTCACGGTGCGGGCGTTCGCCACGATGTACGAGGAGCGGCGGCGGGCCTTGGCTGAGCTCTCCGCGCGGCTCCTCACGGCCCGCGAGGAGGAGCGGGTGAGGATCGCCCGGAGGCTTCACGACGAACTGGGGCAGACCCTGGCCGCGGCGCGGTGGGCCCTCTCGGGCGGGGATCCGGCGGAAGCGGAGCGGCTCCTCAGCCTGAGTGTGGACGGAGTGCGGACCCTGGCGCGGGAGCTGCGGCCACCCCTCCTCGATGAGCTCGGCCTCGGCCCGGCGTTGGAGGCGCTGGCGGAGAGCTGCGCAGCCTCGACGGGGATCGCGGTCGAGGTGGACGTCCCGCCGGGGAGGAGGTTCCCCCCCGAGGTGGAGACGGCAGCGTACCGCGTGATCCAGGAGGCGCTGGAGAACGCGCAGCGCCACGCCGCGGCGCGGCGGGTAGAGATCCGCCTGGCGCGGACCCGGGGGGGAATCGTGGGCGAGGTGACCGACGACGGGCAGGGGTTCGACCCGGAGCGAGCCGGGTCAGGGTTGGGCCTGTCCGGGATGAAGGAGTGGGTGGGCCTCCTCGGCGGGGAGCTCCGCGTGCGCTCCGGGCCGGGGAAGGGGACGCACGTCACGTTCTCGATTCCGTGCCATGATCCGCGCCCTGATCGTGGATGATCACCCGCTCGTGCGGGAGGGGCTCGCCCGCCTCCTCGCCGGGCAGGGGATCTCCGTCGTCGGGCTCGCCGTTGATGGAGAGGAGGGGATTCGCCTCGCCCAGAGCGAGGGGCCGGACCTCGTCTTGTGGGACCTCGCCATGCCCGGTGGAGGGCTTGCCGGCCTGGCCCGGCTGAAGGAGGCAGCCCCTCAGTCCCGCGTCCTCGCCGTCACCGCCCTCGATGACCCGTGGCTGGGAAGGGAGGCGGCGCGGGCAGGGGCGGATGGGTTCCTCTCGAAGGCAGCCTCCCCCGATGAGCTGCGGGGGGCGATCGAGGACTGCCTCCGCGGTCGGGGACCGTTCCCCGCCGCCTGTGACCTTTCCCCCCGCGAGGAGGAGGTGTTCCGCCTCCTCGCGGCCGGGCTCCCCAACCGCGAGGTCGCCCGCGCGCTCGGGATCTCGGTGAAGACGGTGGAGTCTCACCTCGAGGGGCTGAAGGCGAAGCTGGGGTGCCGGACCACCGCCGAGCTCCGAGCCCGCGCCCTGCAGCGGGGCGGATAGTGCGCTCCCCCGATCGCCCCTGCGCGGGGCCTTCCCGTACGATGGTCCCCGTGAGGACAGCTATTGTGGACGACCACACCCTCGTTCGGGAGGGGATCGCCCGGATCCTGACCGAGGCCGGGTTCGAGGTGGTGGGCCAAGCGGCGTCGGGTCGGGAGGGGTGGCGGCTCGTCCGGGATACCTCGCCCGATGTGGCGATCCTGGACGCGGCCCTGCCCGAGCTATCCGGGGTCGATCTCTGCCGCCGGCTGAGGCAGCGCGGGGTGGCGGTGGTCGTGCTTTCGATGTTCGACGACCCGGAGTGGCGGGCCGAGGCAGCGCGGGCCGGGGCAGCGGCGTACGTGCTGAAGGGCGACCCGCCCGCTGCCCTTGTGGATGCCGTCCGCCGCGCAGCCCGCGGGGAGGTCCTCCTGCCCCCGCCTCCGCCGGATGCGTCCTCGCTCACCGCCCGCGAGCGGGAGGTGGTGCAGCTCGTCGCTGAGGGGAAGAAGACGTCGGAGATCGCCCATCTCCTCTCGCGGTCCGTGGCCACGGTCCGGGCGCACAAGGCATCGGCGATGCGCAAGCTCGGTGCGCACACCACCGCCGCCCTCGTCCGCACAGCGCTCGACCGGGGGCTCGTCTGCATCCCGAACTACAAGGGGGGCCATGAACATCCTTGAGCGGTACCGCACTGAGATCGCGTCCTCCCTCGCCGCGGTCGTGCCCGGAGAGGGGATCCTGAGGCAGCTCATCGGCTACCCCCTCGGGCTGGTGGGGGCCGACGGTGGGCCGGGGCCAGGGATCGGGGGGAAGCTCCTTCGCCCATCCCTCGTGTGCTTCGCCTGCGAGGCGCTGGGGGAGGAGCCGGAGGGAGCCCTTCCCCTCGCGACGGCGATCGAGCTCGTCCACACCTTCTCCCTCGTCCACGATGACATCGTGGATGGGGATCGGGTCCGCCGGGGCCGGCCCACGGCGTGGGTGGTCCTCGGCGAGCACCAAGCGATCCATGCCGGGGATGGTCTCCTCGCGCTCGCCTTCCGCACCGCAGCCCAGGCGGACATCCCCGCGGAGGGGGTGGCGCGCGCGGTCGCCTCCCTCGCCACCGCCACGGTGGCGATGGTCGGGGGGCAAGCCCGCGACCTAGAGCTCGAGGGGATGTGCGCGGGGACAGACCTGTACCTGGAGATGGCCCGTGGCAAGACGGGGGCCCTTCTCGGGTGTGCCCTCGAACTGGGGGCGATCGCGGCCCGCCGCCCCGATCTCGCCCTCGCCCACCGTGCGACCGGGGAGGCCCTCGGGGTGGCGTTCCAGCTGCGGGATGATTGGCTTGGCCTGTGGGGCGATCCGCGCGAGTTCGGGAAGGCGGTGGGGGCGGACCTCGTACGGGGGAAGCGCTCGTTCCCGATCGCGTGGGCGCTGGAGCGGGATCCTTCTTTTTCCACCCTCCTCAACGAGGGGACCCCGGACGAGGCCCGGGCGCGCCTGGCCGAGCTGGGGGCGGACGAGGCGACCGCTGCCAAGGCGGAACGGCTGCTCACTGTGGCCGAGGAGAGGGCGGGAGCTCTCCCCTGGCCGGGCTGGGCCCGGGCGGCGTTCCGGGACCTCTGTCGTGGGCTCGCCGCCCGGGTGAGATGAGCCGCCCCCTGGCGATGACGGTGGAATTGGCCCGTTACCTCCTCCCCCGCCGGAGCTGGCCGGGGAAGGGCCGCTTGTTCCCGATGGTCCTCATGCTCGAGCCCCTCGAGGCGTGCAACCTGCGCTGCGCCGGTTGCGGCCGAGTGCGCGAGTACACCGGCGTCATGGAGCGCCTCATGCCGGTCGAGGAGGCCTTGGACGTAGCCCACCGCGCCGGGGCTCCTGTCGTGTCCGTCTCCGGTGGGGAGCCCCTCCTCCATCCCCAGATCGCGGGCATCGTCGAAGGTCTCATTGGACAGGGGCGATGGATCTTCCTGTGCACGAACGGCCTCCTCCTCCGGAGATCCCTCCCCCGATTCCGGCCCGACAAGCGGCTGTGTTTCGTCGTCCACCTCGACGGCACGGCCCGCGTCCACGACGAGGTGACGGGCCACCCCGGGGCCTATGCCGAGGCGGTGGCGGCGATCGCGGCCGCCCGCGAGAAGGGGTTCCGGGTGGCGACGAACACGACCGCGTTCCACGGCTCCGATCCTGCCGACCTCCACGAGCTCTTCCGCACCTTGGCTGGGCTGGGGGTGGAGGGGATCATGCTCTCCCCGGGCTATGCCTACGAGCAGGTGCCGGAGCGGGAGCTCTTCCTCAAGCGGGAAGAGGCGGTGCGCGTGTTTCGGGAGATCCTCGATGGGGAGAAGTTCCCATTCTACGATAACCCCCTGTTCCTCGACTTCCTGCGGGGGGAGGTGACCTACCCCTGCGCGGCGTGGGCCATTCCCACCTATACGGTCCTCGGGTGGCGGGTCCCCTGTTACCTCATCGCCGATCGGCACACGCCCGACCTTGGGGAGGTCCTCGATCCGGAGCTGTGGACCCGCTACGGGCCGGGGAACGACCCCCGCTGCGCGGGGTGCATGCTCCATGCCGGCTTCGAGCCGGCGAGCGTGTTCGATCTCCTCTCCCACCCGTGGAGACTCCTCCGGAGGGGGCGATGATCCTCACCGTGGCCGCGCTGGGGACGGAACTCCTCTTCGCCCCCCGCCCTCAGCTGCGGGCGGGGGTAGGGGCCGGAGGGAGGGGCCGGGTTGGCGCGTGGTTGAGCGAGCACCGTCCGGCAGGGGCCGTCATCATCGGGTTCTCCGGCGCGACCCATGCCTCCCTGGGCGCGGGGTCGCTCGTCCTCGTGGAGGGCATCGTGTCCGATGGCCGCGATCCGATCCCGCTCGACCGTGCGCTCATTGTGCGTGCACAGAGGGCGCTCCCGGGCGCCACCGTGGGGGCCGTGGCCACCGTGGCGCAGCCCGCCGACCCGGCGGAGAAGGCCCGCCTCGGGCTGGATGCCCTGGCGGTGGACATGGAATCGGCCCACCTTGCGGAGGAGTTCGCCGGCCGGGGGATTCCGTTCCTCGTGGTGAGGGTCATCCTCGACGAGCTGTGGGAGGACGTATCGCAGTTCCCCGTCCGGTGGACGGGACGGGCGGTCGCCGCGGCGCGGAAGTTAGGCCAGGCCGCGTCCGCACTGGTCCCGATCCTGGAGGGGCGATGACCCGCGTCGTCCGGGTGGGCGGGGTCGCGATCGGGGGTGGGAACCCGGTTGTGGTCCAGTCCATGACCACCACCGACACCCAGGACGTCCGGGCCACGGTGGCCCAGATCTCGGCCCTGGCGCGGGCCGGATGCGAGCTGGTGCGGGTCGCTGTCCCCGATATGTCCGCGGCCCACGCCATTCGGGAGATCAAGAAGGAGGCGAGCCTCCCCCTCGCAGCCGACATCCACTACGATCACCGACTGGCCCTCGCGGCCCTCGCGGCCGGAGCGGATAAGCTGCGCCTCAACCCCGGGAACATCCGCGATCCCAAGAAGGTTCGGGAGGTGGCGGCAGCCGCCTCGGATCAGGGGGTGCCGATAAGGATCGGGGTGAACGCCGGCTCCCTCGACGAGAGATTTCTGAAACGAGGAGAGGTCACCCCGGAGGGGATGGCCGAGGCCGCCCTGTGGGAGGTCTCGTTGCTGGAAGGGGTGGGGTTCCGGGACATCGTCATCTCCCTCAAGGCGCACGACGTGCCCCTCACGGTGGAGGCCACCCAGCTCGTGGCAAAGGAGGGGGATTGGCCGCTGCACCTCGGGATCACCGAGGCAGGGACGGAGTGGGAAGGGGCGATCCGCTCTGCGGTCGGGATCGGGATCCTCCTCGCGCAAGGGATCGGGGACACCATCCGGGTCTCCCTCCCCGGGGATCCGGTGCGGGAGGTGGAGGCGGCGTGGGAGATCCTGAAATCCCTCGGGCTCCGAAGGCGGGGGCCCTCCTTTGTTGTCTGTCCCACCTGCGGCCGGACCGGGATCGACATCGCCGGGATCGCCGCGGCGGTGCGACAGGCCCTATCTGATGTCGCTGAGCCGGTCTCCATCGCCATCATGGGCTGCCCGGTGAACGGGCTTGGCGAGGTGGGGCGGGCGGACTGCGGGATCCTGGGAGGGAAGGGCTACGGGACGGTGTACGCCCACGGGAAGGTCGTCCTCCCCAGAGTCCCGGAGGAGAAGCTCGTCAAAGAGCTCGTGCGGATCGTCCGTGCCGAGGTGAGCGCCCATGCCTGACCATGCTCCCGTCGCCGGGCTCGACCACGCGATCGACCGGGCGGTAGGCTGGCTCCTTTCCCACCAATACCCCGCGGGCTACTTCTGGGGGGAGCTCGAGTCCAACGCCACCATCACCGCCGAACACCTCTTCCTCACCCACATCCTCGGGGTCGGCTCCCCGGAGCTGTGGGACAAGATCGCCCGCTACATCCTAGGACAGGAGCGGGAGGACGGGAGCTGGGCCAACTGGTACGGCGGGCCGGGGGACCTCTCTACCACGGTGGAGGCCTACCTCGCCCTGAAGCTGGCCGGGGTCGATCCCGCCTCCGAGGAGATGGAATGGGCCCGGGGGTGGATCCTCTCCCAGGGAGGGGTGGAGAAGGCCCGGGTGTTCACCAAGATCTGGCTAGCGCTCCTCGGGGAGTGGCCCTGGGAGGCCACCCCCATGCTTCCCCCGGAGCTCGTCCTCCTCCCCTCCTGGTTCCCGGTGAACCTGTACTCGTTTGCCTCCTGGGCCCGGGGGACGATCCTCCCCCTGGCCATCCTGCGGGTCAAGCGGCCGGTTTACCCCATCCCCGAGCATGCCCGGATCGACGAGCTCTTCCTAAGGGGCAGGGGAAATGCCGACCACTCTCTTCCCCGCAAGAAGAGCGCCTGGGGGCGGTTCTTCTCCGCGGCGGATAAGCTCCTCCGGGCCTACGAGCGGGCGCACATCCGGCCCCTGCGACGCCTCGCCCTGAAGCGGGCCGAGGAGTGGATTGTGGAGAGGCAGGAGGCGGACGGCTGCTGGGGCGGGATCCAGCCGCCGTGGGTGTACTCCCTCATCGCCCTCCATGCCCTGGGCCATCCCTGGGAATCCCCGGTGATGCGAAAGGGCGTCGCTGGATTTGACCGGTACGCCATCGAGGAGGAGGGGACATGGCGCCTCCAGTCCTGCATCTCCCCGGTGTGGGATACCGGCCTGGCGATGATCGCCCTCCACGACGCCGGACTCCCGGAGGACCACCCGGCCCTGGTCAAGGCCGGGGAATGGCTCCTCGGGGAGCAGATCTTCGTGGGGGGCGACTGGCAGGTGAAGTGCACGGCCCGTCCCGGCGGGTGGGCGTTCGAGTTCGATAACGACATCTACCCCGACACCGATGACACCTCCGTGGTGTTGATGGCCCTCCAGGGGACCGAGCTCTCGGAGGAGGCCAAGGAGTTCGCCCTCTCCCGAGGGCGGGACTGGCTCCTTGGGATGCAGTCTAGGAACGGGGGCTGGGGAGCGTTTGACCGGAACAACACCCAGGTCTTCCTCCGGGAGATCCCGTTCGCCGACTTCGGTGAGCTCGTGGATCCCCCGTCGGTCGACGTCACCGCCCACATCGTGGAGTTCCTGGGGAGGATGGGGTACCGGCCGGGGTTCCGGCCCCTCGACCGGGCCCTCCGGTACATGTTCCGGGAGGAAGAGCCGGACGGCCCCTGGTACGGCCGCTGGGGGGTCAACTTCATCTACGGGACAGGGTACGTCCTCCCGGCCCTGCAGGCTTGCGGGTTTCCCCTGGACGATCCGCGGGTGAGGAGGGCGGTGGGCTGGCTCCTCGCCCGCCAGAACGAGGACGGCGGCTGGGGGGAGGACGTCCTCTCTTACCATGAGCCGGAGCTCAGGGGACGCGGGCCGTCCTGCGCCTCCCAAACCGCGTGGGCCCTCCTCGCCCTCCTCGCCGCCGGGGAGGAAGAAGGCGAGGCCGTCCGACGGGGGATCGCTTACCTCGTCCGCACCCAGCGCGAGGACGGCACCTGGGACGAGCCCTACTTCACGGGGACTGGCTTCCCCACTGACTTCATGATCCGCTACCACCTCTACCGGCACGTGTTCCCATTGATGGCCCTCGGCCGGGCCCGGGAGGGACAATGATCGAGATCGAGCTTGCCCGCGTGTACGGGTTCTGCCCGGGGGTGCGGCGGGCAGTGGAGATGGTGGAGGAGCACCTCCGCGAGCGGGGGCCGCTCGCCACCCTGGGGGCGATCGTCCACAACGCGCGGGTCGTGGATCGGCTCGCCTCCCGTGGGGCTCAAGGGGTGCGCTCGTTGGACGAGGTGGCGACCTCCGCCGTGGCCATCACCGCCCACGGGGCGGGGCCGAACGTGGTCGAGGAGATCCACCGGCGGGGGTTGGGCCTGGTGGACACGACGTGCCCGATCGTGAAGCGCGCCCAGGAAGAGGTCCACCGCCTGAGCGAGGGGGGGTTCACCGTCCTCATCTACGGTGAGGCGACGCACCCCGAGGTGCAGGGTCTCCTGGCGTGGGCAGGGGGGAACGGGCACGCGACGCTTGTCCCGTCGGATTCCCCCTTGGCCCGGGCCGGGCGCCTGGCGATCGTCTCCCAGACGACGAAGGAGAGGGAGGCGTTCTGGGAGTTCGTGCAGGCCGTGGTCGGTCGGGAGCGCGGGGCGCTCCGCGAGCTGCAGGTGGTGGACACGACGTGCCCGGAGACGGGGCGGCGCTACCAAGCGGCCCAGGACCTGGCGCGGCAGGTGGAGGCGATCTTCGTGGTCGGCTCCCGGAACTCGGCCAACACCCGTCGCCTGGCAGAGGTCGTCCGCGCGACCGGCGTGCGCACCCACTTCATCGAGTCGGAGGACGAGATCCACCCGGAGTGGCTTACGGGGTTGTCCCGCGTCGGGGTCACGGCGGGGGCCTCGACCCCCGATGAGGCCGTCCAGGCCGTGATCGCTCGCCTACGCGGGCCGAGGGGGGAGCCATGAACCCCACCTACGCCGGGCCGATCCTGCGACGGGCGACGTTCACGGTCCCCACGGAACGGGCGCCGCAGTTCATCGACATCACCGACCAGGTGGAGCAGCTCGTCCGCGAAAGCGGCGTCCGGGACGGGTTCGCCCTCGTGTTTTGTCGCCACACAACCGCGGCCATCCGGGTGAACGAGAACGAGCCCCTTCTCATCTCGGACATGGAGGAGTTCTTGAAGCGGGTCGCCCCGCGCGACCTCTACTACCGGCACAACGACTTCACCATCCGCACGCACAACATGACGCCCGACGAGTGCCCCAACGCCCACGCCCACTGCCAGCACCTCCTCCTGGGATCGAGCGAGGCGATCCCGATTGAGGACGGGAAGCTCGTCCTCGGACGGTGGCAGCGGGTGTTCCTCGTGGAGCTGGACCGGCCGCGGGAACGGGAGGTCACGGTCCAGGCCTTCGGCCATGGGTGAGGCCGGGCTCGCGGGGATCCCGCCGGCGGAGCGTGTGCTCCTCCTCCCGCACTGCCTGCGCCCGAGTCAGACCTGTCCCGGCCGCTCGTCGCGCGACGGGTTTCAGTGCCCGGAGGACTGTGGGGAGCGTTGTGGGATCCGGTCCCTGCGCACGGAAGCCCTCCGCCTCGGCTACAAGGGGGTCTGTGTCGCCCCCGGCGGGGCGCTCGCCCTGCGGTTCGTGCGCGAGGTCCGCCCGCGGGCCGTGGTCGCCATCGCCTGCGCCAAGGAACTCCGGGAAGGGGAGGAGGCCCTGGCCGATCTCGGCCCCGCGCCCCCCTTCGTTGCGGTCGTCCCCCTATCCCGCGACGGGTGCGTGGATACGGAGGTCAACCTCGACGCGGCGCTCGCCCTCCTCCGTGCCGGGATACCTTGACGTACCCGTTGTCCTGGAACCACGCCACCGCCCGTCGGAGCGCCTCCCGGGCCGGCGTCTGGGGGAGCCCGAGCTCGCGCACTGCCTTGCCCGGATCGTAGAACATCCGGTGGCGCGCCATCCGCACCGTGTCTGGGGTGAGCCGGGGGACCGTCCCGGTCAGGGCACCCCACGCTGCGTTGAGGTAGGCGAGGGGGACGAGGGGAAAAGAGGGCAGGCCCACCCGCGGTGCGGGGAGTCCGCTCGCTGCGGCGAGGAGGTGGAGGAGGTCCCGCATCGGGAGGTTCTCCCCTCCGAGGATGTAGCACTCCCCCGGTCGCCCCTTTTCCGCGGCGAGGACATGGCCCAGTGCCACGTCCTCCACCGCCACCACGTTCATTCCGGTGTCCACGTAGGCCGGCATCCGTCCGTTGAGGAAGTCCACGATCACCTGGCCGGTGGGGGTCGGCTTACGGTCGTACGGCCCGACGGGGAAGCTCGGGTTCACGATGACCACGGGGAGCCCGCGCGCCGCGAACTCGGCGGCGACCATCTGGGCGAGGTACTTGCTCCTTTTGTAGTCCCCGACGAGGGACCTCCGGTTGGCAGGTGTTGTCTCGTCCGCCGGACGGCCGTCCTCCCGCAGGCCGAGGGCGGCCACCGAGCTCGTGTACACGACCCGCTCCACCCTCGCCTCCCACGCCGCGCGGAGGACCTGGCGTGTCCCATCCACGTTCGTCTCGTAGACGGGCCGCCGTGGGCGGACCCACAACGCGTACAGAGCGGCAACGTGGAATACGAGGTCACATCCAACGACGGCGGCGCGCATCGCAGACGGGTCCCGCACATCCCCGTACGCCTGCTCCACGGCGAGGCCCCGGAGGTTCGCCACCTCCGCTCCCGGGCGCACGAGGGCCCGTACCTCGTACCCCCGTCCGAGGAGCGCCCGCACGACGTTCGCTCCGATGAACCCCCCCGCTCCGGTCACCAGTGCCCGCATCGCGACCATTCTGCGGCCTCGCGGTCGGAGCGCCATCCGGGAAACGCCCAAGGCCCCCCCGAGGGTGCGTGGCGGCACATCCCATTGGGGAAAGACCTGGGGATAACGACGTGGCCCGCAAAACGGGCTCACTGCCCCACCTTTTGGACATCTGTCCCGAGCCCCGCGGACACGTGACCCATGGTTTTCCACAGGGGATGCCTTGACCGGGTTCCGACCCCCGACTATACTTGCCTTGCCCGTAAGGGCATCCGTTGGGAAGACTGGTCTTTGACAAGTGGACAGGGAGAGACGGGAATCCTATCGTGGACCCTTGAGGCTAAATTGAGAGGGTATGATCCCGGCTCAGGGTGAACGCTAGCGGCGCGCCTAACACATGCAAGTCGTGCGATCGGCTTGCCGAAGCCGCAAGGCCGAGGCGAGTACGGAGCGGCAAACGGGTGAGTAACACGTAGCCAACCTGCCTCCGCGACGGGGACAACCCTCCGAAAGGGGGGCTAATATCCGATGGTCTTCTTGGGGCGGAAGCTCTGAGAAGTAAAGGCACTTCGGTGCCACGCGGAGAGGGGGCTGCGGCCCATCAGCTAGACGGCGGGGTAACGGCCCACCGTGGCAACGACGGGTAGGGGGCCTGAGAGGGTGGCCCCCCACATGGGGACTGAGACACGGCTCCGACTCCTACGGGAGGCAGCAGTGGGGAATCTTGGGCAATGGGCGAAAGCCTGACCCAGCGACGCCGCGTGCGGGACGAAGCCCTTCGGGGTGTAAACCGCTTTTCCAGGGGAAGAATAAGGTGGGGAGGGAATGCCTCACCGATGACGGTACCCTGGGAATAAGCCACGGCTAACTACGTGCCAGCAGCCGCGGTAAGACGTAGGTGGCGAGCGTTACCCGGATTCACTGGGCGTAAAGGGCGCGTAGGCGGTTTGGCAAGTCGCCTGTGAAAGCCCCCGGCTCAACTGGGGGAGGTCGGGCGAAACTGTCAGGCTGGAGGACGGCAGAGGAAGGTGGAACGACCGGAGTAGCGGTGGAATGCGTAGATACCGGTCGGTATCCCGATGGCGAAGGCAACCTTCTGGGTCGTTCCTGACGCTGAGGCGCGAAAGCGTGGGGAGCAAACCGGATTAGATACCCGGGTAGTCCACGCCCTAAACGATGTGGGCTAGGTGTCGGGCGAGCAGTCGCTTGGTGCCGCAGCTAACGCGTTAAGCCCACCGCCTGGGTAGTACGGCCGCAAGGCTAAAACTCAAGGGAATTGACGGGGCCCCGCACAAGCGGTGGAGCATGTGGTTCAATTCGATGCAAACCGAAGAACCTTACCCGGGCTTGACATGCTGGTGGTACCGACCCGAAAGGGAAGGGACCCATGGCCTTCGGGCGCTTGGGAACCAGCACAGGTGCTGCATGGCTGTCGTCAGCTCGTGTCGTGGGATGTTGGGTTAAGTCCTGAAACGAGCGCAACCCCTGCCGCCCGTTGCCAACGGACCCTTCGGGGTGCCGGGGACTCAGGCGGGACTGCCGGCGAATAGCCGGAGGAAGGAGGGGATGATGTCAAGTCCTCATGGCCCTTATGTCCGGGGCTACACACATGCTACAGTGCCCAGCACAATGGGTCGCCAACCCGCAAGGGGGAGCCAATCCCATCAAAACTGGGCATGGTTCGGATTGCAGGCTGCAACCTGCCTGCATGAAGCCGGAATCGCTAGTAATCGCGGGTCAGCCACACCGCGGTGAATACGTACTCGGGGCTTGTACACACCGCCCGTCACGCCAACCGAGTGGGGGGTACCTGAAGTCGTCCGATGAGGGCGCCGAGGGTGTCCTTCATGAGAGGGGCGAAGTCGTAACAAGGTAGCGGTACGGGAACGTGCAGCTGGATCACCTCCTTTCTAGGGAGTAACTTTGGTAACACCCAGTCTTCCCGCCCGATAGGGCCCGTCGTCCCCCTGTTCACAGCACATCCGCGCGTCCCACGATGGACGCGCTTCTTCCTTGGGGAGTCCGAGGAGTCCCTTCCAAGGCACCCCGATTCCTTCCGTTCCCTTCCCCCCCTAGGGTAGGCTGGCGTCACTATGGAAACCACCCAAACGAGGAACCTTCTCACACGGGATGACCCCATCTGGACCACAGGGGATCGGCTGCGGGTGCTGGCCCGTGAGACCGTGTACCACCCGGGGACCCCCAGTACTGCGATGTACCTCGTCGAGGAGGGGCGGGTGAAGCTTTCCTACCTTCATCCATCGGGGAAGCGGATCACGCTTGCCCTCCGGGGCCCGGGCGAGGTGTTTGGGCAGATGGCCATCGTGGGGGAGAAGCGGCGCCGCCATCATGCCGAGGCGCTCGAGGATACCGAGCTCGTCCGCGTCGAGAAGGATGCCTTCCTCCTCGCGGCCCGGCAGCGGCCGGAGGTGTACTCCGCCCTGTTGGGGGTGTTCGGGCTGTGGGTGCAAGAACTCGAGGAGATCGTGGAGGACCTCGCATTCCGCGATATCCAGACCCGGCTATCGCGGCAGCTTCTCCGCCTGTCGAACGAATACGGGGTGAAGACCAAGAGCGGGATCATGATCGGGTTCCGCCTGACCCACCGCGACCTCGCGGAGATGATCGGGTCGGCGCGGGAGAATACGACCGTGGTCCTGAACAGGTTCGAACGGGAGGGGATCCTCGACAAGCGCCGCTACCAGATCGTGATCAAGGACCTGGAGGGGCTGAAGGAGAAGTGCCAGTCCTAATGGAGTGGGATCCACGGTGGTATGAGGCGGCCCACGGGGCCGCCTTCCTCTTCGTGTCCGGGCTCCTCGCGGCCCACCTGAGGGCCGTCGGGTCAGGCTCCAAGTTCGTCGCGACGCTACCCTTGCCGGCCCGCCAAGGCCTGCCATAGTGCCGTGTAGTCCGCCCGCGGGTTCCAGAAGAGGTAGCCGTCTGCCCCTCCCTCCTCCGCGGCGCGGATCTGGGCGGAGATGTAGTCCGCCATGCTCATCCCGCCCGGGATCGCCATCTCGAACGCCTGGAGGTAGGGGCGGATGGGGGTCGTGGTGCGCGCTGTGCTGTCGACGAGCGCTTGGAGGACCGTCCCATACGGATCGTCCTTGAACGCGCGCTCCACGTAGTGGGACGGGTAGAGCATGGGGGAGACACTGTCCACCCAACGCGCCATCCCCTCGAGGTGTTGCCCGATCGGATCGCTGCGATGGGCGTTCCAGGGGAACGTCACTCGCCCGTACACGTCCACCGATAGCGGCAGATCCAGACGGGAGCGGGCCTGGGCGAGGAACGCCTCCACCGCCTGACAGCGGGGGGAGTAGTCGGGGCCGATCGGCCCATCGTCCGGGAATCGGATGTAGTCAAATTGGATCTCATCGAACCCCGCTTTCACGACTTCGGCGGCGAGGTCCAGGTTATAGGCGGTCGCCGCTGCGACGGTGGGCAGGACCCACGGTGCGGTGGTGAGGCCGAGGTGGCGTGCGAGGAACGGGTCGTAGAACACCACCTGGCGGGCGATCGCGTACATCCCCCGGGCGTGGACCGTCCGAACGAGGGCCGGGAGGTCGAGGAGCGGCTTCACTGCCCCACACTGGCGGGCGAGGGCCACCTGGGACGGATAGCACACCTCACCGTGGTTGTTCTTCACGTCCACGACGACTGTGTTGAGCCCGTACTGGGCCAGCTTGTCGAGGACCTCGTCCAAGAACCCGACCTGGCTCGCGGCATAGGCGGTGAGGTACACGCCCCGGCGGCCGTGGAGCGAGGCTGTCGGAGGAGCGGGGGAGCTGAGCACAGCCGGTGCTGGGGCCTGTCCCCACCAGTGGAGCGCTACCAACCCGATGATCAGGGCGAGGAACGCGGCTTTGAAGTGGTTCGTCATGGGGCGGCTCAGCCTAGCCGGTGCCGCCCGCCGCGGTAGGGACCCAGGTCCTGGGGACGGCAGAACTTGACCCTCCGCCCGGGGTACCATTCGCCCATGTCCGTGCATTTCGTGGTTTCCGGCCGTCCGTGTTCCGCATCGGGGTTTCTGTTCGACAAGGATGGGACCCTACTCACCTTCGATCACTGGCGGGCGGTGATGGCAGAGCGAGCACGACGGATCGCGGCGGCCCTTAGGTTGACTGAGCTCGAGCACGCCGCGCTGCGGCGGTTCATGGGGCTTGACCCGGCGCGGCCCGAGGACGCGACCGGGGGCCTCATCCCCGTTCCCCGCGCCGACGCCGAGGAGGCGACCGCCCTCTACCTCGCCAAGGACGGGAAAGGGGAACGGGCGAAGATGCGATCCCTGGTGGCGCGGGCGTTCCGCGAGGTGGATGAAGCGTTCCCCTTTGAGCGCTACCTCCGTCCCACCCCCGGGGCGGAAGAGGGGCTGCGGGCGATCCGACGGGCGGGAGGTCGCACGGCGATCGTCACCCACGACGCAGGTGCGGCGGCACAGCACCACCTGGCGGCGTTGGGATGGGCGGAGCTTCTCGACGCGGTGATCGGGCTCGAGATGTGTGCGGAGCGCAAGCCGAGCCCGGAACCCCTCCTCACCGCCTGCCGCGCCCTCCGTCTCGCCCCGGGGGAGACGGTGATGGTGGGGGACACGGCGAGCGACCTCGCGGCCGGGCGCGCTGCGGGGTGCCAGCTTACGGTGGGTGTGCTGACCGGACTGGGGAAGGAGGAGGACCTGGCGCCCGTTGCCGATGCCGTTCTGCCCGATCTGACGGCGGTGGAGTTCCTGTGAAGTGGCGCCCCGCTCACCGCCTCTGGTGGGCCCGCCTGGACTCGAACCAGGGACCTCGCGCTTATCAGGCGCGCGCTCTAACCACCTGAGCCACGGACCCCAACGAGCCCATCTTAGCCGCGCCCCTCTGCGCCCTCAACCGCGCGTTCCTGTCCCCACAGCAGTTCCTCCCCGGGACCCGTGCTCTGGTTGTGCGAAGGAACCGGAAGCGCTACCATCCTTCCACACTGGATAGGAGGAATCCGATGGCCAAGAACGCGATCGAGCTACTCAAGGATGTCCCGTTGTTCTCGTCCTTCAGCGAGAAACATCTCCAGGCGGTGGTGCGGACGGCGAAGGAGATGGAGTTCCCGCCCGGGACGGCGATCGTGAGGGAAGGGGACCGAAGCAAGGTCGGATTCTTCCTCATCCTGGACGGACAGGTCGAGGTGCGCAAGGGAACAAAGGTCCTGTCCCGCCTCGGCGCGGGCCAGTTCTTCGGGGAGATGGCGGTGCTCGATGGCCAGCCGCGGTCGGCCGACGTCGTCGCCGTGACGCCGACGAAGTGCCTCGTCCTCGCCAGTTGGGACATCAAGGCGCTCATCACGACCTACCCCGACATCGCCCTCGAGCTGATCAGCGAGCTCACCCGCCGGCTGCGCCAGACGAGCATGGCCCTCTCCGAGTAGCAGGAGCCCCGCGCGAGGGGTCACGCCGGGCCCCTCAGGGGCGCGATGTTCCCTCGGTTGAGAGCGAGACGAGGTTCAGCTGGTGCTCGCGCATCACCCGCCCATCCTCCTCCCAGATTTCGGGGAACCCGTACCTCTCTGACTCCACCTCCACAATCCAGGTCCGCATCTTGACTCCCAGATCGTACAAGGCATCGAACGATCCCCCCCACGACGGTCATCGTGAGTCCGTACTGGTGAAAGGTGGGACGGCTGTGGGTTCTCGACATGGGTGACCCGGTAGGTCCAGGTGTCCTGCCCGCCATGCTCCCGTTGTTGGCTATAGCGATTGAACCAAGGGCTATTAATGTCCCTAGCATAGACAGCACAACTCGCATCGCGCACTTCCGCAGCGTGTTCCTTCATTCATCGGTTTCGTCCTCGCTTGGCACGGCGAGGGCCGCAGTCCGGAGTTCCTCCAGCTCAACTGCGCCTTCGGGTACCCAGTGGATCACGTCCCTCGCGGTCCAGAATCACGTACGGGGAGTGGCGCGGAGGGCGATCCTGCGTACCAACTCTCCCGCGTCCGCACGACCCTCAGCCCCATCTGGTACAACACGGCTTGGTCGTCCATCGGGGGGATTCACCAGCGTGCGCGCGACGCCCCACGAGAGCGCGGCTCCCAGGTGCTGCTGCGGCCCCTCGCGCGGCGCGGTTGCCAGCTCCTCAACGCCACGGTTGTCCCCGGTGAACGGCCAGTCGAGTCGGACCAGGGGGCACCCGTTGAGGAGGAACACCACGGTCGGTGCCCGCCGCAAGTCGCAGTCCGGCCTAGGACGCCGTGGCCTCCCGCTCCCTCGTTCGCCATGGTCCGACGAGGAGGGGATGGACTTCAGGGTGAGCACCATGGGCCTTCCCGAGCCAACGGATCGCGTCTTCGTAAGCCGGACAGCCGGGGGGACAACCACGAACAGGAGAGCCCACCGCCCCCGGGCGAGATCGGTGGGAGCGATGTTCGATCCCTCAGCCGCGGCGGTGGACTCGGGGGACAGGGGGAAGCTGAGGCTGGTCAGAAGTGCGGCGAGGATCGTCATCGGTCCCCCATGGTTGGCCGATCCAGTCTTACCTTCGAGTGCGCGCGAGCGTCGCGCCAACCGGGCGGCGATGGGATTAGGGATTCAGGACGGAGCTTGAGGCGGGCCGGCCCTCGGCGAGCGCCGTCCGCACCCGGTCCAGAAAGCGGACCATGAACCGCACGTTGTGAAGGGTGGCGAGGCGGTAGTAGGAGAGCTCGCCCGTCTGAACGAGGTGCCGCAGGAACGCCCGCGGGTACTGGGCGCAGGTCGGGCAGTCGCAGCCCTCCTCGACGGGCCGGTCGTCCCGGGCGAACCGGGCGTTCTTGATCGCGATCCGGAACCCGTCCTCGGCCAGCGTGAGGAGGACCCCGTTCCGGGCGAGCCGCGTCGGGGCAGCGCAGTCGAACGTGTCCACACCGCGGTCCACCGCAGCGAGGATGTCCTCCACTCCCCCGATCCCGAGGAGGTGCCGGGGCCGATCCTCGGGGAGCTCGGCGACCGTCCACTCGATCACGCGCAGCATGTCAGCCTTCGACCGACCCAGCGATCCGCCGATCGCGACCCCGGGGAACCCCAGTGCCGCGATCGTCCGCGCTGAGGCCCGTCGCAGCTCCTCGTACGCCCCGCCCTGGACGATCCCCCACAGAACCTGGCCTGGGTTCGGCCCGAGACCCTTCGTTTTCGCGAACGCGGCGAGCGCCCGCTCCGCCCAGCGATGGGTGCGGTCCATCGCCGCCCGGGTGTAGGCGTGGTCGTGGAACGGGGATGTGCACTCATCCAGCGGGAGGATCACGTCTGCCCCGAGCAGGCGCTCGAGGCGGACCACCTCCTCTGGGGAGAAGAACACACGGGAACCGTCGACCACGGATCGGAAGTGGGCTCCCTCCTCGGTGAGGGCCACGAGGGACTCCCCCTCACGCTTCGCCGGGGCATCGCCGGGGAACATCGTCGCGAGCTTCCCCACCCCGTGGACCTTCCCTGCCCCGAGGCTGAACACCTGGAACCCGCCGGAGTCCGTGACCCACGGGCCCGTCCAGCCGGTGAACCCGTGGAGCCCGCCGAGGGAGGCGATCGTCTCCGCCCCCGGCCGGAGGGAGAGGTGGTACGTGTTCCCGATCAGGGCCTCGACCCCCAGGCCGCGGAGGTCATCCGCCCCGAGGGCCTTCACCGTGCCCCGGGTGGCCACGGACACGAACGCCGGGGTGCGGATCGTCCCGTGCGGGGTCGCGAGCTCCCCCAGCCGGGCTGCGGATCCCGTCGCGCGGGCGAGGACTCTGAACATGGTCAGTAGAACGGGGTCAGGACGCGGGGGTGGGGAATGGGCAGCCGGTCCTGGGCTAGGTTCCACAGCATCCAATCCACTTCGCACGGGAGGACGCTCCTCCCGCCGGCGCGGAGGGTGGAGGTGAGCTCCTCGACGGCCATGACCGTCGCCGCCCGCAGCTCCACCTCCTCGGGGGATCCCGCGGCGAGTGGGATGAGGCGGCGAATCCGCCCGGCGAGCGTGGGGTGGAGGACGAGTGCCCCGTGGGCCGCGAGGAGCTGGGGGAGCTTGTAGTCGGCGAACGCCGTCAGCCAACCGAGGTCGCGGAGCGCGCCCGGGCCCTCTCCCCCAAACGTCCCCGCGAGGTCGGCGCACAGGATCTGGGCCCGCTTGTGGAAGAGCACTTCCCGGCCGCGGTACAGGGCCGCGTCGCGGAACAAGGGAAGATGGGCGGTGACGAGCTCCACGAGCCGCCGACACGAGCCCTGGGCCCGGGCGAAGAACCCCTGGGCTGACCCGAACCGGAAGAGGGCCTCCCCTACCTCCTGGAGCGCCCGGACCCGCCAGGGGAGGAGGGGGATCTCCCCAAGGGCGTCCCTGACTCGGTCCCTACCGATGCGACGGAGGGCCGCGGGGGCGAAGAACGACGGGTCAGCTTCCGCAACCTGGCGCAACGCATAGGCGAGGGCGAAGTAGCCGGTCAGCCTTCCCCCGCCTGGCCCGGGCACGGACCACTTCTCCCCCGTGGCCGGCGAGGGGGGCCAGAAGCAGAAGTTGAGCGCGTCGAGGGCCAGGAGGTACCGCAGGGTGAGTTCCTCCTCGCCGCGGAAGTGGTACCGACCCTCCCACCCGACAGGCGGCACATCCCGGAGCTTGGTGGCGAGGGCCGCAATCCCGTCGAAATCCGCGCGCACCCATCGCGCCGCGCGCATGATCCATTGCGACCCCGCTCGCACTGGGTTTTCCATCGCTTGCTACACCCCGAGGAGGGAGAGGGATTCCCCGAACCTGCGCGTGGCCTCGCGGCCCAGTTCCGGGGGGATCCCCTCCTTCGCCAGGCGCAGCGCCTCCTCCCGGGCCCTCTCCAGAAGCGGAAGGTCGCGCGTAAGATCCGTTGCCCGGAGCTGGGACACGAACCCGGACTGCTCCGTGCCGAGGAGGTCCCCGGGACCGCGGATGCGGAGATCGGCCTCCGCGATCTTGAACCCGTCCGTGAGGTCGCGAAACGCCGCCAGCCGCTGGCGCGCCTCGTCGGTCGTCGGGTCGCCGATCGCATAGCACACGGCGGGCTGACCCTTGCGCCCGATGCGGCCCCGCAGCTGGTGCAGCTGGGCGAGCCCGAATCGGTCGGCGTGCTCGATCACGAGGAACGACGCATCGGGGACATCGAGCCCGACCTCGACCACGGTCGTCGCCACGAGGAGCTGGACCTCCCCCGCCCGGAACGCCGCCATCGCCGCCCGCTTGTCCTCGGACGGCATCTGGCCGTGGAGGAGGGCGACCCCGTGTTCGGGGAACCGCGCGCGCAGCTCCTCGTATCCCTCCGAGGCCGCCCGCAGGTCGAGCTCCTCCGACTCCGCGACGAGGGGGAACACCACGTACCCCTTCTCCCCCCGCAAAAGCCAGTCCGCCACGTCCCGGTAAGCATCCTCCCGCCGTGACTCCGACAGCCACACCGTGCGCACGGCCCCGCGCGAGCTCGGCATCTCGTCGAGCACGGACACCGCGAACTCGCCGTACAGGGTGAGGACCACCGTGCGCGGGATTGGGGTCGCCGACATGACGAGGATGTTCGTGCCCCTCCCCTTCGCTTCCAGCGCCGCCCGTTGGACGACCCCGAACCGGTGCTGCTCATCCACCACCGCCAGGGCGAGATCGCGGAACACCACGTCCTCCTCGATCAGGGCGTGGGTGCCCACAACCAAGTCCACCTCCCCGTCCGCGATCGCCCGGAGGAGCTCGCGTCGCTCCTTGCGCCCCAACCCGCCGGAGAGGTACCCCACCCGCACCGGGAGGTCCCGCATGAGGTCCTGCACCACGAGGTGGTGCTGCTCGGCGAGGATCTCCGTGGGGGCCATCACCGCCGCCTGGGCTCCCGCCGAGACGGCCATCAGGCACGCGGCAGCGGCGACCACGGTCTTCCCCGACCCGACGTCGCCCTGGAGGAGGCGAAGCATCGGCTGTGGGGAACGGAGGTCCTGTTCGATCGCGTGCACAGCCCGCTGCTGGGATGGGGTGAGGGCGAACGGGAGCCCGTTCACGAACCGGCCGAGGAGCGTCCGGTCCGGGGCGAGGCTCCGTCCCCCGCTGGGGACGGGAGCGCGGCGCTGAGCGATCCCCAGCTGGAGGAGGAGGAGCTCCTCGAACGCCAGGGCCCGCCGGGCGGCCTCGAAGTCGGGGGGGTCTGCGGGGGCGTGGATTCGGGAGATCGCGTCGCGCCGCGTGGGGAGGCCGAAGCGATCCCGGATCTCCTTCGGCACCACGTCGTCCACCTGCCCCCCGAACCGGTGGAGGGCATGGCGGATCAGGTTCTGGAGGATGGGCTGGGTGAGGCCCTCCGTGGTCGGGTAGATCGGGACCCAGCGCCCGGTCTGGAGGCCCGTCCCCTCTTCCTCCCACACCGGGTTCTCCAGCTGCATCTCCCCGTACCGCAGTTGGGCTTTGCCGTACAGGGCGTACCGCCCGTCTTGGACGATCTGGTCCCAGATCCAGGGCTGGTTGAACCAGATCGCGAACAGGAGCCCCGTGCCATCGTCGAGGGCGACCTTGACCAGTTCGAGCCCCCGCCGGACCTTCACCCGTGACTTGGCGCGCACCGCCCCCCGGACGAGCACGACCTCGCCGTCCCGTACTTGGGCGATCGAGCGAAGCTGGGAGCGGTCCTCCAAGCGGCGGGGGAAAAACGTGAGCAGGTCCTCCACGGTGCGGATCCCGAGCCGGCCGAGGAGCTCGGCCCGTTTCTTGCCCACCCCGGGCAGGCGGGAGACGGGGATCGCGGACAGGGGTTCCCGGGGATGGGGGGTCGCCAGCCAGAGCTCGAGCGCGGTGACCGCCTGCGCCCGGGACTCCGGGTCACGGCCGGCATAGCCTGACACGAGGTGGGATGCCTCAGGGACGTGGCGGGCGATGAAGCCCTCCAGCCCCCCCACGACGGCCGTGTCGGCGAACGCTTTCTCCCGTTCCAGAGCGAGCACCTTCTCTACCACCGCGCGCTGGGCTTTCCCCCGGTCCGTTGTCGGCATGATCGGATCCTCCTATACTAAAGGACCTGGAGGAGGCGATCCAAACTGGAGATCCTGACGTATCCGAGCCCGATCCTGCGCCGTCCGACGCGGCCGGTCGAGCCGGGGAGCCGCGAGGCTCGCGACGTCGCGGATGCCCTGCGCGCTGCGTTTGCGGAGATCGAGGCCCATGGCCTCGCCGCGAACCAGATCGGCCTCCCGGTGCGCGCGGCTCTCGTCCGCCTTGGGGACGAGGAGTGGGTGTTCTTCAACCCCGAGATCATCGCGCGGAGCGAGGAGCTGGAGGTGGAGTGGGAAGGATGCCTGTCCCTGCCGGGGGTGGAGGCGGAGGTTCCGCGGGCGAAGGAGGTGGTGGTGCGGGCCCTCGACGAGGCCGGGGCGCCGGTCGAGCTCCACCTGTCCGAGCTCGAGGCCCGCATCCTGCAGCACGAGGTGGATCATCTCGACGGCGAACTGTACGTGGACCTCCTTCCCAAGGACGAGCGCCGGCGGGTCCTCGCCGAGTTTCGCGCTGCCTGCGCACAGCGCGAAAAGAGGGCATCTTCGCTCGAGTAATGCGGATTGCGTTCGCCGGCACGGGATCGTTCGGCGTGCCCGCCCTCCATCGGCTCGCCGAGACCTACGGGGTCCTCCTCGCCATCACCCAGCCCGATCGACCCGCCGGACGGGGCCTCAAGCTGACCCCGCCTCCGGTCAAGGTCGCTGCCCAGGAGCTGGGGATCCCCATCCTCCAGCCACGCACGATCAACGCTCCCCCCGTCCTTGACCAACTCCAGGCGCTCGACCTCGACGCCCTCGTCGTGGCCGCGTTCGGGCAGTTCCTGCGCCCGGCGGTGTTCGGGCTCCCGCGGCAGGGGGCGGTGAACATCCACGCTTCCCTCCTCCCCCGCTACCGCGGCGCAGCGCCCGTGGCGTGGGCGATCATCCGCGGGGAGAGGGAGACCGGGGTCACCACGTTCGTCCTCGACGAGGGGATGGATACGGGGCCCCTTCTCCTCCAGCGGGCGGTCGCCATCGGGCCGGATGAGACGGCGGGGGAACTGGAGGCGCGGCTCGCCGGGGTGGGGGCGGACCTCATCGTGGAGTCCCTCGATGGGATGGCGAGGGGGGAGGTCGTTCCCCGGCCCCAGCCGGAGGAGGGGACGCTCGCCCCCAAACTTCACAAGGAGGACGGGCGGATCCGGTGGGAGTGGGAGGCGCGGCGGATTCATGACCTCGTGCGCGGCACGAACCCGTGGCCCGGCGCCCACACGACCCTCCGGGACAAACTGGTGAAGGTCCACCGCACGCGGGTCGTGGACGAGGGAGAGGCTGAGGCACCGGGAGGGACGATCCTTCCCCGTCGGGACCGCCTCCTCGTCGCCGCGGGGCACGGGGTCGTGGAGGTCCTCGAGATCCAGCCCGCGGGGTGCCGTGTCCTCTCCGGCCCCGAGTTCGCCCGCGGCTACTGCCGGGATCAGGGGGGGAGATTTTTCTGAGGATGGGTCCACACTGTAGCATCAAGGAGGACTGATGGGAAACCAAGAGGACATCCTGAAGGGAGCGTTGCTCCTCGAGCAGCGAAGCAAGGCGCTGTACGAGGGGAGCGTGCAGGGAGCCCAGAGCGCGGCGGTGCGGGAGATCTTCCTCACCCTGGCCCACGAGGAGGGGCGCCACATCGAGGTCCTGTCCCAGGCGTTCGCGGACCTCATGCGCACGGGCCGGGTGAGCACGGGGGCTCCGGCGGAGAGGCCGGCCGACATCGCGGGCGGCGTGCTCACAGAGGCGGTGAAGGCAGAGATCTCCGCTGCTTCCTACGAGGCAGCGGCGCTCTACGCCGCGATGGCGCTCGAGGAGCGCGCGGTCGCGTTCTACTCCGAGGCGGAGCGCACGTCGCCCGGCGAGGCCAAAGCCCTCTACAGCTGGCTCGCCAGCTGGGAGCGGTCCCACCTCGATCTCCTCACCTCGCTCGACCAGGAGCTGCGCCAGAAGGTCTGGAACGACCAGCGCTTCTGGCCGTTCTAGCCGAGCCACATCGGGTCAGGATCCACCCGTAGCCACGGCGGGAGGTGGGGAAGGGCATGGGCGAGGAGATCCACCACGTCCCTTCTTCCCCGCACGAGGAGCTGGGCGCGGGGGACCCCGCGGCGGGGGAAGAGGCGGGCCGGCCCGAGGACCTCGAACCCGTGCCCGCTGAGGTCTTCCGCCAGGGATCCGGCCTTCGCTTCGGCTTCCCGGCCGGTGGCGATCAACCGCACGAGGCGGGAGAACGGGGGGTAGCGCAGGCTCTCCCGGTACTTCATTTCCTCCATGTAGAAGGCCGTGTAGTCCCCGGCCAGGGCAGAGCGGATCGCGTAGTAGTCCGGCTGGTCGGACTGCACGATCACCTCGCCGGGGCGCTCGCCTCGCCCGGCCCGGCCTGCGGCCCCGGCGATGAGCTGGTAGGTCCGTTCCCCGGCACGGAAGTCGGGGACGGAGAGGAGCTGGTCAGCGTTCAGGATCCCGACGAGGGAGATCCCCGGGAAATCGAGGCCCTTCCCCACCATCTGCGCCCCGACGAGGATCTGGACCTCGCCGCGGGCGACGGAGGAGAGGATGCGGTCCCGATCCCGCGCCGTGTCGGCGTCGAGGCGGGCCACGGTGGCCTGAGGGAAGAGCCGCTTCGCCTCGTGTTCGGCCCGTTCCGTCCCCGCCCCGAACAGGTGGAAGCGCGTCTCCCCGCAGTTCGGGCACGACGGATCCCGCACCACCCTCCCGCAGGCGTGGCACCGGAAGGCCCGCTCGGAGAGGTGGAACACGAGGGGGATCTGGCACTGGGGGCACCGGAGGATCGCGCGGCAGCGACAAGCCGCGCCGGTGTAGAACCCACGGCGGTTGATGAAGAGGAGGACCTGGCCACCCCGGGCGAGGTGGCGCCCCATCGCCTCGGCGAGGATGGGGCCGATCACGTCGTCCCCCCGCGGGGCGACGCGGACCGCGGGGGGAGCGCCGACGACGCGGTCCGGGAGGGGGAGGAGCCCGATCTCTCCCCGTTCGGCACGAAAGTAGGTTTCGACGGAGGGCGCGGCCGCGCCGAGGACCACCGCTGCCCCCTCCCGCTCCGCCCGCAGCTCGGCCACGGTGCGGGCATGGTAGTAGGGTGCCATCTCCTCCTGCTTGTAGGAGGGCTCCCCTTCCTCATCGAGGACGATCAGGCCCAGGTTCGGGAGGGGGAGGAATGCCGCCGATCGTGTGCCCACCGCACACCGGACCTCGCCCCGCTGCGCACCGTCCCACGTCCGCCACCTCTCCCCCGGCGGGAGCTCCCCGAAGTAGGTCTCCGGCGGGGAGCCGAGGACGCGCGCCGCCCGCGCCCACAGCTGGGGGAGGAGGGATACCTCCGGGGCGAGGAGGAGCGAGGTTGTGCCCTTGGTCCGCCCCTCGGCGGCGGAACGGAGGTAGACCTCGGTCTTCCCCGACCCCGGGGGCCCGAACAGGAGGTACACCCGGCCGTGGCCGATCCCAGCCCGGATCGCCTCCACCGCTTCCCCCTGGCGCGGGTGAAGCGTGATCGCATTGCCCTCTTCCCGGTACGAGAACGGGAGTCGCCGCGGGCGGAGGATCCCGGCGCGGAGGAGGGAGCCCACGGCCCGGCTCCCGCCGGGGAGCTTCCGCAGCTCCCTGACTTCGGTCGTCCCCGCCGCGACGGCGGCGAGGACCCGCGCCTGAGAGGGGCTGGGGAGCGCGGCCATCGGCGGGGGGGCGGCGTCGGGAGATAGGGCCAGCTCCACCTCCCTCGCTCGGCTTCGGCTCGGAGGAGGGACGAGCCGGGCCAGCGCGAGGCCGTGGCCTACGAACGACTGACGGGCGACCGCGGCGATGAGCTCCAGGGCCGAACCGGGTAGAGCAGGGCCCGACGTGGCTTCGATCGGGAGGAGGCGCCCTGAGAACGCGGGCTCGTGGGCGAGCTCCACCACGATCCCCCACATGTGACGCGTTCCAAACGGGACGCGCACGCGATCGCCGATCGCCACGGCTAGATCCGGCGGGACCTCGTAGTCGAACGGGGCGGCCCGGGGGACGGGAAGGGCCACCCGCGCGATCACGCCGTGCCCTCCCGTTGGCGGAGGTAGCCGAGCACGCCACGGACGGCCATCGCGAGGTCGCCCCGGGCGGGGCCCGGCGGGATCAGGCCCTCCCTGGCTGCCTCGGCCACGACGCTCGCTACGAGCTCCTCCTCCGCGACCGGGCCCCGCCCCAGCTGCCTCACCCGCTCCACCCACGCCGGGAGGAGGCGGGCGTACTGGGAGAGGAGATCGGGGGACCCGGGCCCGAAGTGGGTGAAGAGGAGCAGCCGCGGGTCGAGGTCGGCGAGGCGGCGCAGTGTAGCGAGCGACGCCTCGAGGTCGAAGCGCGGGGGGACGGTGGATGGAAGGAGCACCCCCCCCAGGTACAGCCCGACGGCGTCCCCGGTGAAGAGGAGACTTTCCCCGTCAGCGAAGTAGCACAGGTGGTGGGGGGCGTGTCCCGGCGCATCCACGGCCCGGAGGCGGAACCGCCCCCCGGGGAACACCTCCCCATCCTGGGCCACGTGGAGGCGCCCCGCGGGGACCGGGTCCATCGTCCCGTAGAGGGGGAACCGATCGCGGGCCGCCTCCCTCACCGAGGCGACGAGCCGTGCTGGGTCCACGAGATGGCGCGCCCCCCGCGCATGCACGACGGCGCGCGCTTGCGGAAGCTCCTGGAGGAGCCCCCCTGCACCCCCGGCGTGGTCGAGATGGATGTGGGTGAGGAAGATCCACCCCACGTCCTCACGGGCGATCCCGAGGTGGGCCAACGCGGCGAGGATCCGGTCGCGGGCGAGCGAGGTCCCCGCCTCGACGAGGGCCGTTGGCTTTCCAGGGAGGATGTAGACGCCGCCTTGGCGGGGGGCGCCGAACTGGTCCACGTCGAGGAGCCACACCGCGGGGTGAACCTCGGTCAACGGGAGGGCCGTCACAGGAACCACCCCGTAGCGATCCCCAACCAGAGGAAGGCACTGGCGATCAGGCAGGAAAGGAGGGCCACCGGGATCCCGTCGCGGAACCAGGCCCGGGCCTTCACTCCCTGGTGGGTTCGGTCAGCGATGGAGATGAGGACCATGTTTGCCGCTGAGCCCAGTGGGGTGCCGTTCGCTCCCAGTCCGATCCCAAGGGCAAGGGCCCACCACAGGGGGGTGAGGGGGATCCCCGTCCCCGCCAGGCCCCGCACGACGGCGGCGAGGGTTACCGTGGTCGGAATCGCGCTCAGGACCCAGCTCAGGCCAGCCCCCACCCAGAGGAGGATCAGCGCCAGGAGGAGCGTGGACCCGCCGGCGAGGCTCACCGTCCACCGGCCGACCACGGCCAGGGCCCCGCTCGCCTCGAGCCCGCCCGTGAGCACGAGGAGGGAGGCGAGGAAGATGAGGAGGTCCCACTCCACGCCGTGCAGGAACGCCTCCACGTTTGGGCGAACGATGAGGGCGCACAGAGCCGCCCCGACGAGGGCGACCACGCCTGGGGTGAGGCCGAGGGCGCTGTGGGAAGCGAACAGGGCGAACACGAGGCCCAGCACGGCCACCAGCTTCCCCATTGCCTGGGGGTGGGTGAGCGCCCGGCGCTCATCCATCGCCATCACCGCCTCCACGTCCGCGGCGTGGGGGGTAGCCAGCCGCCGGAACCGGGCGAGGAGGAATGCCATCGCGGCTGCGAAAACGACGAGGGCCACGGGCAGGGTGTGGGTGAGAAACGCGTTGAACGAGAGCCCCGCCGCTGACCCGATGAGGATGTTCGGCGGATCACCGATGAGGGTCGCGGTCCCCCCGATGTTGGAGGCCATCGCCTCCATGAGGAGGAGGGGCCCCGCGGGGATGCCTAGCACCTCGGTCACGGAGATCGTTACCGGGACCACGGTGAGGAGGGTGGTTACGTTGTCGAGGAACATCGAGGCGATCGCGGTAGCGGCCCCCAGCGACAGGAAGAGGATGGTCAGGTTGCCGCGCGCGATCTTTGCCGCCCGGATCGCGATGTACTGGAAGAACCCGGTCTCCCGGAGCAGCCCGACGATGGCCATCATCCCGAACAGGAGCCACAACGTGTCCATGTCGATGCTCGCCACCGCCGCGTGGTAAGGGTAGAACCCGAGGGCGCTTCCGGCCACGATCATCGTCACCGCACCGACGAGGGCGGCCAGCGCGCGGTGGACGTACCCGGAGAAGATGAGGGCGTACGAAGCGGCGAAGATGGCGAGCGCCGAGGCGAGGACGGGCCAGCCCACGTTCGGTCACCCCTCCGCGCGGGGGAGCGCCTGGAGGAACGCGTCAGCACGGAGGAGGGCGGTCCGCTGCTCAGGATAGGTCAGCCGCGCCAGCGCTTGCGGCAGGGGGAGCCATTCCAGGGCCATAATCTCGCTTCCCTCCGCGATCCCCTCCTCATCCGTCGCGGCGAGGAATAGGGTGACCTCCTTGTTCACGACCTCCCGGTCGCGGACGAACCGGTACGCGAGGCGCTCCCTGAACTCCGGCCGCAAGTTGAGGCGGGTGATCCGAACCTCCTCCCTGACCTCCCGCAGCGCGGCCTGGAGCTCGTCCTCCCCCGGTTCGAGGCGCCCCTTGGGGAACCCCCAGTGCCCGCCGATCCTGTTCTTGATGATGAGGTAGTGGCGCCCTGCCGGCGTGGTGCGGAACAGGATCACCCCGGACGCGCGTTCGTCCGGCATAGGATCACACGATCTCCAGTTCTCGGTCGGCCTCGTCGTAGGCCTTGGCGGATAGCCCGAGGCACCGTAGCTCCTGCCACAGGACGCGGAACGACTCGGGGATGCCGGGTCGGGGGAAGTCCTCCCCGCGCAGGATCGCCTTGTACAGCTGAACGCGCCCCTTCACGTCATCCGACTTGAGGGTCACCATCTCCTGAAGGAGGGCAGACGCGCCGTAGGCCTCGAGGGCCCACACCTCCATCTCCCCCAGCCGCTGGCCTCCGAACTGGGCCTTGCCCCCCAACGGTTGCTGGGTGATGAGGGCGTACGGGCCAGTGGAGCGGGCATGGATCTTCTCCGCAGCGATGTGTTCGAGTTTGAGGAGGTAGAGCACGCCGACCGTGATCGGCGCCTGGAACGGTTCCCCGGTGCGGCCATCCCGCAACACGACCTTCCCATCGAACTGCTTTCCATCGGCAAGGCCGTGCTCGACGAGGGCCTGGGTGAGATCGGTCAGGATCTCCTCCTCCCGGGCGCCGTCGAACACCGGGGAGGCGACCGTTTCCCCCCGCAGGGCGGCGAGCCACCCCAAGTTGGCCTCGAAGATCTGGCCCAGGTTCATGCGCGACGGGACACCAAGCGGGTTCAGGACCACGTCGAGGTGCGTGCCATCCGGCAGGAACGGCATGTCCTCGTCGGGGAGGATCGCGGAGATCACGCCCTTGTTCCCGTGGCGGCCGGCGAGCTTGTCCCCCACTGCGATCCGCCGTCGCTGGGCGACGTAGACCTTGACGAGCTCGTTGACCCCGGCCTCGAGCTCGTCCCCCGCGGCGCGGGACATCCGCTTGACGCGGATCACGGTCGCCGTGCCGGAGATGGGGGGCATCTTGAGCGACGTGTTCTTGAAGTTGCGCATCCGCTCCCCGAAGATGGACCGGAAGATCCGCTCCTCCGGCGTTGGCTCGGCCTCCCCGCGGGGGGTGATCTTCCCCACGAGGACATCCCCCGTCTGGACCTCGGTCCCCGCGCGCACGATCCCGTGCTCGTCCAGGTTGCGGAGCGCCTCCCGCGAGATGTTGGGGATGTCGGCCGTGATCTCCTCCGGCCCGAGCTTCGTCTCCTCGGCGCGGACCTCGAACTCCTGGATGTGGATCGAGTCGAGGCGGTTCTCCCGCACCAGCTTCTCGGAGAGGACGATCGCGTCCTCGTAGTTGTACCCCTCGAACGGGAGGAACCCGACAAGGAGGTTCGTCCCCAGGGCGAGCTCCCCGTTCACGGAGGATTGGCTGTCGGCGAGCACGTCTCCCCGCTTCACCTTGTCCCCGATCCGGACCGCGGGGCACTGGTGCAGGATTGTATCCTGGTTTGAGCGCTCGTAGTTGAGGAGACGGTAGGCCTTCGTCTCCTTCTTCCCCTTGACCTCGATCCGCTGCGCGTCGACGTAGGCCACGCTCCCGCCCTCCTCCGCGAGGAGGGTCGCCCCTGAGTCGCGCGCGGCCTTGCCCTCGAGGCCCGTCCCCACGAGGGGGCTCTCCGGGCGGAGGAGGGGCACCGCCTGCCGTTGCATGTTCGCGCCCATCAGGGCCCGGTTGGCATCGTCGTGTTCGAGGAACGGGATCAGGGCCGCCGATGCCCCGACGATGATGTCCGGGGCCACCTCGACGAAGTCCACCTCCTCCGGAGATACGAAGTGGACCTCCTCGTTTCCGGTACGCACCTGGACGCGCGTGTCCACGATCCGCCCGTCTTTTCCGATGGAGATCGTGGCGGGGGCAATCCTGTACTGCCGCTCGTCATCGGCCATGAGGTACCGGATCTCTCCCGTGACCCGCCCGCCCTTCACCACCACGTACGGCGCCTCCAGGAACCCGTAGTCGTTGACCCGAGCGTGGAGCGCGAGCGACGTGATGAGCCCGATGTTCTGGCCCTCTGGGGTCTCGATGGGGCAGATCCGGGCGTAGTGGGAGGCGTGGACGTCGCGGATCTCGATCTTCGCCCGCCGCGCGGTGAGGCTCCCCAGGGCCGACAAGCGGCGCTTGTGGGTGAGCTCGGAGAGCGGGTTCGTCTGCTCGAGGAACTGGGACAGGCGCCCCGTGTAGAAGAGGTAGTTCAGCGAGGCCTGGATCGTCCGGGCGGAGACGATGCGGCGCAGGGCATCCTTGTCCTCCGGGTCGTAGTGGGACAGCTTGTCCTGGGCGATGCGCGCCATGCGGGTCAGGCCCTCCCGCAACGCCATCTGGGCTTGCTCCCCGGGGAGGCGGACCCGCTTGTTGGCCAGGTGGTCCGTCTCGTCCACGAGGGATGGATCCTCGGGCGTGCGGAGGAGGAGCGCGAGCGCTTCGAACAGGTCCGGCGGGGTGAGGCAGGTTTCCTCGCCCGTCAGGCCAAGCTTGCGGTTGACCTTGAACCGGCCGACATGGGTCAGCCGGTACGTTTCCGGGTTGAAGTACAGGTTGTGCAGGTATTCGAATGCCTGGGTGGAGGTCACCCTCTCCCCGGAGCGGAGCCGGAGGTAGATGTAGCGGGCCGCCTCCTCCTGGGTCGTGATCCGCTTCTCATGTTCTTCGTCAAGCGACTTGGCGATCGCCGGGTGGACGAGGCGGACCCGGGACTTCCCCAGGCGCACGAGGGCCGCCGCCCGTTCGGGGGTGATCTCCTCGCCCGGCTTCCATTCCGCATCACCGGCGGCGATGGCCTCGGCGAGCGTCGCTCGCTTCCACAGGGCGAGGCGCTCCGGGAGGTCCTCCACCGGCACCGTCACGGCGTACTGGGTGAGGATCTCCTGTTCGGCGAGGCCGACCGCGCGGAGGAGGGTCGTCACGGGCACCTTGCCCCGCCGGTCGAGGTTGGCGCGCAGCGTCCACCGTTTCGTGTCCAGGTCGAGCTCGAGCCACGCCCCCGACTCGGGAAGGAAGTGGGCGCGGTAGAGGTGGGGCTCCTCCTGGGTGATGTACACCCCCGGCGAACGGATGAGCTCGTTGACGAGGACGTTCTCCGTGCCGTTGATCACGAACGTCCCCCGCGGCGTCATGAGCGGGATCTCCACCAGGTACAGCTCCGCCTCCTGCCGCAGCTGCCCCTCCTCCCACAGGCGGCCGGTGGCCTTGAGGGGCACGGCGAGGGAGAGGTCCTTGTCCCGGCACTCCCACTCATCGTAGCGCGGCTCCCCCAACAGGGGGTCGACGAGCTCGATATAGAGGCGATCCCGATTGGGAGCGCGAATCGGGCTCACCGCGGCAAAGGCAGCGGCGATGCCCTGGCGCAGGAACTGCTCATAGGACGCAACCTGATCGGAGATGAGGGCCGGCGGTTCGCTCCACCGCCGGGCTCGTCCGTATCCGCGTCGAGCGTGACTAGGCTGGGCCAAGAGGGTCGCTCGTCCTTCCCTAGCGGAGCTCGACTTCGGCGCCGGCGGCGACGAGCTTCTTCTGGATGTCGTCGGCTTCCTCCGGGCTCACCCCGGCCTTGATCACCGCAGGGAGCTTGTCCACGAGGTCCTTGCACTCCTTGAGGCCCTTCCCGGTGATGTCCTTCACGACCTTGATGAGCTGGATCTTCTGCTGACCCGCGTTCGTGAGGACGACGTCCACCGTGGACTTCGCCTGGGCAGCAGCGTCCGCGGCCGGGGCCGCGGTGGCCACGGCCACCGGGGCCGCCACCTGCGCCGACACGCCGAACCGCTCCTCGATCGCCGACACGAGCTCGGCGAGGTCCTTCACCGTCATCTGTTCGATCGCTTGGAGAAACTCTTCCTTTGTCATCGTCTATCCCTCCGCTCCTTTCTTCTTTTGGACTTCCGAGAGCGCCACCGCGAACTTGCGCGTGACCCCGGACAGCGCGACCGCGAGCCCCCGGATGGGGCCAGCGAGGGCCCCCGCCAACCGCCCAAGGAGTTCCTCCCGTGTGGGAAGGGTCGCGTACCAATCCGCCTCTTCTGCCGAGACCGGCAGGTCATCGAACACCCCCGCCTTCACCTTGAGCTGGGGGTAGCGCCGGGCGCATTCCCGCGCCACGCGAAACGGGACGGCGGGATCCCCTTCCCCCATGAGGAGGGCGTTCGTGCCGGTGAGGTTCGTGGGGAAGCCCTTGAGCCCGGCCTCGCTCGCCGCGATGCGGGTCAGGGTGTTCTTGACGACCCGCAGTTCGACCCCCTGCTTGCGGACGAATCGGCGCAGGGCCGTCACGTCTGGGCCGGAGAGCCCGCGGTAGTCCACGATCACCACAGCCCGAGCGCGGGACAGCCTCTCCCGCAGGTCCTCCACCGCCGCCACCTTCTCCTGTCGCGGCATCTCCCTCACCCCTTCCTCTGTGCGGCGGCGAGGAGGTCCGTCTCGTCCACGCGGATCCCCGGTCCCATCGTCGCGGAGATGAACACGCGCTGGATGTACCGTCCCCGCACTCCCTCCGGCTTCCGTTCGAGCACGGCGCGGATGAGGGCGACCAGGTTCTCCTGGAGCGCCTCGGCCGTGAAATCCGTCTTGCCGAAAATGGAATGGACGATCCCCGCCCGATCCGCACGGAACTCGATCATCCCCGCCTTCAGTTCCCGCACCGCCGCCGCGACGTCCATCGTCACGGTGTTGGTCTTCGGGGAGGGCATGAGGCCACGGGGGCCGAGGATCTTCCCCAGCTTTCCCACGACCGACATCATGTCCGGGGTGGCGACCACCCGCTCGAACTCAAGCCACCCTTCCTTCTGGATCTTCTCGGCGAGCTCCTCCCCCCCCGCGTAGTCGGCCCCCGCGGCCTCCGCCTCGCGGACCTTCTCCCCGCGGGCGAACACGAGCACCCGCACCGCCTTGCCCGTCCCATGAGGGAGTGCACAGGTCCCCCGCACCTGGTGCTGCGAGGGGTTGATCCCGAGCACGATCGCGGCCTCCGCCGTCTCCGGGAACTTGGCGGTGCTCGTCTTCTTGAGGAGCTCGATCGCCTCGCGGACGGGGTAGGCCTTCTCCCGCTCCAGGAGGGCGACCTTCGCCTCGTAACTTCGGCTGCGCTTCATGGCACCACCTCGAGCCCCATGTTCTCCGCCGTGCCCACCACCATCCGGATCGCCGCCGCGAGGTCATCCGTGTTGAGATCGGGGAGCTTCCGCTCCGCGATCCGGCGCACCTGTTCCATGCTCACCCGTCCCACCCGCAACCGCTTCGCGGTCGGTGAACCCTTGTCCACCCCCGCTGCCTTGCGGAGGAGGACCGCCACCGGCGGCTGCTTCAACGTGAGGTCGAATGAGCGGTCCGTGTACACCGTGATCTCCACGGGGATGATGAGGCCGGGCTCCTCTCCCTTCGTCGCCTCGTTGAACTTCTTGCAGAAGTCCATGATGTTGACCTTGTGCTCCCCGAGCGCCGGTCCCACCGGGGGGGCGGGGTTGGCCTGCCCGGCCGGGATCTGGAGCTTGATCTTCGCCACCTGTTGTTTCGCCACCGTCGTCTCCTTACACCTTCTCGATTCCGTCGAACGAAATGCGGACCGGCGTCTCCCGCCCGAAGATCTTCACCATGACCACCGCTTCCTCGGCTTCCTTGTCGATCTCGCGGATCTCGCCCGTGAAGTCGGCGAACGGCCCCTCCACGATCTGGATGACCTCTCCCACCTCGAACTCGACCTCGACCCGCGGCGCCTTCGCTGCCTCCGCGGCCTGGGGGGTCTCCACGAGGCCCGCCTTGCGCTGCACGAGCAGGATCTCCGGGCCCTCGATCGGCACGGGCCGGGTCTTGCTCCCCACGAACCGCGCCGACCGCTCCAGGCCCCGGAGGAGCTCGAACATCTCCTCCTCGTCGAGGCCCATCTTGGTGAACACGTACCCCGGGATCAACCGCCGTTTCTCGATCCGTTGCACGGATACCTCGCGCTTGTCCTTGTACTCCTTGACCTTGACGAGGCCCGAGGCACGGGCCTGGATCTTGTGTTCCCGCTCGATCTCCGCCCCCTCGTCCAGGGCTGCCCCCACGCGGACCTGGGGATGGAGGTAGGCCTCAGGGATGATCCGCGTTTCCTCTGTCCCGTCCCCGTAGCGCAGCGTGACGCGCTTCACCCTCTCCCGAGCCACGATCTCCCCGCGCTCGCCGGCGGTGTAGCGGTCGTCGGAGTCCACCGTGAGCGGCAGGCCCGGCCGGGTCCGTTCCCCGACCCGCACATCGCGGCGCAACCCCTTCTCCTGAGGGACCAGGTATTCGATCTCAGCGTGGGTGGGGGTCTCCACCACCACCCGCCACAGGGGTTCCATCGCCACCACCTCCGCGGGGCGGGCGAGGTGGGTGGGGGGGCGGCGGGCGATCACATCGCCCCGCTGGACACGCTCATTGTTCGCCACCAGCAGGTCGTAGTCGTAGGGGATGCGGTACTCGCTCGCGCGGCCCCTCCCCGAACGGGACGTGACCACCTCCTCCACCGGGACGAAGAAGAACTCCTCCTCCTCTCCGGTGCGCAATGGCTCGAACTGCCGCTCCCAACCCAGGTTGCGGACCCGCTCCTCGAGCTGGTGCTTGAGGCGCAATTCCGAACCCGCGTACGTCTGGATGGCGTACCACCGCTTCCGTTGCATCGTGGATACCTTAGCTGAGGAGGAGGCGGAGGATCTGGGTGATGATCAGGTCGGCGAGCCCGAGGTAGACCCCCAGCACCACGGACAGGATGATGATGAGCACGGTCAGGCTCACCACTTCCTTGCGCGATGGCCAGCTCACCCGAGCGACCTCCGTCCGGACGGACGTCAGGTAGTTCCGGACCCTCTGCATCGCATTCATCCTCTTCCCTCGCTGGCAGGCCCGGGAGGACTTGAACCCCCAGCCTGCGGATTTGGAGTCCGCCGCTCTGCCACTTGAGCTACGGGCCTCGAACCCCGCCGCCCGATCGGCCGGCGGGGATACCGCTCCCCTCCGTCGAGGGGCTAGGCTTCCTTATGTTCGGTGTGCTTCCCGCACCAACGGCAGTACTTGCTTAAGGCGAGCTTCTGCCGCGTGTTGTTCCGGTTGCGGCGGGTGTGGTAGTTGTGCCGTCCACATCCGGAACAAGCCAGCGTCACAAGCTGGATCGTATCCTTTTTCGCCATGTCACTTGATGATCTTCGTCACCACGCCCGCCCCGACGGTGCGCCCGCCCTCGCGGATCGCGAACCGCAGGCCCTCCGACATCGCGATGTGCTTCATGAGCTTGCACCGCAGCTGATCCACGTTGTCGCCGGGCATGACCATCTCCACCCCCGGTGGGAGCTGGACCTCACCGGTCACGTCGGTGGTCGTGAAGTAGAACTGCGGTTTGTAGCCGTTGAAGAACGGGCTGTGCCGCCCTCCTTCATCCTTGGACAGGACGTACACCTGGGCCTCGAACTCCGTATGGGGGGTGATCGAGCCAGGTGCGGCGAGCACCTGTCCGCGCTCCACCTCGTCCTTTTCGATGCCGCGGAGGAGGATCCCCACGTTGTCCCCGGCGATCGCCTCGTCGAGGGTCTTGTTGAACATCTCGAGGCTCGTGGCGACGGTCTTGCGGATCTCGTCCGTGAGCCCGACGATCTCCACTTCCGCCCCGGGGGTGATCCGGCCCCGCTCCACGCGGCCGGTGACGACCGTGCCGCGGCCCTTGATGGAGAAGATGTCCTCGATCGGCATCAGGAAAGGCTTGTCCTCCTCGCGCTTCGGGAGCGGGATGAAGCTGTCCACGGCATCCATCAGGTCGAGGATCGGCTTGGCGGCCGGGTCATCCGGCGACTCCACCGTGAGCGCCTTCGATGCCGACCCGCGGATGATGGGCGTTTTGTCGCCGGGGAACTCGTACTTGGAGAGGAGATCGCGGATCTCGATCTCGACGAGGTCCACCAGGTCAGGGTCATCGACGAGGTCCACCTTGTTCAGGAAGACGACGATCGCCGGAACGTTCACTTGGCGGGCGAGCACCACGTGCTCGCGGGTCTGCGGCATCGGCCCATCGGCCGCCGAAACGACGAGGATCGCCCCGTCCATCTGCGCGGCGCCGGTGATCATGTTCTTGATGTAGTCTTGGTGCCCCGGGCAGTCGATGTGCGCGTAGTGGCGGGTATCCGTTTCGTACTCAACGTGGGCCACGTTCACGGTGAGGATCTTCGTCGCATCACGGCGGAATAGCTTCGCATCGGCCTTCGCGACTTCGTCGTAGGACCGCTGCTTGGCCAGCCCCTTGAGCCCGAGCACCTTCGTGATCGCCGCGGTCAGGGTCGTCTTACCGTGGTCGATGTGCCCGATCGTGCCGATGTTGACGTGCGGCTTCGTTCGTACGAATTGTTCCTTTGCCATCCTCCATCCTCCTCGTTTTCCTCCCCAGCTCGGATCCGGATCGCCGGGCCGCTCGCTGCCCGCTCCTATCCAAGAGCCCGCGGTCGGAATCGAACCGACGGCCTCTTCCTTACCAAGGAAGTGCTCTGCCGACTGAGCTACACGGGCGAGGAGGCACAGTCTACCCTACCGCGCCCATGGCGCGCAAGTCATGGTGGAGGGGGAGGGATTCGAACCCCCGAAGGCCTCAGGCCGCCGGGTTTACAGCCCGGTGCGTTTGACCACTTTGCTACCCCTCCGGGCAACCGGTTCTCCGGGTGTCGGTGCCGCCTCCGCGGGCCGGTAGCTGAGGCACCGATTTGAGCCAGTGGCCCGAATCGAACGGGCAACCTTCCGCTTACAAGGCGGATGCTCTGCCAATTGAGCTACACTGGCTGCGCCGCCGAAGGAACCGTACTCCCGGGGGAACCGAGCACGAATATACCGGGAGGCGTGGAACGGGGCAAGGCCCCACGGTTCAGCGCAAGGGGAACGCCCACACCTCGCGCTCGCGCGGGCCGTCGAACTCACAGAAGTAGACCCCTTGCCAGGTCCCAAGCTCAAGCTTGCCCGCGACGACGGGGAGGACGAGCGACGGCCCGAGGAGGGCGGAGCGAACGTGGGCGGGGGAGTTGCCCTCCGGATGGCGAAACGGGAGGCGCGGCACGAGGGCCGACAGCGCGGCCCCCACGTCGGTCCGCACGTCGGGGTCGGCGGCCTCGTTCACGGTGAGGGCGGCCGTGGTGTGGGGGCAGAAGAGGAGGACCGCGCCCTCGGTCACGCCGAGCGCCGGGAGCGCGTCGGCGACGGGTCCCGTGATGTCGAGGACCTCTTCGCGGGCCCGGGTGCGGACGGGAATCCTCGCGTACGTCACCGCAGGGTCCCCTCCAGTTCAGCAAGGAGCTGCGCTGGGTCCTGCACCCCCTGGACGTGGATGATGAGCTCCCCGCCGTGGCCGCGGAGGACGGCCACGAGGGGCAACCCCCGTGCCCCGAGGGCGCCCAGCGCCCGGTAGGCATCCGCGGGGGACGAAGGCTGGATCAGGATGCGTGTCCCTTCCTCCCCCAGCCCCGCCATCTGGGCGAGCCCCCGCAGGAGGCCCACGCTCGTGAGGACCCCCACGAGGCGCTTCTCCCCATCCACCACCGGGAGGAGGAGGTAGCGCTCGGAGAGGAGGACCACCGCCCGCTCGAGGGGATCGTCGGGGCTCATCGTGACCGTGGGGGACGAGGCGAGCTTCCCCGCGGGGAGGGTTGGGTCCGGGGCGGCGGAGAGCGCCTTGCGCGTGAGGAAACCAACGAGGTGCCCCTCACCATCCACGACGAACAACACCGCTACCCCCACCTCGGCGGCGAGCTTCTGTGCCTGGGCGACCGGGGCGTCCGCCCGGGCCACGGGCGGGTCGCGCATCATGAAATCGCTAACCTTCATGGGCCGCCGCCCGCAGCTGCCCAAGCAGCCGCTCCTGGAGTTGTGCAGGCACGAAATCGTAGCGAGCGAACGCCATTTGGAATGTGGCCCGGCCCTGGGTGAGTGCCTTCAAGTCGAGCGCATAGGAGAGCGTTTCTGCCATCGGGACCTCCACCCGGATCGTCGTCCGCCCCCCCCCGGCCTCCATCCCAAGGATCCGCCCCCGGCGGGACGTGATGTCGGAGATGATGTCCCCGGTGAACGTGTCGGGGGCGGTCACGGTGAGGGACATGATCGGCTCGAGAAGCGTTGGGTCAGCGTTCTCGGCCGCCAACTTGAACGCCGTGCGCGCCGCGATCTTGAACGAGAGCTCGGAGGAGTCCACCTCATGGTAGGTCCCGTAGTAGACGGCGGCCCTCACGTCCACCACCGGGAACCCGACGAGGACCCCCTCCTCGAGGGCCTCGCGCACGCCCTTCTCCACCCCCGGGATGAACTGCTGTGGGATCACCCCACCCTTGATCTCGTCGACGAACTCGAACCCCGCTCCCCGCGGCAGGGGCTCGATGCGGAGGTGGACCTCCCCGAACTGCCCGTGTCCCCCGGTCTGCTTCTTGTGGCGGTACATGGCGCTCGCCGTCTTGCGGATCGTCTCCCGGTACGGGACCTTGGGGACCTTGTAGTGGACCTCCACCCCATACTTGTTGCGCAGCCGCTCGGCCAGGACATCGAGCTGGACGTCGCCCATCCCCGAGACGAGCCCTTCCTTCGTCACCGGGTCGCGCTGGAAGGTGAGGGTGGCCTTGGTGGTCACGAGGTCACGGAGGGCTGAGCTCACCTTTTCTTCCTCGGCCTGCGATTTGGCGGCGATCGCCCGGATGAACACCGGCTTCGGGAACGGGATCGGGGGTTCAGAAGCGGCGGTTGCATCCGCGGCGAGGGTGGCCCCAAGCTCGATGCCCTCTAGCTTCCCGAGGGCGGCGATGCTCCCCTCTACCGCGTGGCCAGCCTTCTCCAGCTTCGCCCCGTTGAAGGCGTACACGTCGCGGACTTGGACCTTGTCCTTCGTCGCGAGGTTGAACAGCGTGTCCCCGTCGCGGACCTCGCCGCTCATCACCTTCACGTAGGCGAGCCGGCCGAGGTAAGGGTCGAGGGAGAGGGAGAACACGCGGAGCCGCGTCCCGGCGCCCTCCGCCCCGTCGGGGGACAGGAGATGGAGGGCATCGAGGAGCTCCGGCACGCCGTGCCCGCTCGGGACTGACCCGAACAGCACGGGGACGAGGCGGCCGGAGAGCATCCCCGACCGCACCGCCGCCAGGATCTCCTCCCGCGATGGCGTCTCGTCGGCGAGCACCTTCTCCAACAGGGCGTCGTCGCACGTCGCTGCTTCCTCGACGAGCTCGGCGCGCAGTTCCTCGGCGCGGGCCTTGATCTCCGCCGTGACGGCGAACTGGCCGGAGGTGGGAGCGCCGGTGAGGACATCCACCACGCCCACGAACGTGTCGCCCTCTCGGACCGCGAGCTCGAGGGGGACGAACGCCCCGTCGAGGGAGCTGCGGACGGCGGCGAGCGCGGCGTCGGGATCGGCGAGGGGCTTGTCGAGCATGTTCACGAACACGATCGCCGGGCGACGGGCGGCGCGGCGGATCTCCCACGCCTGCTCCGTCACCACTTCCACCGGTTTCTCCGCGTTCACGACGAGCACGACGATGTCAGCCGCGTCCACGCCCTTGTAGATCTCCTCGATGAACTCCCCCAGGCCGGGGGTCACGAGGAGGTCCATCCGCTTCCCGTGCCAGGTGCAGGAGCCGATGGAGAGGTCAATGGACTGCTTGCGGCTCTTTTCCTCCGGCGTGCGGTCGAGGGCGACCTCTCCGGTGGTCCCCGCGGTGCGGAGCATCGCCTCCGCGAGCGCGGTCTTCCCCGATCCGGAGTGGCCAACGAAGCATACGCTGTGGGCTTGTCTCATCCCGATCACCTCAGAAGTTGCTTGGCGACGCGGCGGCAGTATATCCTAACCCGGGAGGGGACACCCGAGGGGCGATGGGGCCCCGACGGGCCTGATCAGGGGATGGTGGGGAGGAAGATGGACCCCAGGGTTGAGAACTGGCTGAACTCGGCGCGCTACGACCTCGCTGCAGCGCGGGACATGCTGGCCGCAGGCCGGTTCGTGTACACGATCTTCTTCTCTCACCTCGCGGTGGAGAAGGCGCTCAAGGCCAAGGTCCAGGAGGAGACGGGGAAGACCCCGCCGCGGGTCCACGACCTCATCGTCCTCCTGAAGCGGGCGAAGCTCTATCCCCCTCCGGATCTGCGGGACTCCCTCGGCAAGATGGCGGGGACCAGCACGGCCACCCGCTACCCGGCGGACCTGGAGGAAGTGGTGCGCAGCTACCCGCGCGAGGTGGCCGAGGAGCACCTGCGGTGGGCGGAGGAGGCGGTGGGTTGGATCGCGGGACAGTTGAAGCCGTGAGGCAGTACAAGGACGAACTGCGCCGGCTTGGGATCGAGCCGGAGCGGGTCATCCTCTACGGGTCCCGCGCCAAGGGGATCGTCGCGGAGGATAAGGACATTGATCTGGTGGTCATCGCGTCGGGTTTTTCCCGTCTGAACCTGCGGGAGCGGCTGGAGCTCTTGGGGATGGCCGCCGCCCGGATCAGGGAGCCCGTTCAGGCCCTCGGCTACACGGCGGAGGAGTACGCCGCGCTCGGGGAGGGGACGTTCGTCGGCGATGAGGTCAAGCCGGTGGGCATCGAACTGTGAGCCGGAACGCCCGGAGGTCCCGCCCGCGCTAGGCCCGCCGGAGGCTACTCGGTGCGGAGGAGGTCCTGCACCGCGCGCTGGATCGAATCCGGCGACGCAGGGGCCGGGCTCCGCACCCCGTTGTGGCGGCGTTCGAGGTCCACCTCCCCCGTGCGCAGGCTGCGGGGGCCGATCACGGCGAGGACCGGGATCCCGACGAGCTTCGCGTCGTGGAACTTCTCCCCGGGGCTCCGTTCCCGGTCGTCGAGGAGGACGTCCCAACCCGCCTCGGCAAGGTGTGCGGCGACCGAGGTCGCGAGCGCGACCTGGTTCCCATCTTTGGGGTTGAGGACCGCCACCAGGACGTGGAACGGGGCCACCGCCGTCGGCCACACGATCCCCTCCTCATCGTGATGGGATTCGATCACCGCCGCCAACAGGCGGCCGATCCCGATCCCGTAGCAGCCCATGACGAGGGGCCGCGCCTGGCCGTCTCGGTCGAGGAACGTCGCCCCCAGGGACTGGGAGTACTTTGTTCCCAGCTTGAAGATGTGCCCGAGCTCGATCCCATGCTGGATGTGGAGCGTCCCCCCGCAGCGCGGGCAGGGATCCCCGTCGCGGGCAAGGGCGACATCAGCGACGAGCTGAGTCTGGAAGTCGCGCGGGAAATTCACATTGCGGAGGTGGAACCCTTCCTTGTTCGCTCCCGCCACGAGGTTCCGCGCCGGGGGGATTGAGTCATCCACCACCACCACGACCTCGTCGCCGGAGATGCCGATCGGGGATGCGTATCCCGGCACAGCCCCTGCGGCCACGATGTCCTCCTCCGTAGCCGGGGAGAGCTCCGCCGTCCCGAGGACGCGGGCGAGCTTTGCCTCGTTCACCTCGAGGTCGCCGCGGATCACGACGAACACGAGCGCCTTTCCCGCCCGGTAGAACACGGCCTTCGCCGTCTTGCGGGTGGGGATGCCGAGGAAGGCCGCCACCGCCTCGATCGTGGTGCAGCTGGGGGTGGCCACCTCCTCCCGGGGGAGCAATGCCTCGTCGGGGTCCGGTTCCTTCACCGCCACTGCCCCTTCGCGATTGGCGGCGTACCCGCACCCCGCGCAGCGGACGAACGTGTCCTCGCCCTGGTCATGGGCGAGCATGAACTCGTGCGAGCCCGATCCGCCCATCAGCCCCGGATCGGCCTCCACCGGCACCGGGGAGAGCCCGCAGCGGCGGAAGATCCTCTCGTAGGCGCGGTACACCTCAGGGTAGTACCGATCGAGGTCGGGGGCGTCCTCGTGGAAGCTGTACCCGTCCTTCATCGTGAATTCCCGAGCCCGGATGAGCCCGCCCCGCGAGCGCGGCTCGTCGCGGAACTTGGTCTGGATCTGGTACAGCATGAGGGGGAGCTGGCGCCAGGATTGGATCTCCCGCCGGGCGAGGTCGGTCACGACCTCTTCATGGGTTGGCCCGAGGACCATCTCCCGCCCCGCCCGGTCCTGGAACCGGACGAGGCTCGGGCCGAAGTCGCTCAGCCGCCCCGTCCTCGCCCACAGCTCAGCGGGGTGAACGACCGGCATGTGGAGCTCCGCGCCCCCGATCGCGTCCATCTCCTCGCGCACGATCGCCTCCACCCTGCGCAGGGCGCGCCACCCGCAGGGGAGGTAGGTGTAGATCCCCGTCGCCAGGGGGCGGATCAAGCCAGCGCGGAGCATCAACCTGTGGCTGGCGAGGTCGGCCTCAGCGGGCTCCTCCTTCCACGTGGGGAGGAAATAGTGGCTCCAACGGACGTACGCCATGATGGGCCTGAGGTTAGCGGAAAAGGTCGGCCAGGGCAACGGCCACCTGGTCTGGATCGTCCATCCAGCGCCCCGGGACGGGGAGGGCACGGAGAAACGCGTCCCCATACCGCTGGGTGGCGAGGCGGGGGTCGGCGAGGAGGAGGGCCCCGCGGTCGGCCGGGGTGCGCACGAGCCGCCCTACCCCTTGGCGCAGGCGGAGCACCGCTCGGGGAAGGAACAGCTCCTGAAACGGGCTTCCCCCTCGGGCGAGGATCCGTTCTGACTGGGCCTCGATCAACGGGTCCGTCGGGACGGGAAACGGCAGGCGCACCACGAGGAGGATCTCGAGCTCCTCCCCCGGGAGGTCGATCCCCTCCCACAGCGTGTCCAGCCCGAGAAGGACCACCGGTGGGGGGTGGTGGCGGAACCGGGTGAGGAGCTGCTCCCGTTCCCCGTCCCGGCGCTGGACGAGGTGGGGCGTTCCCGCGAGGTGGGCGGCAGTGGCGTCGAGGAGGCGGCGGGAGGTGAACAGGGCGAGCGCCCGCCGCGGCACCGCGGTCATGACCTGGCGCAGGGTAGCAGCGAGGGCCTCCGGGAAGCCGGGATCGTCGGGGTGAGGGAGGTAGCGGAGGACGAACGCCCCCACCCGGTCGTAGGGGAACGGGGAGGGCCACGCCCGAAACGGGGGCGGCGGGTCGAGCCCGAGCTCGCGGGCGAGCGTCCTCCCGTCGTCCCCCACGGACAGGGTGGCGGAGGTGAGGATCCCGCCTCTCAGGTTCGGCCACAGGGCCGCGCCGAGGTGATCCCCGATATCCACCGGCGATGCGGTGAGGGTGAGCCCGTGAGCCCCCCGGGCGTACCAGAACACGGCATCGTCGCGGTCGGGGCGGAGGAGGTGCCCCACCAGCCCCGCCGCGCGGCGGATCTCGCCCGCCAGGCCACGGGCCTGTGCCCCATCCTCCTCGGCGAGGTCCCGCGCCACCTCCCCGATCGCGGCGGCGAGGTCGTCGAGCGCCTCCGTAAGGAGCGCACCGGCAGGGAGGAGGGGGGCGACGTCGGCTGCCCTGTAGCGGCCGATCTCCCGGGGGAGGACGGCCCCGGCCGTGGCCCAGAACTGGCGATGGGCCGCCGCCGCCTTCTCCCAAGCCGCGACCGCCTCGTCCGTCCCCCACGCCGCAAGCAACCCCCCCGCGCCCCGCCGCAGCTCCCCCAGGAGGCGCGGGATGACCGGCGGGGAGAGGGCGGCGCTCAGCGCATCGCGCATCCCCTGCGGCAGGGCGTGGGCCTCGTCCACGACGAGGAGATCGTACGGGCCGAGGATCGCCCCCCCGCTCGCGAGGTCCGCGCCGAGGAGGGCGTGGTTGACGACCACGAGGCGGGCGGCACGAGCTCGGTCCCGGGCCCGGCGCGATGGGCACCGTTCCCAGAACGGGCACAACCGCCCCCCGCACCGGAAGGGGAGGTCCGGTAGCTGGCGGAGGACTTCACGTCCGACCGGATCCGTCCGCAACCCTGCCACCTCGTCGAGGTCGCCCGTCTCCGTCCGCGCCGCCCAGGAAAGGAGCGGCACGAGCACCTCCCGGGCGACGAGCTGGTGCCGGACTTCCTCGAGCCGCCGCAGGCAGAGGTAGTTCTCGCGCCCCTTGAGGAGCGCGCACGTGGGGTCGAGGGCGAGCGTTTCGAGGAGGAAGGGAAGGTCGCGGCGCCAAAGCTGTTCCTGGAGGGCGCGGGTGCGGGTTGCCACCACCGCCCGCCCCGTCCCGTCGGCGAGGGAGAGGAGGAGCGGGACGAGGTACCCGATCGTCTTCCCCGTCCCCGGGCCGGCCTCAAGGAGTTGGATCCCTCCCCCCATGAAGGCCTCCCCTGCGGCCTGGGCGTAGGCGAGCTGCCCCTCTCGCCGGGCGAGGAGGCCGGCTGAGGTGAGGCCCGCGAACGCCTCCTCCACCGTCCGCGGCGGCGCAGGGGTCCTCCCCCGTGCGGGGGGAGCGGGGGGAGGGCCGATCCAGTTGGGGTCCGGGAGGAGATCGGCGACGAGGGAGCGGGCGTAGGGGGGGAACGCCCCTGCGGCCACGAGGAGGGAGAGGAGGAGGGCGCCGGTGACCTCCGCCCAGCCTACGGCATTGTCTGGGACCGGGAGGCCAAGGCGCCGGGCGAGGCCAGGGAGGGAGGGATCCGGGTCCTCCGACCACACCGCCCACGCCAGGGCCCGCGTGTCCACCCAGGGTGCCCCGACCGTGTCCGCCCCACCGAGCCGCGCCCGCAGGGGGGCCAGGTCGTGGCCCACGAGGGGGAGCCTCGCGAACCGGGCGAGTGCCCCCTTGGGGAGGCCGTCGCTCGTCAAGGGAAACGAGGCCCGCGCGATCGGCTTACCGTTCTGGAACTGAACCGCCCCGACGCTATCCCCCGCCACGGCGAGGGCGACGAACTCGACGCTCACCGTTGGAGGTGGTGGAGGAGGTCGATCCTCCGCACCACCCCCACCAGCCGCCTCTCCTTATCCAGCACCGGGATCTGCTTCAATCCCTTGCGGATCATGAGGTCGGCGAGGTGGAGGTCGGTGTCGTCGGGCCGCGCGGCGATGACGTCGCGCACCATGAACTCTGCCACCGGCTCCCCCCCGATCTCGCGCAGCCGGCGGCTCAGCTGATCGAGGCTCGGCAGGAACGCCGTCGATTGGAGCATGTCCACGTACCCCGGGAGGACAGCCCGGATCAGGTCTCGCTCAGAGATCACGCCCACCACGCGGCCGTCCTCGTCCACGACCGGGAGCGACGACAGGCCGGACTGGTAGAGGAGGTACATGACGTGGGATACCGTGGTGTCGAGGTCCACCGATGTCAGGTCGCGGCGCATGACCTCGTGGGCCTTCATCCCTCCCCCCTTCGGCGGACCCCCACGTGATCGAGCTCGCGGCGGATCGCACCCGGGTCCAGGCACAGCTTCTCCTCGACCCCCGCTGAGGCCACGGCTGCTGCCATCCCGTACCGGGCCGCCTCCACCAACGGCTCGCCGCGGAGGAGCGCCGCGAGGAGCCCTCCCACGAGGGCGTCATCGGCGCCGACGAGGTTTTTGAACGTGGTAAGCGGGACCCGGGCCTCGAACTCCCACACCCCGTCCCGGGTGACGAGGATATCGCCCGTGATGCGGTGGGAGATGAGGCACGCCTCGACCCCCTGCTCGATGACCTTCTTCCCGGCGTGGATGATCTCCTCGGCCGAGCGCACCGGCATCCCCTGCAGTTCGAGTTCCGTGCGGACATCGGGCTTCACGAGGAATGGGCCCTCCGCGATCGTCCGCTGCAACGCCTCGCCGCCGGCGTGGACGACCACGCGCGCCCCCGCGCGGTGCGCGAGCTGGACGAGCGTGCGGTAGCAGTCGGGGGGGCAGCCGGGGGGAAGGGCTCCCCCGAGGACAACGTACTCCGCCCGGCGCACCATCCGCTCGTACTTGCGGAGGAAGATCCTCATCGCCTCCTCCGGCACGGGCGGGCCCTCCTCGTGGATGAGGAGGGGGTGGTACTCCTGACCCTTGGCGATCACCGTGACGTTGGTCCGGCTCTCGCCGGGCATCCACACGAAGTTCACCGTCACCCCGCGGGAGAGGAGATCCTGGAGGATGATCTGCCCCGTGTGGCCGGCGAGGAACCCCAGCGCCACCGTCTCTACCCCTTCACCGGCGAGGAACGTGGACACGTTGATCCCCTTCCCCCCAGCGAACATGTGCGATTTCTCTGACCGGATGAGGATCGCTTCCTCCGGCTGGTCGAGGGAAAGGGGGAGCTTATCCACCCAGTAGAACTTGTCGAGGGTCGGGTTGAGGGTGACGGTGAGGATCATTCCCCCTCCACCCGCCCGTGAAGCGCCCCGGCTGTGGCCCCCTCGATCGTCACCATCGCGAGCCCCCCGATCATAGCCCGATCCCCGGGGAAGAGCACGGTCCGGAAGTCCGGGGTCTTGCCGACGAGGCGCCCCTTCGCGGGGAGGAACGCCTCCACCAGGACCTCGACCGTCGTCCCGACCCGCGCCCGGTGGAGGGAGAGGGCCACCTGGCGGGACGCGTCGAGGGCCCTGGCCAGGCGTTCGGCCTTCACCCGCGCCGGGACGGAGTCGGGAAGCCGCGCCGCCCGCGTCCCTGGCCGGGGGGAGTACGCTGCCACGTACACCGTGCCGAACCGCGCCTCCGCGATGAGCGACAGGGTGAGGGCGAAGTCCTCCTCCGTCTCGCCGGGGAACCCGACGATCACGTCCGTGGTCACGTTCACCTCCGGGATCGCCTCCCGCAGGCGGTGGACGAGGGCGAGGAACCTTGCCCGGGTGTAGCCGCGCCCCATCGCCTGAAGCACGCGGTCGCTCCCCGATTGGACGGCGAGGTGGACGTGGGGACAGAGGTTCCCGCCGTTGGCGAGGGCGGAGATGACGTCGTCGGACATGTACGCGGGGTGAGAGGACGTGAAGCGGATGCGGGGGATGGGGATCTGGGTTGCCGCGCGGAGGAGCGCGGCGAAGTCTGGTCCGTCGCCGAGGTCGCGGCCGTAGGCATCCACGTTCTGCCCGAGGAGCGTCGCCTCCTGGTACCCGGCGCGAGCGAGGCCCGCGAGCTCGGCGAGGACCTCCCCCATCGGCCGGGAGCGGAGCGGGCCCCGCACCCGGGGGACGACGCAGTAGGCGCAGCCATGCGAGCAGCCCTCGGCGATCGTCACATAGGCCTGGAATGGGCTCCGTCGCGCGATGGGCAGGCGGTCGAGCCCGTTCGGGCTCGGGAGGGAGGCAAACCGTTCCCCGGCCTGGGCGCGGGAGATGAGGGCCGGCAACTCGGCGACCCCGCTCGTCCCGAACGCGAAGTCCGCCCCGGGGAGGAGGTCGAGGATCCCCTCCCCCCGGCCCTGGGCCATGCATCCTCCGACCCCGATCAGGCGGGGGCGCGTCCGGCGCAGGCGTTGGAGCTCCCCGACGCGCCCGATCACCTTCTCCTCCGCCCGCCCGCGGACCATGCACGTATTGAGGAGGACGATGTCGGCGTCCTCCGGGTCGTCCACGACGGTGTAGCCAGCCTCCCGGAGGACGCCCGCGATCTCCTCGCTATGGTGCTCGTTCTGTTGGCAGCCCCAGGTCAGGATGCACGCCTTCATCGCCCGAACGATACCCGGTTGCGGACGCCCCGACGAGGGGACGAGGCTGTGCCCTTCGGACGCTACTCCTCCTCGAACCCGTGGGACGCGAACTTGAGCGCCGCTGCGTTCTCGGTCACGGTCCGCACCACGTTCTCCGGCGCCCCGTCGGGGATCAGGGCCTCGATCTCGAGGGTCACGGTCACCTCTGCTCCCGGCAGCCCCGCCAGGTGCGCCACGACCTCTTCGGCCACCCGGCTCGCGTCCCGCCCCGCGCGGGTGGAGTCGAGCACCACGGTCCCATGGAATCGCTTCGGCCGGCGGGGCTTTTTCTCCTTCTCGGGCGGCTCCCCCGCCCCGGTCTGCACCTTCCCGTCCGCAGCGCGCGCCGGCGGGGCGGCCGGCACCTCCGCCGCGAGCTGGCGCTGCGCCACGTCGGGTTTCACCACGAGGCCTGGGTCGTCCTCCGTCACCCGCACCTGGGCCCCTGCCCTCAACCCGCGGTAGCGCCCGGTGGCCACGTCGTAGTCTTCCGCGTAGGCGAACCCGTCCTTCTGCCATGTGAGCTGTCCAACGCCATCGCTCACCGCCGCGGCGAGCACGGCCGGGCTCTTCAGGCGTGGCAGGTACACGTACCGCGCGAAGTCGTCCCCGAGCTGGCGCACTTCCACGTGGTCTCCGCGCCACAACGGCACCCGGTCGAGCTCCAGCCGCAGCCGCGTTCCGCCCAAGCTCGTCACGAGGAGCTCTTGGTTCCGCAGCCTCTTCCCCGCCCGCACGGCGAGCGGATCGCTCCCCTGGAGGCGGAACTCCTCCCATCGGACCGGCTCCTGGGGGCTCGGCTGAACAGGGACGAGGAGCCACTGGTAGACCTCGGGGAGCTTGGCCGCGACCGTAGCCTCCTCCCCCTGCAGCCGTTCCTCGGCGCTGCGCACCTGAGATGGCGAGAGGTCGAGGGTGTCCTTGTCCCGGAGGATCGAACCCCAGGCGAGGTACCGCCGCAGGGCCGCCTCCAGATCCGGGAGGTGGGATCGGTCGGGAGCCAGGAACACAAGCGCGTTGCGGTAGAGGCGGGGCGCATTGCCCCGCGTCTCCAGGATCTTCTGGGCTGCCACCAGGGCCGGGCTCTCCTCCCCCTTGCCGTGCGGGGTGGAGATCCCCAGCACCACGAGCCGGGCATCGCGATCGTCGGGCACGTCTGCGCTCGACTGCGGGAACGGGTGCACCCCTGCGAAGTCCCCGCGCTCCCGTACATCCCTGCGCACGCAGGCCTCGATTTCCTTCGCGACCCTATCCGGTTCGCGCACCAACTGCTCGGCCCGGTCCTCGGCGAGTTTGGTCACGGTCGGCTGGGTCGCGTACCAGTAGCGGTGGCCGTCCTGGTAGAGGTACGTCGCCCCTGCGGCCAGCCGGCGGAGGGCATCCCCGAACACGGCCACCGGCTCGCCCGGCATCACGCACCCCAAGTGGACGCGCCGGTCCTCGATCCCCTGGTGGGCCGCTTTCTGGATCGGGGCCGACCCAAGGAAGATCGTCCGCGCCACGCGTCGTGACGCCGCGTACTTCCCGAGGTTCGACGCCTCCCCATCCTGCCTCACGGGAAGAGAGTTCGGCCCGTCGATGTCCTTCTCAATCACCGGGGCCCAGTTGTCCGAGAGGTACCGCGTGAGCTCGAACTGGACCCGTGGCTCGTCGAGCGGGATCGTGGAGGGGAGGATGAGCGGGTTCTTATCACCCCGTTCCCACAGGCAATGGATGACCGCTGCCATCAGCCGCAACACGCCCCGCGTCCGCTGGAACTTGAGGAGCGTGGACCAGTCGCTGTACAGGCGGTCGAAGATCTCGGGGTGGATGGGGTACGCGGCTTTGATCCGCGCCTCGTAGTCCGCCTCGCGGCATTCCGGGGGGAAGTCGTCGCGGTGCTGGCGGTAGAAGTCGGCGAACGCCCGCGCGGTCACATCGCGGGCTTTGAACTCCTCTGGGCCAGCCAGGGGTTGGAACAGGCGCCGGCGGACGATCTCGAAGCTCTCCTCGGCGCTGGCCGGCCGCCACGACGACTCCACCCGGCCGATCACGTTTCGCAGCCGATCCTGGGCCTCACGTCCGCGCAGCCCCCCCACCTCGGCATCCTCGACCTGGGCGTGGGGCGAGACCTCGCTCTCCGACGCCGGCAAGCTCACCACCACCAGGCATTGCGGGGCCGCCTTTGCCGACTCGGTGAGGGCTTGGGCGAACGTGAACTGGGTCTCGAAGCTTCCCGCGGGGAGGTCGGCGCCGTCGTGGAGCTGGCGGGCATAGGCCACCCACTCATCAATGAGGATGAGGCACGGGCTGTAGTCGCGCAGGAGCTCCCGTAGCCGGTCGCCGGGGCTCGTTGCTCGCTCATCGTCGGCCCGGATCCGGTCGAACGCCTTCCGCGCCTCCTTCTCTCCGCCCTTGGCGTAGCCGAGCTGCCAGGCGAGTTCACCCCATAGGGTGCGAACCTCCGTTCCGTCGGGTTTCTTCGTTGGGTTGGCTGGCGAGATCTTGTTCCCTACCAGGACCACCCGGTGGACCGCCGGGAGCTTCTCCACCCCAGCCTCGGCGAGGAGTTCCTCCACTCCCGGGAGCTCGCGCGGGGCCTTCCCCGAGAAGAGGTGGTACAGGGCAAGAAGCGAGTGGGTCTTCCCGCCGCCGAAGTTCGTCTGGAGCTGGACCACGGGGTCTCCGCCCGTGCCGGCGAGGCGTTCCACGGCCCGCACGAGGAGCCGCTGGAGGCTCTCGGTGAGGTAGGTGCGGCGGAAGAAGTCCACCGGGTTCTTGTACTCGTCGCTCCCCTCGCCGCGGTAGACCTGCCACAGGTCGGCGGCGAACTCCGCCTCCTGGTAGTGGCCGCTCGCCACGTCGGGGTGGGGGGAGATGACCTCGCGCCATGGCCTAAGCGCGCCTGTGGCCGCAGCCTCGACGAGCGAGCCGCCCACGCGCCGCTTCTCGCCGCGCACCTCTTCGTCGAACTGTTGGCGGAGGAGCTGGCGCTTCATCTTCGCCACCTCCGCCGCCTCTCGGGCCGATACCGCCGTGAGCAGGCGCTCCACGGAGTCGAGGGCACGGTACGCGTCGTCGCTCGAAAACGCCTCCTGGTGAGCCCAGCGGTTCCGGATCTCGCGCAGTTCCGAGACGAGGCTTCGCTCCACTGGACCGAGCGTGCGGCGGAACACCGGCTGCCACCCGTCCCACATCAGCTTGAGGAGAGCCGCGGCGTCCCACTGGGAGAGGGGCTTCCCCGAGGCGAGGCGCTCGTCGGCCGAAAGCCGCTCGACGAGCCTGTGCGCCTCGTCGTCGGAGAGCGTCTTCACCTCACGTTCGATGAACGGCCCGAGTCCGATCTTCAGGAGCTCCAGCGCCTTCCCTACTCGCTCATGGTTTGTGGTCGCCATGGCTGTTACCTCCTCCTGTGTGCTGCAGCATGTCAGCACATAGGTTCTTCACGCGAACACCGTTTTTCCGCAACGCCATCTCGAACATAGCCCAGTCTGTGTCGACGGCGTTCACGACATCTGCCCCGCTTACAATCGCTACTGCAACATAGATGCGATCCCCTCTGTCGAAGGCCGCAAGATCTTGATCTGCGGGGAACTCGCTGTACCCGCGCTGAGCATCTCGGTTCACGGAGGCTTGCTCACAGAAGTGTGGGTCTGTCTGCCTGTCCCAGAGCCACTTGAAGAAGAAATCCCCTGCGCCCGGGCGTCCGCTGCGGCTGGCGTGACGACCGTACTCCTTCAAGATCTCGTCACCTGCATCAATCACCACCTTCAGGCTTCCCTCGTTAGCTTTCTTGACTATCTGGCTTAACTCCCCAGTCACAGCCAGGACGCAGCGCTCTGTTGCGTGGTCGCAGCGCTCGTTCGCTACCACAAGGACGTTGACATCAACCACCCTGCGCATCTGCACCCTTCTGCCGGAGGATGGCAGCCTGCGTGGCAAGAACCTCGCCAAGGTCATCTCCGAAGAAGCCCGGTGGCCAGTTCGAGATCCGTCCGAAGAGATCCAGCAAGAGGCGCTGAATATCAGAAGCCCGCCCAGTCCGGTGGACGAAGTACAGCGCAACCTCCTGCTCGGGATCGATCTTTCCTTCAGCCATTCGGCGCTGCAGTCTTCGCAGGAGATGCTCACTGTGGCTCTCCAGGATCACCTGTATGCGGCGCGTCTTCACTGCGTCAATCAGAACATCAGCGAGCCCCGCCTGCACAGCTGGGTGCAGGTGTATCTCAGGCTGCTCAAGAATTACCACCGAGCCCTCCGGGACGTAGTAGCATAGGGTTATCACGGGAAGCACCTGCGAGACGCCGAAGCCCACATCTGTTACGGGAACCAAAGGCCCTCCGTTGTCGGTCTGAAGCATCATCCTGTAGATCTGGACGTCTTCTGCTACTGATTCAATCTCGAATTTATGTACAATCCCGAGATCAGCCAGCGAGCTGGCGACCTGTTCCTCGAGAGTCCTCCTATGTCTCCTGGGACCCGGGGAGATGTACTTGCCCCTTGCCCTTGATGAGAGCAGCGCATCAGTGACACGCTCTCCTCGCCGTCCAACATCGAGAGGCTCGCCCCCTGCCCAGATGTAGTGCCGTCTTGGATACTCGCGCAGCGGGCCCAGGTAGAAGACCCGTCCCCACAGGTGTTCAGCTGCCAGTTCGAGATCTGCAAGAAACTGAGCGTTCTGGTAGTAGGCCCTGACTTCAGGCGGGAAGCCGTAGCACTTCGTTGGGGGAGGTAGAGGCCAAGCGCGTCCACGGGTTCGGACGAAGTGGAAGTCTCGTCCCTCAGCCCGCGATGGGAAAAGGTCGTAGCCTTGCTTCTCGCGAGCCTGCATCCCAAGCTCTAGGTTGTCAATCCTGTAGCCCATTCGCTCCACTCGGAGCCCGGCCCCCCCCTGAGTCACCCGCGCGAACTGCGAGAGCTGCTCAGTAGAGAACAGAGTCCGCGATGGGACAGTCGGATCCGTAATCGTGATCTGCTTCGGAAGACGCCACGATATGTCCCATTCAATTCCTCTCTCTGTGTCGTGCCTGTGGGTGACCTCATGGAACCCTCCGAGCTCGACTAGACTTCTGTCGTCGCCCAGGAAGAGAGGAAGGTTTCTGTCGGGGGAATCCGCTGTTTGTTTCAACATTAGAAGCGCTTGTATGAGAGCGCTCTTACCGGAACTGTTCGGCCCGAAGAAACCCGTGATTCGCGCAAACTTTAGTGGGCCAGTATCAGCCCATCCCTTGAAGCCCCTCAAGTGCAGGTCTGTAATCATGTATTCCCCCTCACAGCACCATCGAACATCTCGCGGGTCTCCGCGCGTTCGCTGGGCCCTGTCCGTGCCAAGCGGACGATCTCGGGCCAGCTCTGGACGAGGGCGTTGTAGGCGAGGGCTTCGGGAGCGCGCTTCTTCCGCTCGCAGATCGTGTACAGCCGGTACGCGAGCCCGCGGGCGGTCTCGGCCTTCGCCCCTAGCACCCGCACGAGGTCCGCCGCCGCGCCCTCGCCCCCCGCCTCCAGGGCGCGGATGAGCTGATGCACGGTCTCCCAGACCGTGAGCCGCGTGTCCACCGCCGGATCCCAGTCCTCCGGCAGCTCCTCGGGCTTGAGCAACCGCACCTTGCCCGCCTTGGAGCGGAGGAAGCCCGCCTCGACCATGCCCTGGACGCTCGTGTTCTTGGCCTTGGAGAGCGTCTCCGCATCGCCGAACGGGCCGTCGGCGAACCCGTGCTGCTCGAACCAGGCGAGGGCCCACCGCGTGTCGGGGTCAAACTCCCCTTCTTGTTCAGCGAGCGTCTCATCGAGCATCTCGTTGATCAAGGCGAGCGCCTCGCGCACCGGCACGGGCTTGCCTTCGGCGTCGAGCACCTTGGCGTAGCGCGTGTAGACCGCCATGCCGGGACCGATGGCGGCCTGCGCCAGATCGACCGGCGCGATGTTGCCGGCCTGCAAGTGCGCCAGCGCCGCCGGCAGCTCGGCCTTCAGCGCATTCAGAAACTCGCGGCGGCTGGCGGTGGGCGCATCCGCCGGCCGCGGCCGGCAGACCAGCACGATGCTGGAGGCCAGGGCGTTGGTGCCCGAGCCGATCATGCGCCTGTCCAATTCTGTGCGCATCGGCCAGGTGCCGGAGATGGCGAAGCCGGCCTCGATCACCGCAGCCAGAAAGGTGTCCCAGCCGGTGTTGGTGGTGCCGTCAGTGCCGCCGCTCTCGGACTGCTTGAAGGCGTAGTAGATCGTGACCGGGCAGGCCGGATGCGCCTGCTCGGCTAGGCGATGCATCGCCTGCGTCATGCCGTCAAGGAAGAAGGTCTCGGCCTTCTCCTTGCCGCCGTGGCGGTAGGGCGTGGCGACCAGCTCCTCGGCCTTGGGCACCGCCAGCGTGGCGAACAGCTCGGGAAACACCGGTCGCAGCGCGCGGCGCAGCCAGACGTAAAAGAAGTCCGAAAGGTCGGCGTAGCCGATGTTGTCGTAGTACGGCGGGTCGGTGGATACGACTTTAGCTGCGGCAATCTCTTGGGATTGAGCATCTGCCTGCCAAACGGCACCCAGTGCGGGTGGATTCAACGCGGAAAGCGCCACAGTGATAGAAACGATACCGCCCTCATAATTCCCGCTGGAATCAGAAAGCGGGTTGCTCTCAGCGAAGTCCCAGACCATGGGAATGGCTTGCCGACCAAATGTGTTTCGAGCGTGTTCACGCAGACTGGCCCATGCACAAACAGTCGAATTACGATCTGCAACCTTGTCCACCGCCATCGCCAAATACACCCCCACCGCCTCGGCATACGCCGTCGCGCCAGTGCCGCCGTCGCGCAGCGGGGTGGGGTCGTCGGAGAGGCCGGCGGCGAGGGCGTCGCGGCGGACCTGCTGCATCGCCTCGCCGACGAGGTCGGAGAAGGTCGTCAGCGCCACGAGCTGGCGCGGGGTGAAGTAGTCGCCGAACGTCTGAAAGCCGTATCGACGTCCTTGAGCATTGCTTGCCCACGTCCCGCGGCTTGGCGCATCTGGCTTCCAAGTGGGCCTGGCACTTCGAGCGATAGTCTCGTGCTCCGGCTGCGGATCCAGATATACGCGACCGCGTCTACCTTCAGCGACGACTGCCATCAGCCGTGCGCCCATGCGACCTGCATTGGCCTCTGCGTCGATGTATTCGTACCGAAATGGAGAGCCAGACATGAGGCACTCGAAACTGCCTTGCGACAACTTCGTGCCGCGCTTCGCCCGCTCGGCGTCCTGCGGCTTGCCCGTCTTCACCGTGAACCGGTAGCCGGCGCCTTCGATCACCGGCTCCACATAGGCTTCCTTGCCCGGCTTGGTGGAGAGCATGAAGGTGGAGGCGAGCGGCACATCCACCTCGCGAAATGCCGGGTTTGGGCTCTTCACGGTGCGGGCCCACAGCCAGGCGATCACGGTGAGCTTCTGGCCGACGTAGGGTTTGAGGTCCGGCCGGTCCTGGGCCATCTCCGCCGTGACCTCGATCTTGGGATACAGGTGCCCGATCCGCTTCTCGGCCTCGTCGCGCATCCACTGGCCGTAGTAGCGGACGTCCTCGGCGAGGCCCTGTGCCCCCTTCCACGGGCGGGTGCCGAGCTCGCGCTGCCCTGAAACCTCCTCCTCACCCTCCCCTCCCCTCGTGGAGGAGAGGGAACGATAGCGCGGGTTCACGGGGGGCTTGCCGGCGAACTTGGGCGGGATCTCGATCATCGCCTTGCAGATGAGCACCGCAACCGGGTTCAGGTCGCTCGCGTACGCCTCCAGCCCCAGCCGCTGCGCCTCCAGGGGGAGGGACCCGCCGCCGGCGAACGGATCGTGGAACGCGGGGAGCTTCTCGGGGTTGAAGAGCTCCCTCGCCCGCGGGTGATCCGCGTTCTCGGCGCACGTCCGGCGCCAACTCTCCCAGATCTCGTCCCGCGCCCGCTGGAGCACCTCCTCGTTCGTGGTGTTCTCCCACTGCACCAGATCCTCGATGATCCGGAACAGGCGCTGGCGCTCCTTCTCCTGGGCGGCCTCGGTGGGGAAGAGGTCGGGGTTGGCGGATGGATCGTCCACCATCTGGGCGAAGATCACTGCCCGCGCCGCGGCAAGCGGCCGCCGCGCCCACCACAGGTGGAGCGTCGAGGGATGCCCGTGGCGGATGGACTTCTCCCGCGCGCTCGCGGCATTGATCGCCTCGAGCGGCAGCGCGACTTCGATCAGTTTCTTCTTCACAACACCCTCCACCATGGCGCGGCGAGCACGTCCGGCGCCAGCCACTCGATGGCGCTGCCGGTGTGGAGCACGAGGCCCACCCGCGCCTTCCGGCCGTACTCGCGGCGGAAGGACCGGAGGTGCGCCGCGTCGTCCAGACGTGGCCGGCTGCCCGCCTTCACCTCGATCGGGAGCAGCTTCCGCCCAGCCTCGACCACGAAGTCCACCTCTTCCCCGCTCGCCGTGCGCCAGTAGGTGACCTCGGCGCGTTCGAGCCGGGCATCACGCCAGGCCAAGAGATCGCCCAGAACCAAGTTCTCGAGGTGCGCGCCGTTGGGCTCGTCTGCCTCTGCCAGGTGGAGGGCAAGGCCGGTGTCGGCCCAATAGAGCTTGGGCGACTTGATGAGCCGCTTGGTACGGTTGACGGCGTAGGCCGGCAGGCGAACGAGCAGGCAGGAGGTCTCGAGCAGGTTGAGCCAGCGGTGCACGGTGGCCTGGGGCAGCGATACGTCGCGGCCGAGCTCCGTTTGGTTGACGAGCTGGCCCAGGCGCAGACAGGCGGCGCGCATGAGCCGCCGGAAGTCAGGGAGCGCGCTGATTGCGGCCAGGTCCTGGAGATCGCGCTCGAGGTAGGTGCGCGCGTAGCCATCGAACCAGATGGCGCGCTCCTTGGCGTCGGCGAGTTCGAGCGCGGGCGTGGGGAATCCGCCGCGGCGGACGAGCGCGCGCCAGTCCTCGGGCTCCGCCTTCCCTGCCCCCAGCACCTCGGGCCACTCCTCGTCGGGCGCGGCGAGCAGGTCCTCCCAGCGGCCGGAACGACCCTCCCCGCACTGTTCGCGCCGGGTCATCGGCCAGAGCGTTAGGTAGCTCGCCCGGCCGGCGAGCGACTCGGAGACCTGCCTCATGAGGAGCAGGTTCGCCGAGCCGGTGAGGAGGAAGCGCCCCGGCGTGCGGTCGCGGTCAATGGCCCGCTTGATGGCCTGGAGCAGGGAGGGCTCGCGCTGGACCTCGTCGAGGGTCACGGGTCCGGGCCCGCCGAGGAGGATCTCCGGGTCGCGGCGCGCGGCGTCGAGGACGTCGAGGTCGTCGAGCGAGGCATAGCGCCGCCCCCGCCCGATGCGCTCGGCCACGAGCGTGCTCTTGCCTGTCTGCCGGGCGCCAGTCACCACGACCGCCGGCATCACCTGGAGCCGCTCAGCCAGCGCGGGCTCGACCAGGCGGGGAAGAGTATTCACGCTGTGGATGATAATCATTCATGAGATGGATGGCAATAGCCATGACGCCTCGTCCACCACGCGCGAAGTGTTGGGGAAGGTTGGAGCAGTGGGCGTCCTCATGTTGGCACCTCGGCCCGCTTTAGGAGATCGGCGAAGTGGAAGTTCACGCTCGCTCCGTTGAAGTCAACGGTCACGCCGCTCCGCTCGAACGGCCGGCGGACGTAGTGCACGGCGTGGGTTCCATCCCCCGCGAGCTCGACGACCGCCAGGATGTAGGCGTCGGGCTTGTTGAGCGCGGTCAGGATCTCGTTCTTGGTCACGGTGATCGTGTCCGCGCCTGCCTCCCGGCCCTTCACCTCGATGAACCGGAGATTCCCCGTGCGGGGGTCCCGGCTCTCGATGTCGTACCCCAGCTTTTCTTCTTCCCTATTCACGGGCGTGCAGCCAAGCCGGCGCTCCACGTCCATGACGATTGCCCGCGCTGCCGCCGCGACCTTCTGTTTGTCCACGACCCGGCGCTCTTCTTCAGAAAGTGGCCTTCCGCTCATCTTCGCCAGGAGCCCCAGCGGGACCACGAGCACGCCACCCAGCACGACCGGCGGCAGGGCGGTGATCTGCGCCTCCCGGTCGAGCTCGGCCAGGCGCCGCTCCAACCGGGCCTGGAGGTCGTCGGCCCGCCGGCGCGCTTCCTGCCAGTTCAGTCTGGCCCCGACCTTGCCCGCCTCCTCCTCAAGCTTGAGCTGGGTCGCCCGGCTGTCCCAATGGTAGATCTCCTTGGTCAGCCGGTCCTTCACAGCGGCGCGCGTTTTCTCGATCCACCGGAGGCGCCGCTCCCGCACCTCACGCACGTGCTCGGGGACCACGGTGGACACCGCGTGTTCGAGCACCCGCCCTTCGAGCGCCTCGTTCACCCAGCGACACTCCGGCCGGGCGAGGATGGCCTCGGTCTCAGGCTCGTCGGCTCGGAGCGGGCGGTAGTCGAGGTAGGGGGCGTGGTAGAGGTGGCGGGCCCGCCCCTCGGCGTCGGTCTCCACGTACAGAACCCGGCGGGAGATCACGCGGTTCTCGCCCGTCGGGAGAACCCCCGCGTCCTGAATCGTGTGCTCGACGAAGAAGAGAGCCCGCGGCTTCTCGCCGAGGTCCGCCTCGTCCACGAGCACGGTCCCCCGTCGCAGGAGGTCCCGATGGGCGTCGAGGGTGAGATCCACCACCGCGTCGAGGAGCGGGTGCCCCGGACAGACGAACGCTGCCAGTGGCTGCCCGGGCGGGGAGATGAGATCCTTCTCGAACGTGATCCGCTCATAGCGCGGGAGGATGGGACCGCCGATCCCGGTCTGCCGGTCCCAGCGTCGGACCGGAGGAGGGACGTGGGTGATCTCGTACCGCCTGGGCTCGCGCTGGCGGGCGGAGCCGCCCAACCGCCGGAACGCCTCCAAGAAGAACCCCTCGATGTAGTGCGGCTGAAGCCTCCGTGCCTCGGCCCGCTCCATCTCCTCGCGGATCCGACCGAGGCGCGCCGGGTCCATCACCTCCTCGACCAGTGCCTTGTTCTCGACGAGATCCTGAACATGGGCAGGGTCGAACGCATCGGCGATGACCTGGGTCAGCCGCATGCGGACCTCCGGCCGCTCGCCGTAGCGGACGGCTTCGATGAGGAGATCCCGAAGCGGGCGGCCCTCGAACTGAACCTTCCCCAAGACGTCGAACACCTGGCCCTCGAGGCGCTGCCGGGCTTGCTCGATCTTGTCGAGCAGGGTGCGGTACACGTCGCCTTCGCGGGTATCCACGGCCACGAGGTTCCACAGGTGGCAGACCTCAGTTTGGCCGATACGGTGGATCCGCCCGAATCGCTGCTCGATCCGGTTTGGATTCCACGGGAGGTCGTAGTTGACCATCAGGTGGGCCCGCTGGAGGTTGATCCCTTCCCCGGCCGCATCGGTGGCGACCAGCACGTGAACATTCGGGTCGTACAGGAAGGCTTCCTGAGCCTTCCGGCGCTCTTCGCGGCCCATCCCGCCGTGGATCGTCACCACGGCATCGCCGCGCCCAAGGAGCGTGGCGATCCGCTGTTCCAGGTAGGCCAGGGTATCGCGGTGCTCGCTGAAGACGATGAGCTTCTGGCGGGGGGAGGGGACGGGTTTGGGCACATCGCGCGCGCTGTAGGGCGCGGTGGGCTCGCTCACCTGGGGGGCGAAGGCCGCGGGGGCGAAGATCTCCCCGAGCAGGCTCGCGAGCTCGCGCCACTTGCGGTCTTCCCCACTTTGCCGCACCCGGAGGGCGAGGTCTTCGAGGCGTTTCAGGGTCTCGATCTCGGCCTGAAGCTCCTCCAGCGTCCGCGCCGCGGTGGCCTGGTCGAGGATCTCCTGCTCGATAGCCGCTGCTTCTGTGTCGGGCGCATCCTCCAGGTCGTCGAGGGCTTCTTCATCGAGGGCCGGGGTGACCAGAGCGGGCACAGTAGCGCCTCGGTGGAGCACCTGGAGCTCGCGGCGCCGGTGCTCCAGCCTCTCCCGCCGCCTGCGGAGGGACTGGTAGATCGCCTCGGGAGAGGAGGCCAACCGGCGCTGGAGGATGGTCAGCGCGAACCCAACCGTCCCCGCACGCTTGTTGTCCGCCAGGGCCTCGGCGCGATTGAACTCCTGGCGAACGTATTCCGTAACCTCCTGGTAGAGCCGGGCCTCGAGGTCCGACAGGCGGTACGGGACCGTGTACGCGATCCGCTCAGGGAACAGGGGCGTGCCGTCGAACCGGACGAGCTTTTCCTTCACCATCCGCCGCATCAGGTCGGAGACGTCCACCTGGTGTGTTCCGTCGCGGAACTTCCCCTCGAAGCGGTCGCCATCGAGCAGGGCCATGAACAGCTGGAACTCCTCTTCCTTTCCGTTGTGCGGGGTCGCGGTGAGGAGGAGGAAGTGGCGGGTGAGGCCGGAGAGGAGCTGCCCAAGCTGGTAACGCTTGGTGTATTTGATCTCCCCGCTGAAGAAGGTTGCCGACATCTTGTGCGCCTCATCCACCACCACGAGGTCCCACCGGCACTCCGGGGAAGCAAGTCGCGCTTTGACGGATTCGTCACGAGCGCACTTGTCAAGCCGTGCGATGATGAGGGGGGTCTCGGTGAACCAGTTCCCCGTTCGGGCTGCCTCCAGCTTGTCGTTGGTCATGATCTCGAACGGGAGATGAAAGCGCTGGGAGAGCTCGTCCTGCCACTGCTCGACGAGGCCACCCGGGCACACGATGAGGCACCGCTCGACGTCCCCGCGGACGATGAGCTCCTTGATGAGGAGGCCGGCCATGATCGTCTTCCCGGCCCCCGGATCGTCGGCCAGGAGGAACCGCAGCGGCTGACGAGGGAGCATGGCTTCGTAGACAGCGGTGATCTGATGCGGTAGCGGCTCCACGAGCGATGTGTGCACCGCCAAGAGAGGATCGAACAGGTGAGCGAGTCGAATTCTGTGCGCCTCAGCGACGAGCCGGAACAGAGCGCCGTCACCGTCGAAGCTCCACGGCCGGCCCCGTTCCACGATGTCCAGGCGTTCCTCGTCGCTCCGGAAGAGAAGCTGGGATCCTACGCGGCCCGAGGGCTCCTTGAACGTGATCTCCAGGGCCTCCGATCCCAGCCACTGGACCTGAATCACGGTGACGGCAGAGTTGAGAACGAGGCCCCGGACCACGGTCCCCGGCCGTAGGTCTTCGAGACGCATCATCTCAGTTCCACCGTGGAGCTGAGCATCCGGTTCCTCCCCGCAGCTAACGGATTGTAGCTGGGCCGCCTGGGACCTCCAATCGGCCGTTCCGAGGGGGTGTCCATCGTTTCATGAACTGCAGGGGCTCATCGTGAAGACGGTGGGCATCGTTGAGCCCGTGCGCGCGTCGCGGCCGGGCCCGACCTGTTCATGATTAGGGCCGAAGACGCCCTCTCTTGAACTCGAATACCTCGCCGACCTCGGGGGTTGCCTTTGCTGAAAAGGACGAGCTAGCCTATACTCCCACGCTGTGGCTGTGGCGATGGGGGTGGATATTGGGGGGACGTTCACGGATATCGTCATCCTCGGGGAGGGCGGGCCACGCCTCTACAAGTTCCCCTCCACGCCGGACGACCCGGCCCGCGGCGTCCTCGCCGCCCTGGCGGAGCTCATCGCGCGGGGGGAGATCCGGCCGGAGTCTGTGACCAGGATCGCCCACGGGTCGACGGTGGCCACGAACGCGGTCCTGGAGGGGAAGCTCGGGAAAACGGCCCTCGTCACCACGGCCGGGTTCCGCGACGTGCTCGAGATCGGCCGCCAGAACCGGCCGTCACTCTATAACCTCTTCTTCGAGCGGGTGCAGCCGATCGTGCCCCGCGAGCTCCGGTTCGAAGTCCCGGAGCGGGTGGACGCTCAAGGGAACGTGGTCCGCGCGCTCGACCGGGCGGCCGTCGCCCAGCTCCTCCCCGAGCTCCGCGCCCGGGGGGTGGAGGCGGTGGCGGTGTGCTTCCTGTTCTCGTTCCTCTGCCCGGACCACGAGCGGGAGGCGGGGGAGGTCCTCGCCGGGCTCGGGGTGCCGCTGACCCTGTCCTGTGACCTCCTCCCCGAGTTCCGCGAGTACGAGCGCACCTCGACCACCGTCGTCAACGCCGCGCTGCGGCCGGTGGTGGGGAGCTACCTCGCGGCGGTCGAGGGGGGATCGGCCGGTCTCGGGCTCCCCGCCTCGTGGCAGGTCATGCAGTCGAGCGGGACGATCGCCCACGCCGCCACGGCCCAGAAGGAACCGGCGCGGATCCTCCTCTCGGGGCCGGCGGGTGGGGTGGAGGGGGCACGCCAGATCGGGCTCCGGTCGGGGTTTTCTGACCTCATTACCCTCGACATGGGCGGGACGAGCTGCGACGTGGCCCTCGTCCAGGGGGGCACGGTCGCGCGCACGGTGGGGGGCGCGGTCGGGGGGCACCCGGTCGCCCTCCCGATGGTGGACATCCACACGATCGGTGCCGGCGGGGGGAGCCTCGCCCGCCTCGACCCCGGGGGCGCGCTCGCGGTGGGGCCGGAGAGCGCGGGGGCTGACCCCGGTCCGGCCTGCTACGGCCGCGGGGGAGAGGAGCCCACGGTCACCGACGCCCACCTCGTCCTTGGCCACCTCCTCCCCGAGTTCCCGTTGGGCGGGCTCCCCGCGCTCGACCTCGACGCGGCGCGGACCGCGGTGCGCCGGATCGCCGATCCGCTCGGCCTCACGGTGGAGGAGGCCGCCCTTGGGATCCTCGACGTCGCCGATGCGGCGATGGAGCGGGCGATCCGGGTGATCTCGGTCGAGCAGGGGCACGACCCACGGGGATTCGCGCTGCTGGCGTTCGGGGGGGCGGGCCCCCTCCACGCCGTCCCCCTCGCCCGTCGGCTCTCGATCCCGAAGGTGCTCGTCCCACCCACAGCGGGGGTCTTGTCGGCGCTCGGGCTCCTCCTCGCCGAGGTTGGGCACGAGACGAGCCAGGGGATCGTCCGCCCGCTCCGCTCGCTTTCGGTAGCGGAACTGGCCGAGCTCCTTGCGCGCCTCCGCGAGCGGGCGGGGGAGGAACTCGTCGGCCACGGTGGTCCCGAGGAGGGCCTTCGGTTTGCGACCGTGGCCGCACTCCGCTACGCGGGCCAGGCCCACGAACTCGACATTCCCGTTCCCCAAGGGAGGGTGGGACCGCAGTGGGTTACGGAGCTAGAAGAGGTGTTCCACAAGGCCCATGAGCAGAGGTACGGCCACGCCGCGCCGGGGGAGGAGATCGAGCTCGTCGCCGTCCGCGTTCGGGCGAGCGTCCCCGCTTTGCCCGTGGACATCCGACCCTCCTTCTCCTCTGCTCCCGAACTCCCCGCGACGGGCGCGGCGTGGTTCGACCGGACCGGCCCCGTCGCCGCCCGGCTCGTCCACCGGGCGGACCTCGGCCCCGGAACGCGGATCACGGGGCCGGCGATCGTCCTCGGGCCCGACGCGACGACCCTCCTCCCACCGGGGAGCGAGGGGGCGGTGGACGAGCACGGCGCGCTCATCGTGGAGGTCGGATGAGCACGATCGATCCGGTCACGCTCGAAGTCCTCCGCCACGCCCTCACGAGCGTGGCCGAGGAGATGAACGCGAACCTCGTTCGGTCCGCCTACAGCCCGAACATCAAGGAACGGCGGGACTGCTCATCGGCCTTATTCGATCCCCACGGCGAACTCGTGGCCCAGGCGGAATCCATCCCCGTCCACCTTGGGGCGATGCCGTTCTCGGTGCGGGCGGCGCTGGCGAGGGTGGCGGAGTGGGAAGAGGGCGATGTCGTTATCCTCAACGATCCGTACCTCGGGGGGGCGCACCTCCCCGACGTGACGTTCGTTGCCCCCGTGTTCGCGGGGTCGGGGCTCGTGGCGTTCGTCGCCTGCCGTGCCCACCACGCCGACATCGGCGGCCCCGCGCCGGGGAGCCTCGCTCCCACGGCAACCGAGATCTACGGGGAGGGGCTGCGCATCCCGCCGGTGCGGCTGTGGAAGAGGGGGGAACTCGACGAGGACCTCCTCCGGATCCTCCTTCAGAACGTGCGTACCCCCGACGAGCGGTGGGGCGACCTCCGCGCCCAGCACGCGGCGTGCCGGACCGGGATTGGGCGGATCCGTGACCTCGTCGCCCGGTACGGGACGGAACTCCTCGGGGAGGGGATGGCCGGCGTGCTCGACTACAGCGAGCGGCGGATGCGGGCGGAGATCAGGCGCCTCCCCCAGGGAGCGGCCGAGTTCGCGGATGCCCTCGACGACGACGGCGTGGGGACCGGCCCGGTCCCGATCCTGGTCCGGATCGAGATCCGCGCGGACACGGTGCGGGTGGACTTCGCCGGGTCAGACTCCCAGGTGCGGGGGCCGCTGAACGCCGTGTTCGCTGTGACCGCGTCCGCGGTGTACTACGCCCTCCGCGCCGTGACCGACCCCACGATCCCCCCCAACGCCGGGTGCTACCGGCCGATCGAGCTCCTCGCCCCGGAGGGCACGATCGTGAACCCGCGTCCCCCCGCCCCGGTGGTGGGGGGGAACCTCGAGACATCGCAGCGGATCGTGGACGTCGTCCTCGGGGCCCTTGCCGAGCTCATCCCGGAGCGGGTTCCTGCGGCGAGCCAGGGGACGATGAACAACGTCGCGATCGGGGGCACGGATCCCCGCACCGGCCGGCCGTACGCGTTCTACGAGACGATCGGGGGAGGGAGCGGGGCCCGGCCGAAAGGGGACGGGGTGGACGGGGTTCACAGCCACATGACGAACACCCTCAACACGCCCGTGGAGGCGCTTGAACTTGCCTATCCCCTACGCGTGGAGAGGTACGAGCTCCGATCGGGGACGGGCGGGCGCGGCCGGTTCCGCGGCGGGTGCGGGATCCGCCGCGACCTCGCTCCGCTTGGGCACGCCGCCCACGTCTCCCTCCTCACCGACCGCCGAATCGGGCGTCCCTACGGGCTTAGGGGTGGGGAGGCGGGGGAACGGGGGGAGAACATCCTCGTCCGCGATGGGGAGGAGATCCGGCTCCCGGGGAAGACGGAATTCGACCTCCACCCCGGGGAGACGCTGAGCATCCGCACCCCCGGCGGGGGCGGCTACGGCCCTCCGGCCGAGCGGTAGGCCGCCGGTGGTGGGTCGATCGGGGCAAGGCTGGCTCCTAACGGATGGACAGAGGACCTGACTAGGTCCTCGGTTGTGTCACTTCTCCCAGCTCATCAAGGGCCTTCCGGACCTCGTCTACGCTCGCCCCGTCCTCGATCGTGGACAGGTCCCCCAGCGCCTTTTCCTCGCAGATCGCCCGCAACACGCGGCGCATCACCTTCCCGGAGCGGGTTTTAGGAAGCCGCGGCACGACCCGCAGCACCTTCGGGGTCGCGATGGGGCCGATGCTTTCCCGGATGAGGTGGATGATCTCCTGGTGGAGAGCAGGGCTATCGGCAACGTCCTTCTTGAGGACCACGAACGCCGCGATCGCCTGGCCCTTGATCTCATCGTCGATCCCGATCGCCGATACCTCGGCCACCCCGGGGTGCCCGGAGATGACCTCCTCTACCTCGCGCGTCCCCATGCGGTGCCCGGCGACGTTGATCACCTCGTCCGCCCGGCCGAGGAGCCAGTAGTACCCATCCTCGTCCTTAATCGCATAGTCCCCGGAGAAGTAGAGCCGCTTTCCGTGACGGGCGAAGTGCTTCCAGTAGCTTCCTACGAACCGTTCGTCGTCTTTCCACAGGGTCTGGAGCGCGCCCGGTGGAAGGGGAGGATAGGCGACGAGGTACCCCCGTTGCCCACGGGGGACCGGATCGCCCTGCTCGTCGACCACGTCGAGCTGCCACCCGATCGCTTCCCGCGTCGGGGATCCAGGTTTCACCGGAAGAGGGGGAATCCCCATGTGGTTCGTGATCATCGGCCAGCCGCTCTCGGTCTGCCAGTAGTGATCAATGACGGGCTTGTTCAGGGTCTCGGCCGCCCAGCGGTAGGTGGGCTCGTCCAGGGGCTCGCCGGCGAGGAACACGTGACGAAGCGAGGACAGATCGTGACCTTCGATCCAGCTCGACGGGAACTTGCGTAGCATGCGCATCGCGGTGGGAGCGGAGAAGAGGACGGACACCCGGTGCTTCTCGATCGTCTCCCACCAGATCCCGGGGTTGGGGCTGTCGGGCGTTCCTTCGTACACGAGGGTCGGGATCCCGTACAGGAGCGGCCCATAGATGATGTAGCTGTGGCCGACGACCCACCCGATGTCGGACGTGGACCAATACACGTCCTCTGGGGTGCACCCGTAGATGAGGTCCATCGAAGCGTGGAGGGCGACCATGTACCCGCCCGTGTCCCGTACCACCCCTTTGGGCTTCCCGGTGGTGCCCGACGTGTAGAGGATGTAGCTCGGGTCCGTGGCATTCAGGGGAACGGCGGGCACCTCGGCTTCGCCGATCTCCGCCATCGCCTCGTCCCACCGTACGTCGCGCCCGGGGACCGGGGTCCACGGGACGACACCGCGATCGAGGATGATCACGCGCTCGACCTCGGTCCGCGCTTGATCCACGGCCCGGTCTACGATCTCCTTGAGGTTGATCGGCTTCCCCTTCCGGAGAGCGCCGTCGGCGCACACGATGACCCGCGACCCCGAGTCCTCAATTCGGTGGGCGAGGGACTCCACGGAGAACCCGGCGAAGACCACGGAGTGAATGGCGCCGATCCGAACGCAGGCGAGCACCGCTATGAGCGCCTCGGGGACCATCGGCATGTACACGAGCACCCGATCCCCCTTCGTCACCCCGCATCGCTGCAGGGCCGCGGCGAACCGGTTCACTTCCCGGTGGAGCTCGCGAAAGGTGAGGGTCCGGCTCTGTCCCAACTCCGGACTTTCCCAGAGGATCGCCGGCCGGTCCCCCTTTCCCGCCACGACATGGCGATCCACCGCGTTGTAGCAGAGGTTCGTCTGTCCCCCAGAGAACCAGCGGGTGAACGGAGCCTTGGAATCGTCGAGTACCTGCTCCCAGCGCTGGAACCAGTGCAGCTTCTGCGCTTCCGCAGCCCAGAACTCCTCCGCATCCTCGACCGATCGGTGGTAAACCTCCTCGTACTGCCGTCCCATGTTCCCTCCTCTCGGACCCACGCCTACAGGGAATCCTCGCACCCCCCGCCGGCCAGGAGCGAACTGGCTAAGCCGGCAATGTCCATCACGAAGGTCAGTTCCCCCTAGATGGACCTGGAACAGGCAACGGATGATCTCCTCCTAGGCGGGAGTCGACCACCACACGTTGACGAGGGCGGGGAGCGTGTTGCGCAGGGCGAACCGGTGCTTCATGCCTTCGCACTGCGGAACAACACAGCTTGCGCGCTAGAGCTCCTCGTACATATTCTTAACCGCTTTACGGTCGATCTTGCCTGTTTCAGATCTTGGCAGGCTGTCCACAATCACCACCGTGCGAGGCTTCTTGAACGAGGCAAGATGGGCGCTCACGTGCTCCAGGATCTCCTCTACGGTGATCGTCTGCCCTTCCTTGGGCATAACGATCGCTTTCGGCGTCTGCCCCCACTGAGGGTGCTTCCCGCGGACAACCACTACGTTGGCGACTTTGGGGTGAGAGTAGATAGCGCGCTCAACCTCAGCTGGGTAGATGTTCTCTCCCCCACTGATGATCATGTCATCGGTCCGGCCAAGGACGTAGAAATACCCATCCCCATCGAGCTTCCCCAGGTCGCCAGTGAAGATCCAGTCGCCGCGGAACTTCTTTGCCTCCTCTTCTGGACGATTCCAGTAGCCTGCTGCGCCCGTGGGCTCGCGGCGGATGATGATCTCGCCGATCTCATCAGGAGCGACTTCGTCGCCACTTTCGCTCACGATCTTCACCTCGACGAATGCTGGGGGCTTGCCCATGCACTCGCTTGCCTTGCTCAACAGCGGATCGTCAGGTGATGATGCGGGCCAGTTGAGCCCGGTCGCGCCGGTCTCGGTTAGCCCATAGCCGCATATGTAGGTGATCCCCTGATCGATGAACGCCCGCTTCAACTCAACGGGTTGTGGCTCCCCACCCCCGTTTACAGCACGGAGGGAGGAGACGCACCTCTCCCACCCTGGAACCTGGACCATCATCTTGAGCTGCGTGGCTATTCCAAAATGGTATGTCACGCCGTACTTCTTGATCAGCGCGAGTGCTCCCTCCGGGGTCCAGCGACGCTGGAGGATCAGCTTTCCGTTGATCATCAGCATGTACAGCTGAAAGCAAGTCAATCCTCCGCTATGGAACATCGGTGGCGCCCCCAGGTAGACATCATCCCGCGTCAGTGCCGCTGAGATCCCGTTCGCTAGACAGGCAAAGAACGTGCTTCGATGGGTGAGTCTGACCCCCTTGGGATGCCCCGTCGTCCCAGCCGTGAACAGGATCATAGCGGTCTCGTCCGGCGCAGTTGGGCAGGCCGGCGCGTCCTCAGACGCCTTGGTGAGTAGCTGGCGGTAGTCGAGTGAGCCGCTCAGCACATGCCCGCCGATCTCAATCGTCCGTAGGCCAGGGTGGCCAGACACCACCTCCTGGATCTTCTCCGCGTACTCGCTGTCGAAGACGAGGATCCCCGAATCCACGTCATCGATAAGGAACGAGATCTCCTCCGCGGAGAACCGAAAATTGGCTGGCGTGAACACCGCCCCAACCTTGAGGCACCCAAACAGGACCTCCAGCATCTCTACCCTGTTCGGAAGCACCACGAAAACCCGGTCACCCTTCTTGACCCCCAGCGACGTCAGTGCCTGGGCGAACCGGTTAGCACGGCGGTCAAGCGCTCGGTAGGATGAGACGTGTCGGTCGTCCGCCCGATCGGCGTCGACTACCGCAGGCCGATCGGGAGACCCTGACGGAGCCGCGTTTCGTTCCAGGATGTTCCCGAGGTTGTAGACAGCACCTGGGCCAGGATATGCTGTGACATTCGGTCCTGTCGACATCCGCTCTCCCCTCTCCCGTCTGACGCTTCCAGCCATACGTCCTCCTTCACGTTCTGATCTTTCCGAATAACCAGGCGATGTTCTCCGCAAACCGCTTTGCGGTATCGATCCCTTCACGATCGAGAGCGGCATCCCCCGGGGAACGAGCTACACCGACGGTCCAGTAGATCGACCCAGGGACGATGAACTCATTGATGTAAAACCACAACAGCAATTGGGCAAATGCGAAGTTATGCCCAGCGCGCCGTGCAACCGTGATCGGGCCACCGATCTTGCGTGAGAATGGTCGCGGGGCGCTGTGAGGGTGGCCGGCCATCCCAGGGAACCCAGCGCGTACGAGCACCGACCACAGGTCGGGATGCACCGCGCTATAGTGGACCGGTGATCCAACAAGCAGCACGTCAGCCGCAACCATCTTGGCGTAGATGTCGTGGAAGTCATCCCCCGTGAGCTGACAGACACCCTGGCCACTATGCCAGCATTGGTAGCAGGCACGGCAACTCGCGATCGTCTTGTCATGCAGGGCCACGAGCTCGGTTTCCATACCGTGGTTGCGCAGCACATCCAACGCCGCGTTGAGGTAGGACTCGGTGTTCCCACCCGGCCGCGGGCTTCCGCAGAGGGCCAGGACCTTGGGATTCACATCCGTCTCCTTTCCCCGCTATGCATCCTCGTTGTTCACAACCCCAGGTACGCCCGCTTCACGTGCTCGTTGTCGAGTAGCTCGTCGGAAGGTCCTTCCAGTACGACTTGACCGTTCTCGATGATGTAGCCACGATCGATTGCCTTGAGGCTCTGCCGCACGTTCTGCTCAGCCAAGAAGATCGAGATCCGTTGGCTGACATCGCGAAGAGTATGAAATACATCCGTGACGAGCGACGGCTGTAGGCCGAGTGAAGGTTCGTCCAAGATCAGAAGTTTTGGGGCAGACATCAGCGCCCGCGCGATGGCAAGCATCCTCTGTTCACCGCCACTCAGTGTCACGGCAAGCTGGCGCGTCCGTTCTTGCAAGATCGGGAACAGCTGGAACACAGCATCCAGTGACTCCCGCATCCGCTCTCGCGCGCCCGGGACGTACGCTGCCCCAGACTCGAGGTTGCCGTACACGGACATGAACGGGAAAAGTTCCCGTTCTTGTGGAACCATCGCGATCCCTAAGCGGGTGATCTGATGTGGTTGTAAGCGAAGCAAGGGAGTTCCATCAAATACGATCTCGCCGCGCCTAGGCCGCACGAAGCCTGTAATTGCATTAACCAATGTTGTCTTGCCCGCCCCGTTCGGGCCGAACACCCCGACTGATTCCGCACCGACGCTCAAGGATAGGTTGCGCAGGACATGGGCTTTGCCGTAGTAATGGTCGACATCAGAGACGTTGAGCATCATTCCTCCTTCCCGAGATAGGCAGCGATGACCTCTGGGTCGGAACAAACCTCCGCGTACGTTCCCTCGGCGATGACCGCCCCCCCGTTCAGGACGATCACCCGATCGGTCAGCTCGCCGATCACGCTCATCACATGCTCTACCACGCAGATCCCTATGCCCTGCTCCTGAATCCTACGGACCACGGCGATCATCGCCCTCGTCTCGTCTTGGTTCAGTCCCGCCATGCCCTCGTCTAGGAAGAGAACGCTGGGATGCGTCGCCAGTGCGCGGCCAAGCTCTAGCTTCTTGATCTCCAGGGCCGTCAGGTTCCATACGCCGCGATCCATCGCCGGGAGATCCAGGAGTTGTCCGATCTCATCGGCAGTATGGCGTGCCTCCCGTAGACGTTGCGGCTGACCGAACACCGCGCCCACCATAATGTTCTCCCTAGCCGACAGATCCATGAGCGGATAGGCCAACTGAAACGTCCGGCCGATCCCCAATCGGCACCGCACATGCGGGGGGGTGAATGTGATGTCCCGTCCGTCGAGGAGAATCCGCCCCGCGTCGGGCAGGTACAACCCTGAGATGACATTGATCAGGGTCGTTTTCCCCGCTCCGTTGGGGCCGATGATGCCGAGGATCTCGCCCTTGGCTACCTCGAACGTCACTTCGTTGACAGCTACCAACCCTCCGAAGCGCTTCGTCAAGGACTCGGTTCTCAAGACCGCCATCGTTCGCACCCCCAATCCACGGTTCTGGCGCGTCGCCGCACCTGCTGCAGCCGCTCCCGGCCGTGACCTTCCATCAGCCGCATCATCGGGGACCGCGCTCCGCGGCCCACTTCTGGAGGCCTGCCTTCACCAGCCCAACAACGCCGTGGGGCGCGAACAACGTGACGACCACGATGATCCCTCCATAGACGAGAAGGTGCCCATATGGAATCTGCAGCTTCAGGTATTCGCTCAGGATCCCCAGGATGAGCGCGCCGATCACTGGCCCCCACGTGCCATAGATTCCCCCGAGCAGAGCCATGGCCAGAGGGAGGAGGAGGAAGTTCACGTGGAAGGTTGCCTCGGGCGCGACGAACCCGTAGACATGGGCATAAGTCCCACCTGCAATTCCCTGGATGATGGAGGTAACCGTGAACATAAACACGAGGTACTTGAAGACATCGATGCCACTCGATCTGGCAACCCACTCATTGTTGCGCATGGAGGTCAACGCAAGGCGGACCCGCGTCCGCTCAAAGACCTCGGAGACCACCACCGCGAGGAGGGCTACACCCAGGACAAGCCAGTATGCCATTGACACGTTCCCGCGGAAGATGGCCGTGGGCAGCATCTTCCCCTCCGGTCCCCCGGTCAAGGAAGGGATGTTTCGCGCCACCACCTGGAAGATGCTGGCTACCCCTAGGGTGGTGATGGCGAAGTACATGCCTCGCAGCCGCAACACCGCCAGCCCAAGAAACAGAGCGACTACACCAGCGATCAGCCCCCCAAGAGCGATGCTCAGCAGGGGAGGCACACCCAAGTTAAGGAACAACAGCACCGCCGTGTAGCTCCCTATCCCAAAGAACCCAGCAGTGCCGAAATTGAGCTGTCCTGAGCGCAACAGCATGTCCCAGCTCAGGGCGAGCGTCAGGTAGATCAGTATCGTTACCGCCACTTGCTGTTGGTACATGCCCGTCCAAAGCGGGAACGTCACAGCTATCGCGGCGCCAACGACATAAGGGAGGAGCCTCTTGATCCTCATGTGGTATGCCTCCGATACGATCTGCCAAGGATCACCCCAACCAGCACGGCAAAGAACACCACATCGGCCCACATGTATGCCTCGCGGAATGACAACACGAGAGCTTCAGCAATGCCGAGGGCAAAGCCACCCCACAGCACCCCTGGCAAGTTGCCCACGCCAGCCATAGCGATCAGACAAAACGACTTCAGCGTGAACGGCGATCCGACAGCCGGGAAGACAGAGTGGCGTGTAAGGAATAGCCCTCCGATCGCCCCGACCAGGGCGATTGACAAAGTGAAGATCAGAAGATACGTCCGGTTTACGTTGATCCCCACAAGCTCTGCCCCCCGCGGATTCTGTCCGACCGCGAGCGCCGCCTTGCCAATCCGTGTACGGCGCAGGAACGCCATCAATCCGATCAAAACCACGATCGCACCTACCGTGTACACGAAGGGATATATGCCAAAAGTGAGTGAGCCTATTGACACTGAGGAGTAGATGTAGCTGAGGTGGGGTTTCCACGGCCGCGAGGTCCACATCAGATTGGCGAACTCCACAGCCATCAGTGCCAGCCCGAATGTGAGTAGCAACTGGGTTAGCTCCGGCGCCTTCAGCACACGACGAATCGTTGCGCTGTAGGTTACAGCACCGATGAGGGCAAAGGCCCCCAGAGAGGGGACCATCGCTACCAAGGGATCCAGTCCCGCGTAAGCCCACAGCCAGTAGGCGAAGTAGGCCCCAAGCATCATGAATTCGCCGTGCGCCAAGTTGATGATCCCCACGATCCCGAGGATCAACGCCATCGGTAGCGCAATCAGCGAGTAGAGTCCGCCGCGTTGAAGGCCCTCGATTAGTGCGTATGGCTTCCATGCCGCTACGACCCCTAGCACAACCAGCGTGATCAGGCCTATCAGACACTGTTTCCGCTCCAGTCGATGAACGAGCGTCATCTCTCCTCATCCCCCGCTGTTGAAGTGAGCCGGCCCGGCCGAGCCGGGCCGGCCCCTGATGCTGCGGTGTTAGCGCCAGCGGAACGGATACCGAGGTAGTGCCGTAGCGAACTCAAACGGCCAGAGCACTTCCTGGCGTCCATCCTGCCACTGCAGGATCTTCTGGCCCTGGAAGCCTTGGTGCTTGATGATGTTCGATGGAGTGAACGTGAGGGTCTCGCCGATGGGCGACTCATACTCCGTCGCCTCCAGGGCGGCGATCAGCGCTGCCTTCTCCAAGGTCCCGGCCCGCTCGATCGCTTGTGCGACTACGTAGACGTTGGTGTATCCAAGTGGGGCGAAGTACGTCGCTGGCTCTTCGTTCCACCGAGCGATGTAGGCGTCCCAGAAGTGCTTGCTGACTGGGCTCACCTCTTTGATAGACGGTGCCCACATCCCGTACAGAATGACGCCCTCAGCCAGCGGGGACTTCCCGAAGTCGGCTGGCCAGCCGGGAGGCGATCCGACGAACAGAGGCGGTGTGAAGCCGATCTCGCGCGCCTGTTCCATGATCGGGAGTGCATCTGCATCGTACCCAACCCAGATGAAGATGTCGGGGTTCACATCCTTGGCATGGCGAAGGACGGCGCGGTAGTCGCCGCCGCCGACGATGGCGCTCTTGAACGACATGCCGGTGTTCTCCCAGTCCGCATGGGCGACCAGGCTACCCTGGTACGAGCTCGCTCCGAACGCTCCCTCTTCGTATGCCCAAAATGCCTTCTTGATGCGGATCATCGGGTACTCTTCTTGGATTGCCGCCCATCCTACCACGTAGCTGGCGCCCTGGAGGTAGTCCCAGGGGTGGATGTGGAAGTACCAGTCACATCCCTCCAGCGCCTGCTCGGCGAGCGACGAGGCGGCGCCGATCCAGACCGTCACCTTCTCGTAGATCTTGAGCCGCGGGATTTGCGCGAGATGGACACCGCTGCCCATGCCGCCGATGAACACATCGACGTTGTGTTGAGTGGCCAAGAGGTCGATCGCCGCCGCTCCCTTGGCGGGATTCATCTCATCATCGATGATGATGAGTTCCAGTGGCCTTCCAAGCACACCGCCGGCGGCATTGATTTCCTCAACGGCCAGCTGCATCGCTCGCGTCGACTGGCGGCCGGTGATATCACCCAACGGGCTGACCACGCCGATCTTGATCGGCTCTGCAGCCGCCACCGCGAGGGTCACCATGCCTAGCAGTAACATCACTACAATAAGCCCGCATCCTTTCACTCTCACGTAAACCTCCTTAGTAGGCACAGATTGATGATCTCCTTTTCCCTTCAGTTCGCTCGGTCTCTGCCATCACCCCCTTCGATTGGCCCTCTATCCTGACGAGCTAGGCCAGGGTTTCCTGCCTATGTTTCGCCAGGAAGCCAACCACCGTTGTCAGAAACTCGCCGGCACGCTCAAGAAATGCGCCGTGTCCTGCCCTGGGTAGCGTGATGAACTCACAACCGGGGATTGCGCGGTACATCTCCTCCATCAGGCGGACCGGCGTGATCATGTCATCCTCCGCGCCAAGAAGGAGCGTCGGCATACGAAGTTGAGCCAGCTGCTCGGTGGACACGGAGAAGCCGTTGGTACTTCGGCACAAGCGTTGAAAAGCCTCAAACCACTCCTTCGTCAGAGCGGACTTGAACATTGCCTGACGCTGGCGGAGAGCATTCAGGTACTTAGCGTAGAAGTCAGCCGAGTAGATGAACGGGATGGCCAGTTCGAAGAACCGTTCACCGTCGTTCAGCTGAGCCGCTACCTCCCAGGCCCGACCAATCGCGGCCAGATGATTTGGAATGTAGTGGTTGGCGTTGGCGAGGATGAGCGTCAGCAATCGGTCAGGATGAGCCAAAGCGACACGCAGGGCCACCTGGCCACCATAAGAAAGGCCAATCAGATGCGCCGCTGGGATATCAAGTTCGTCAAGCAGTCCAACGACATCAGGGACGTGTACGTCCAAGCGATACTCACGATCCATCTTCCCGGACCGCCCTTGGTCCCGTAGATCCAGCAAGATCAGGTGAACGTGCCGTGCGAACACCGGCACATGCAGGGCCCAGCTGGCTGCGCTCATCATGATCCCCCCGAGCAGCACCACCGGGTCACCCTGTCCGTGTTCCTCGTAATAAAGCTCGAGCCCGTCTTTCGCCCTAAACGTCGCCATGTTCTCCCACCTCCCGCTCAGTATGCGTCTCCCTAGTGGACTGCAGCCGGCCGTCCGCAAGCTGCTCGCGTACGCGATCGGCGAAGTAGTTCTCGGCGAAGCACTCCGCGAACCGATCGGCCTCCAGTCCGAGTCCCGCTTCGAGTGGTAGGCTCCGCGAACCGTAGACGGCCCGCTTTGCGGCGGCGAATGCAAAGGCGGGGATTGCGTTCACCCGTGCCACCATCTCAGCAGCCCAGTTCACGAGCTGTGTCGCCGGGACCACCGCATGAACCAGGCCCATCTCCAGCGCATCGTGCGCCGGGTGTAGCCTCCCACAGAGGATCATTTCCACCGCCCGGCCGAAGCCGACCACTCGCGGCAGCCGCTGTGTCCCGCCCCCACCCGGGATGATCCCCAGCTTCACCTCAGGCAGGCCGAGCCGCGATCCGTCGCTCGCCACGCGCAGGTCGCAGGCTAGGGCGAACTCCAGCCCGCCCCCAAAACAAAGGCCATCAATCGCCGCGATCAACAAGAGGGGGCTTCGCTCCATCCGGTTGAACAGTCTTTGGATGCGAACTGAAAAGCCCCGTGCCTCGTCCGGACATAGTCGGTACATCTCCACCCCATCCGCCCCTCCGATGAAGTACTTCTCCCCACTGCCTTGATAGACAATTGCCCTCACACCGGAAGCCTCGGCGACCTCAAGCTGTGCTTGCAACTGCGCAATCGTCTCGGAGTCCAGCGAGTTCCGATCGCCCGGCCGGTTGATGGTGACCCACAGGGCATCCTGTGCCTGGCTAATCGCTAAGTTCGGAAACCTGTTCCTCAACTCGCGCCCTCCTCTCTCGTTGAACCCGTTCACTACATCACCAGCCCACCGTTGGGACTGAGCACCTGGCCGGTGAAGAAGTCGGCCTCAGGGCTAGCCAAGAATCGTACGAGCGCAGCGATCTCGTTTGGCAACGCAAACCGCCCAAGCGGGGTTCGCCGGAGAATCTGCTCCTTAAATTTCACGTCTAGCTTAAAGAGCATCGGGGTTTCCACGTATCCAGGAGCAACAGCGTTCACGCGAAGGTTGTATCGGGCCACCTCCCGTGCCAGTGTTTTGGTGAGCTGGGCCACGCCTGCTTTGCTTGTGCTGTAGTGGATGGCGCCCGGGGTAGGCATCAATGCGGCGACCGAGGAGAAATTGATGATGCGACCATGCCGATGTTCCTTCATCCAGCGGACCGCTTCCCGGCAACAGTAAAAGGTCCCGGTAAGGTTGACCGTTATCACCCGATCCCACTCCCGGTCCGACATATCATCAATGAAGGTTGTTGCACCCATGATCGCAGCGCAGTTCACAAGAAGGTCCAATCGGTCACATCTCCCTCTCAGAACGGAAAAGAGCCTCGTGACCCCAGCGCTGTCCGCAACATCCACGCAGTGTGCCTCTGCCGCCCCACCTCCACGGGTGATCATGCCAACCGCTTCTTCGGCCCGGTCCTGATCGAGGTCTGCCAAAAACACGCGTACGCCATCCGCACACAGGGCCTCAACGATCGCCCGGCCGATGCCCGATGCACCGCCGGTCACCAAAGCTGTAGTGCACACGTAGGCGGCCACGCTTCCTCCCATCATAGGTCCCGAAATCGTTCGTACGCAGCTCGAGAGCGTGCTGTTGGGAAGATGACGAACGGATCCGCTCCGATCTGCTCCACCGTTCCCTCGGCCACGTCCTCTGCGGTGTCCATCAGGCAGCGCAGCGGAGCGGCAACTACCTGCATCTCTTCAGCCCCCACCCCCGTTTCAAAGAAGCCCGTGTCGGTCAGATGTGGGCACGCTACCTGTACAGATATCCCCGTTCCCTCAAGGTCTCGGCGGAGGCCCCTACTGAGTCCGACTACGGCGTGCTTGGCTGCCAAGTACGCCGAAACGTTCGGTGCATGGGCGATCAGTCCGCCGGTAGAAGCTACGCTGACGATGGCTCCCCGCCCCGTAGCGCGCATAAGCGGCAGCACGAGTTGTGTCATGCCGAACACCGCCATGAAGTCAACCTCCATCAGAGCGCGCAGATCGGCCTCGCCTGTCTTGTCAAACGGGGCGTAAAGACCGATGCCAGCGTTGTTCACAAGAACGTCAATCCGCTCCCATCTCTCGACTGCAGCGTTCACGAGACGCTGGCGGTCCTCGGAGACGGTGACATCGCAGGTGACGACCATAGTCTCCCCGGGACAGGTGACTGCCACTTCGGCAAGCTGTTCGCCTCGCCGTGCCGCAAGTGCCACGTGGGCACCGCGCTTTGAGCAGGACCGCGCCAGGGCAGCACCGATCCCCGAGCTGGCCCCGGTGATGATCACAACCTTGCCGTTTAGTCGGCTCATCATGAGCCCCTGAGTCCCTCTGCTACCCTCAGCCTCATGTGATCAGTCCTCCGTCAACGCAGATCACCGCTCCATGGACGTACGCGGCCTCATCGGAGGCGAGGAACAGGAAGACGTTTGCGACCTCGCGCGGCGTTCCCAACCGGCCGAGGGGGGTCTTGTCACGCATCATGCCGAGCACCTTCTCCGGAACCCCTTCGGTCATCTCGGTGCTGATGAACCCAGGGGCGACCGCGTTGACGTTGATCCCCTTCCTGCCGAGTTCCCGTGCCCACACCCTCGTCATCGCTATCACGCCGGCCTTGCTCGCCGCGTAGTTGGTCTGACCGAAGTTCCCGTACAACCCTACAACTGACGCCACGTTGATGATGCGCCCACAGCCCTTCTCGATCATGTATGGGGCCACAGCTTGCGTTACGTTGAACGTTCCCTTGAGGTTGACGTGGATCACCCGATCGAAGTCGGCCTCGGAAAGTTTGGTCAGCTGGCCGTCGCGGACAATCCCAGCGTTATTGACGAGGACATCCACCACTCCAAACCTCGCTATGGTGGACTCGACCATCATTCGGCATGCCTCGCGATCGGTGATGTCCGTTCGCATGAACAGCGCCTCACGGTTCCCCTGCCTGATTTCGGTAGCCACTTCCTCACCACGGCTGTCCACATCGGCCACAACGACCTTCGCCCCCTCCCGGGCGAATAGCAATGCTGTCTCACGGCCGATGCCCCGTGCTGCGCCAGTGATGATCGCCACCCTTTCCTTCAGCCGCATCTGCTCCCCCCTTCTCAGCGCCATCGAAACAACGCCGTCGACAAGACGAATCCCGCGCCGGAGGTGCAAAAGGCTACGAGATCGCCTGCGGAAAGCTTCCCTTGCTCGACAGCGTCGTACAGTGCCATGAACACCGACGCTGAACCGGCGTACCCGAACCGATCAGCCACCCAGTGGGTGCGATCCATCGGTAACCCGAGTCCCTCTAGTGTGATGCGGACGGTGCTCAGGTCCACCTGGTTCATCAGCACGAGGTTCAAGTCGTCGGGCGTGCAGTTGGCGACCCGGAGCGTCTCTCGCAATAGGCGTGGCCAACGACTACTGTTGAAGTCTGCCGGCACACGGTGCCCGTTCTCGTGAAACCGCAAACAGTGCCGACGTGTCTCGATCATGGTCGGTGTCGGCGGCTGACCCGTACCGAGGTAGATCCCGTAGGTGTCCCAGTAACTGCCCTCCGTGAGCATCTTGGAGGATAAGTATCCCGCCTCTTCCGATGGGGAGAGGACGACCGCTCCCGCTCCGTCGCTGAAGAGCATCGCCAGAACCTTGGACACCGATTCGCCGTATGGGCGCCAGTCAAGCCATTTAGTCATCCCATAGGCGCCGATAACCAGGACATGGTCAATCCCCGGTTCTAGAGCGATATAGTGCGCTCCAAGCGCCAACGCGATCGTCTCATCGGTGCAAGCGGCGTTGATATCGAAGGCGCCAGCGTTCGTCGCGCCCAACTTATGCTGAATCACAGCCGATGTGGGAGGACTGATGAAGTCTGGTGTATCGGTAGCGAGGATGATCAAATCGACGTCCTCCGGAACGAGGCCAGCTCGGAGCAACGCCTCCCGTGCTGCACGCACCCCCATGTCGGATGTTGCCTCGTTGGGGGCTGCCCGGTACCGCACGCCGATCCCCTTCTCCGCCAGGTATGACTCGACGTCGTAATCCATGATCGCGCTGAGGTCAGCGTTGGTAACTCGCTCCTGTGGGAGATACATCCCTACGCCCGAGATCCTTGCCGTCCTACCACCGTTTCGCATCCCCAATCAGCGCTCCCCGCTGTACAAGGTCACAGTCGCCCGGCCGTCCGGCAGGATCTCTGGGCGCGGTTCCAGCTCCATGCCAATCCGGATCTCCTCAATGGCTAGGCCGCGAATCCATCCCATGACGCGGAGCCCATTGGCCATTTCCACGATTCCTACCGCAGCTGGGCGGTAGGCATACGAGGAGAAAGGTGCGACTTGCGACAGGTCCGGGGTGAAGTGGCGTGGCGTGACGAATACCGCGGTGTGCGTGAGAAGTCGGCCCTTGCCTGTGATTGGAACCCACTCGAATTCGCTCCCCAGACACCGGGGGCAGTCGCTACGAGGGGGGTACGATGTTGCACCACACGTCGTGCACCGGGAGGCAAGAAGTTCCCCGCGTTCCAGCCCATCTGTGAACCCTCTGACCTTGGTGTGCTGAACCAGCAAACTGAAGTCCCGAAACTCCATTCCTTCCTCCCTCACGACCGGCTGAAGATGTGGACAACCGAGTGTTGCCCGCTCCCACCGACGTTGTGAGACAGCCCGATCTCTGCCCCAGGGACTTGCCGTCCGGCACCAGCCTCTCCTCGCAACTGCTTGACAATCTCCACAGCCATAGCCACCCCAGTAGCTCCGATCGGATGCCCCTTTGACTTCAACCCCCCATCCACGTTAACTGGGATTTCACCCTCAATATACGTCCGTCGCTCCTCGATCAGCTGCCCTCCTTCGCCACGTGGACAGAATCCCAAGTCCTCGTAGGCTACGATCTCCGCGATTGTGAAGCAGTCATGAACAACTGCCACATCAATGTCCCTAGGTGTGACATGCGCCATCTCGTAGGCTTGACCGGCGGCTTCAGTGCTCGCTTCCAGTGTGGTCAGGTCCGCACGGTGAGCGATGTTGAGGGTGCCGGTGCCGAGGCCCAACCCTGTTAGCCAAATCGGGTCGACGCGAAGGCGCTTGGCCGTTGTCTCCGTGGCAAGCAGGACCGCTGCGGCTCCATCGGAGATCAAACAACAGTCGTACAACTTGAGCGGATCAGCCACCACGCGCGAACTCAACGCTGTGTCAAGTGTGATTTCCTTCTGCATGTGGGCGTATGGGTTCAGCGCGCCATAGTGATGGTTCTTCACCGCGACGGCTGCCAGCTGTTCTTCTGTCGTTCCGTACTTTGCCATGTGCGCACGGGCGAGCATCGCGTAGTACCCGGGGAAGGTCATGCCGAAGGGGTACTCCCATACTGTATCGCCAGCACGGCCGAGTACTTCTGTAACCGTCGGGGTGGGAACCTCCGTCATCTTTTCTACCCCCACCACCAATACGAGATCAGCTAGCCCAGACGCGACGTTCATCCATCCCGCGCGAATCGCCATGCTTCCCGACGCGCAGGCACCCTCGGCCCGGAAGCTTGGTCTGGGATAGAACCCCAAGTAGTCCACGACCTGGGCCGAAGGTTGAAGAGAGAAGCTGAGTTCGTCCGACGCAACTGCGACGATCATGGATTCGACGTCAGCCAGCCGCACGGTTGCGTCCTCAAGGCACGCCTTTGCGGCTTCGAAGGCTAGTTCTCGCAGGGACGCATCAGAACGAACGCCGAACCGGGTCAGTCCAACGCCAACGATCCCAACCCTCGCCCTCTTGCCCGCAGTCCGCCTCGTTGCCACGCGCCGCCCCCTTCGCCTCGCCAGGCACGAAGGACCGGCGCCAGCACCCACGGCTCCGGCGGTTCGGGCCCCGGCCGGGCTTGCTATGACACCTGAATCACCTGTCAGCATAGCGCTAGCCGAGGCCCGTGTCAACCCCCCGAGTTGCCTCCGTGACGGTGTTACCGGACGGGGTGTCGGTTCCTCAGAATTCGGGTTACCGAAGACGAGGAGGTACCGATGACCCACGCGAGCGTGGCGGAGGTGGTGGGAGCACTGTGCGCCCGCTACCTGCGTGCGAGGCGCGGCGACAAGACGATGATCCTCGACGAGTTCGTGGCCCTCACCGGGTACCACCGCCAGGCCGCGATCCGCGCCCTCCGGACCGGAAGGAAGCCCAAGGAACGTCCTCGGGCGGATACCCCGGATGTGAGACGGCGCTCCGTTCCTGCCTAAGATCGCTCTGTGCTGGAGCGGGAAGAGGGACTCGCCCTTGCCCTGGAGACGCCGAGGCCCCTGGTCCAGCTGAACCCGGCCACGATCGACCGGCTGCTCTCCACCCACCGCTCCCAAAGCCAGGAGGCGGTGCGGGAAGCGATCCCTGGGATCCGGGAGCGCCTCCCGTTCCCGCTACGGGGTTCGGCTCGGACAACGACGCAGCGTTCCGAGGAGGGGATCCAGTTCCCTCGGGCGGGAAATCGCCCCGCTACCATGTGTTTTGGGACATCACGCCCAGACTAGTAGTCGCAGGGGACTTTGGTAGCGTGAGGTTCCTTCAGGGCCCCGTACAGGATCAGACTGATCAAGTCGGGGAGAGCCTTCTCGGCTGGTTTCTCCCCTCCCCACAGTTCCCACCGCTGGCCTGCGAAGTGCCCGATGCCGAGGAGAGTGTACGCCAGGACCTCTGGGTCACAGCGGCGGATCTCTCCGCGGTTCATGCCAGCGGACAGTCCCCGCGCGTACCCTTGCGCAAGGCGCGTGTAGTACCATTTGCCAACGTTTTCGTCCACGAACTCCGCCTCCCGGACGATGCGGTATGCCCCCGGGTGATCACGCACCCAGCGCAGGAACGAACGGAATCCCTCAGCTTCAACCGCTCGTCGATCCACGTGGTGGGCCACCGCGAGACTCTGTCGGTACCGGAACTCTCGGCTGATCTCCCGCACCAGCTCGCTGAAGATGGCGACCTTGCTCGGAAAGTGGATGTAGAACGTGCCTTGGCCAACCCCGGCCAGATAGGTGATGGTCGAGATCGTGGTCTGGTGGAACCCTGCTTGGCCAAACGCCCGTTCGGCAGCGATGAGGAGCGCGTGTCGGGTGGCTTCCCCTCCTTCCAGCCCCTGCGGAGATGGCGCCGCTGCGCTGTCTTGAACAGACCCCGACGCGGGTTCCCCTCCGTACTTGATCGGGCTGCGATCGCCTGCGATCCCCTGTCGGATGAGATCCGCCCCGACGCGCCGCGCCTCCGGGGGAATGGCCCTCCCCTCCCACATCACGTACCGCACTGCGAGGAAGAACACCGCCCCCAGGACCGCGTACGCGACCACCTCCGGGTCCAAGTCGCGAAACGCCCCGGCCGCGATGCCGGCCTCCAGGACAGAGATCAGTTCGGCACACACTGCGGCATAGAACCGCTTCGGGATCTCCGGGCGGACGAACTCCGCCTCGCGGAACACTTGAAAGAGGCCTGCATTCTCGGAGATAAAATCCAGTAGGGCGTCGTACGCACCAATGAGCTGTGCGCGCGGGTCGGGGTTCGGAGCAGTGCTGCTCCGCAGCGTCGCGACGAGGTCATTCTGAAGAGCCTCCACCAGGTTGACGTAGACCTCTTCCTTGCTCACGAAGTAGAGGTAGAAGGTGCCCTGGGCGAGCCCCGCCCGCCGGCAAATTGCGGACACGGAGGCCGCCTTGTACCCCCGCTCGCGGAACACCTCCTCCGCGCCGTGGAGGAGGCGCTCCCGCGTCGCCCGGCCGCGGTCCGTGCGCGGCAGACGGCTGACTGTCTTCTCTCCTGGTGCAGCCATGCTACGCCTCCCTAGCAGCAACCCATCGCAATACCTGAAGCGGATGGAACTCGCGCGATCCGCCCGAGGAAGTGAGGCGAGTGTACACCATGGTAGAGGCTCCCCGTCGGCGCCGCTGTGGCTTCCCCCTCAGGGAACCACCGAGATGAGGAGCTCGGTTTTGCCCGTCAGGTCCTTGTCGTCGGTCACGACGAGGGTTACGAGGTAGAACCCGGGTTCGGGGAACGTCCACGCCACGCGGACGCCCTCGGCATCGAAGGTCCCATCAGCGGTGAAGTCCCAGCGGTAGTTCACGATCTCCCCGAGCGAGGCCCCGCCGTCGAACGTGATCGGCTGCCCCGCTTGAGGGGAAGTCGGCTCCCACGTGAAGTCCGCCACTGGGGGCCGGTACACGACCACCACCGGCCGCGGCTTCTGCCAGGCCCCGAACAGCACTTCCTCGCTCTCACCCGGCCCCAACCCCACCACCACCGCGACGGGCGTGGTGAGCTCGTACCGCTCGGGGAGGGAGGTCGCGTCCACCCTTACCCAGTACTCGCCCCCCGGGAGGTCGGGGAACGAGAACGCCCCCGTTGGATCCGAGAGGGCCTCCCCCACGTCCACCCCGTCCTGGGCGAGGACCACGCGCACCCGCCCCAGCCCCGGTTCCCCACCGTCGCGGGATCCGCTCTTGTCCTGGTCGTCGTACACCACGCCCGCGATTTCCCCCAACCGCTTGCACGGGATGTGGACGACCGTCCGCCCAGCGAGCGCGACCTCGACCTGGAGAGGGAGCTCTACCTGGGCCCGGAACCCCGCGGGGAGGCGCCCGATGGCAAGGCTGTACGCTCCCGGAGCGAGGGGAGGGAACAGGAACCGCCCATCGGCCCCGGTTGCGACGCGGGTCCCGTCCATCTCGAGCACCGCCCCGACGATCCCGAGCTCGCCCGGGTCAAGGCGTCCGTTCCCATCGTCATCCACGAACACCACGCCTTCGATCCACCCCCGGGCGGGGAGGAGGGGGGGGGTCGCGATGAAGGCGTGCTCGAACCTGAGTTCCGCGTAGAGGGAGCTCGCCTCACCGGCGGGATCCCACCGCACCTCAAGGCGGGGGGTGATCGAGCTTGCGGGGGAGAGGGCAACTGGGATCTCGATCCCCACCCTTCCCCCATCGGAGGCGTGGCGGAAGCCAAGGGCCAGCCCCGCCGGGGTGAGGACGTCCACGCTTGCCTGGCTCACCACCGGGGTCGCGCCTCCGTCACCGATGGAGGCGACCTCGGTCAGGCTTAGGGTCGCCTTGGTCTGCCCGAGGGCGAGGGTGAACCGTTGGGCATACTCGTCGGTCCGCTGCCAGGAGATGGCCGCGAGGTCCTCCTCCCACCTCCACCGTCCGCTCAGCCGGAACGCGAACGAAGGGTCGGTGACGGCCAGTGCCAGGTCGAGGATGCGGTTCCGCCGGTCGAGCGCGGGGCCAGGGCCGAATCCCTGGCTGCGGCGGACGGTGGTCGTCGCGAACAGCGCCAGACGCGACCCCGACGGGGACCAATCCACCGCGGTGGTGAGGTCCGATCGGACCACGGTCGGGACGAGGGCGACCCCGAGGACATTGTCCCTCTCCCAGCGCGTCATGAACCGCAGCGCCACCGCGTCCGCCGCGAGTTGCCCCGCGAAGCTGATCCCCGCCCGGTCCGCCCGCGGGCTGGGGAGCCGCGGCCCCACTGCGTAGGCATCGGCCTGGAAGGAGAGGGTCGCCCCCGTCCCCGCGGTGAGGCCGACGAGGACCCCCGCCTCCCGATGCGGGCCCGAAACTGCGATCCCCCCCTCCCCGCGCAGGGTGAGGCCCTCCCCGAGGTGCCCGGTGATCCAGAGAGAGCCGGCGTGGAGGGAGTCCGTCCCTCGCGTTTCCCGCGCCGCCACCCCGAGCTCCCCCCATCCCCCCCGCCATGCCCCGCGGATTCCGAATCTCCCCTCGTCCCCCTGCCAGCCGGTGAGGAGGGCCGCCTCCCCCCTCTCGCTGGCGACGCCGGCGCACATCCCGCTTCCCCCAAGCGAGAGAAGGAGGGAGGAAAGATCGAGGCCGACCTCCCCCGCCTCGACCCAGGCCCAATCCTGGAGGTAGCGCAGTGAAAACCTTGCTAGGCTGTACGGATCCGGCCCCCAGGGCCCGGTGAGCTGGAGGTGAAGGCCCAGTTCCCCGCCCAGGACCTCCCCACCCCCGGACAGGGTCAGGAGCGACAGCCGGCGCCCGGAGAGGGGGTCGTACCCGAGCCTCCCGCCCAGGCGCATCTCGAGCGCGGAGAACACGGTGCCCACGATTGCCTCCGGCCCCGGGGGGAGGATCGTCGTGAACCACGCGGCCCGGGCCTCCGCCCCCTCGGTCGAGCGGACGGTCACGGTGAGGAGGTCGCGCCCTGGTTCGGCCGAACTGGGGAGGGAGAGGAGGAGCTCGATGGTCCCCTTCTCCCCGGGGCGCAGGGCGAGCTCCTGGGGCTCGATCCGCACCGGCCAGCCGTGGGCGGAGGAGGCGGCGACGAGGAAGCGGTCGAGCCCGTTCCCCCGATTGAGGACCGTCAGGGTGTAAGCCACGGTCGCTCCCGGCTCCCCTTCGCCGGCGGGCGGGGGGATGAGCCCGACCGCGGCCATGGCGAGGACGTGCACCGTCGCCTCGGCTACCGCCTCGCCGCTGTCCCAGGCTGCCTTCAGGCGCACGATGTGCGCGCCGGCCACCGCGGTGCGGGGCACGACGACCGTCACGAACAGTGCCTCCTCATCTCCCGGCCCAAGGGACACGATGGGAGGAAGATCGAGCGTGCCCCAACCCAGAGGGGCATCCGCGCTTAGCTCGACCACCACGGTGGATGAGGTTGGGTTGGAGACCGAAAAGACGTGGATCGCCACCTCGCCCGGGGCGACGGTGCGGGGGGGGGAAACGAGCTCCAACGCGATCCCTGCCCCGGCTGCGAGCCCCATGCCGACGAGGAACGCTCCGAGGCCGAGCCCAAGCCCGATGCGTAGGCACACCCGCCACGTTCCCATCTTCGTGACTGTAGAGGGCGAGAGGGGGGGAGGCGAGGAAGGAGGTGCGGGGGCGAGGGGAAGTGCTGCCTACGGCACGGGTGCGGCAGCGAGGAGCGCCATCAGGGCCTCCACGTCCGCCTCGTCCACGCGGCCGTCGTTGGTGAAGTCGAACGCCCGGGCATTGCCCTGCACGGGCGCGCTCGTGACATGGGTCCGGAACAAGGCCACGTCCTCTTCATCGAACGTGCCATCCCCGTTTGCGTCCTCGTACAGGCCATCGCGATCGAGGTCGCCCGGCACGGTGCCCCCGGAGAGGGGGACGAGGGACAGGGGTCGCACCCGTAGGTAGGCCTGGGCGGCGAGGATCTCTTCCCCTCCCAGGTCCACCCGCGCCACTACGAGGTACGTCCCGGGGGTGGGGCGCAGGTCCGTCTCCACGATCACCCATCGGCTTGCCCCGGGGAGGCAGGGAACGGGAGCTGGTTTGACCTCGGCCACGCGCTCCCCCACGGCGTCGTAGATCTGAACCTCCACCCGGACCTCGCGGAGGTTGGTGGGCCCGGCGTTGGTGAACTCCACCCCGAGCCAGAGGGGATTCAGGCCGCGGAACTCCATCCTCCGCACCTCTCCTTCGGCCGGGGCTGACCCCACCGTGGCGTAGACCTTGATCCCGATCCGCTTTGCGACCATCACCGTCGTCCCCTGGTGCTCCACCGGCCGCGGCTCGCCGTGGACGAACACGATCCCCCAGTGGGTCCCCGGCGCGGCATTGGTGGGCACGTGCAGCGTTCCCCCGATCTCGCGGGTCTCCCCGGGGCCCAACGTGAAGGAGCCAGGGGCTACGGTGAGCCAGGAGCAGAGCGAGCGGGGGAGCGTCCCGGGAGGGTAGAACCTGTTCTCGCCCATCTCATCGCGGTCCCAGTCGCCGGCGTAGACGAAGAAGGTCTCCGGGGCTTCCGTCTCATTGCGGGCGGTGAACGAGAACGTGTACGCCTGCCCTGGAGCTACCGAGAGGTCCACTTCGAGGAGGTTCACCTCGAGGCCTGCCCCCGAGAAGCTGGCGAGAAGGATCGTGATCCAGAGGAGCTTTCTCATGACCGAAGTATACGCGCCGTCGTCTACGGTGTGGTCAGCGTGTAGGTGAAGCGGAGCTCGTACGTGCCGGGGACTGTGGTGTCGTAGTCCACCCGGACCCGCAGGCTGACCTCGAGCCACAGGCCGCTACCCGCCGCCCCCCGGGCCACCGTGTGGGACGCCGTGGTCAGGCCAGTGTAGCTCGTCTGAGAGTCGGTGGTCCCCGGGCCCGATGCGTTGACCCGCCACTCGAGGTGGGAGGAAGGTTTCCCCGGCGGGGCCTCCGACCCGGTGTAGGTCCAGGTCGCGGCGTCCGCGGCTACAACGAGGGACCATGCGGTGGGGCTCGACACCGTGACCCTCTGGGCGGGGGAGATTTCCTTGTAGCCTGCGTCGTAGTGGGCGAGGGTCAGCGCCCCCAGATCCACGAGCGGCGGGGTCACAATCAGGGTCTGGGCGATCTCCTCCCGGTAGTGGACCCGCACCGCTACCCAGTCCAAACGCGAATTGTGGGTCGCCCGGATCCGCACCTGGAACGCTCCATCGCCGAGCTCATTGGGTGCCCACGTCCGCCCCCACGTGTCGGAACTCCCCCCTGCGACGTAGTTCTTCCAGCTGGCCGGCATTGGCCCCACTCCGTAGCCCGTGGCGGTCCAGCTCACCCCGCCATCCCATGACAGTTCCACCTCGAGCGATGAATTGGTGGGGCCGTCCTTGCGGGCCGTGAAGAGGACCTCGATCCCCACGACCTCGCTCCCCCCGGGAAGGGAGATCCCGTAGCCCTCGTAGCTGTGCTCTTGCCCGTGAGAAGCGACCGCGTAGCGTCCGTCGCGGTGGTAGGCACGGGGGCCATTCGTGAACTGCCCCATATCCGCCGACGGGTCCATCCACCCCGTCTCTTGGGCCAGTCCCGCCAGCCCCACGAACAAGAGGAGCAGGCCCAATAGCTGCCGCGTGCGGTTCATCATGTTCCCCCGTCTTCCCACGAGAACAGGAGCAGCCCGGATTCCGCGTGAACCCGGGCTGCCCATGGTTGTGCCCTCATTACGGGGCGGTGAGCGTGTAGGTGAACCCCACGCTATAGTCGCCGGCCGGGTCGTTCTCCCAGCTCACGAGGACCCGGAAGTCCATCGAGAGTTGGATGTTCCCGCCCCTCGTGCCAGCGGCAACCTGGGTCGCTCCGCTCGTCAGCCCAGTGAACGTGTTCTCGAACGAGGTGACGCGTCCATCCGAGGTCACGGCCCGCCACTGAAGGTCGGTGGAGGGCTTCGCCCACGGACCGGTCCACGTCGCAGCGTCTGCGGCCACGGTCAGGGTCCAGCTCTTGTTGCTCCAGATCTGGATCCCCTGTGCCGTATAGAGATCCTTGAACCCTAGATCGTAGTCGTCTTCGGTCAGGGCACCGAAGTTGACCGTGCTCGTCGTAAGGGAGAGCCGGATCAACGTCGGCACCGTGAACTGAGCCGTCGAGCCCTGTGTCACTTGCGCCATCCCTGCCACGCCCACCAGCAGCCCCAATGCCAACATGCCAACCGTAAGCGTACGAACCTTCATCACTGCACCTCCAAGAAAGTTTGAATTGTCCTTCTCTTGGAGGCGTTTCGGCAACCCAGCCATCTCCCTCTGGGAGACCTGTGGCTTTGCGTCCCCGGGTCGCCCCGGGTTTGCCTGTTCGGTCACCTCGTTGTGTCCAGATGCCGTTGTCCCTTTCCGTAGTGGCCTTGCTTCGGCTTTCACCTCCGTCTCTACTCTGGCCCGATCGTACACGGGCTCCCCGCAGGCTTTCGGCCAGCGTCCATCGCCCCACGCCGCGTCCGTCCTCGAGCATGGGCCCACCTATCCCTCGATCGTGTACACCAGGGTGAGCGAGCTCTCACCGCTCCACCCGGCCTCGCCCCAGGCTACCCGGTAGTCGAGCACGATCTCGTGCACCCCGGGCGCTCCCTGGGCGAGGACCAGCCCCTCCGGCCGGACCGGCCGGTAGTCGTCACGCCCGACGCGGGCCTCCATGGCCCCCTCCGTGAGGAGGTCGCCCGGCCGTGCGACGAGCGTCCACGGCACGTTGCTACGCACCACGAGGACGACTGCTCTCGCTAGCTCAATGCCCCCTGTGGTGGGGGCCGCCCCAGGAGGGATCTCCACTGAGACCGAGACCTCTCGCCCCGTAGCGCTCGTCCCCGCCACGGAGAGGCGGGAGAGGGAGGGGATCGTCAGGGCAGCTTGAGCCCCCGCTGTTTTTTCGCTCCCCCATGTCAGGACGCTCCCCGCCGCGAGGCCAATCATCACCAGCACAACCATTTTCCTGACCATGCTTCGGCAACCCAGCCATCCCTGAGGGACCTGTTGGCTTTGCGTCCCCACGTTGCCGTGGGTTTGCCCTTATCGGACGGTCGAGGTCAGTTGCCCGGTGCCACCTCCCCTCCCCCGAGACGGGGGTAAGTAAGTGATTGCATTATATGCAAGTTCGGTCAACCGACAAGTGCATCCATCACGTTCACGGGGATGAGCCTCAGGGACAGCGTTCCGGGGGCTCCGCGCGGAGGGCCGTGGCTCGGGTGAGGGCGAGGTGGTTGTAGAGGGGCCACCGCTCCCGCTGGGCGGGGTCGTCCCCGACGGCGAGGGCTACGTGGAGGAGCCGGCAGAACGTGTCCCACTCGCGGCGCGGCTTGGCATAGAACTCGGCCCAATCCACGTAGTTCTGGACGAAGGCCGGATCGAGCTCGACAGCGCGGGCGAAGTGGAGGCCCGCCTGGGCCTGATCGCCACCGAGGAACCCCGGGGTTTGGGCGAGGAAGTTCGCGAGCGCGCGGTGGGGCCCCCCGCCCCAGTATGCCTCGTCAAGCTCCACCGCCCGCGTGAACGCGGCGAGCACGTCCCGCGTTCCCCCGAACAACGCCCGGCCGTAGTCGTAATTCAAGCTCCGGCCGAGGTTGTTCCCGTACCAGAAGATCGCCCCAACCTCCGCGGCCGCCCCCAGGGCGGCGCGGAACCCGTGGATGCCCTCCACGCGGGCGAACTCCGGATCGAGGCGCAGCGCGGCAAGGCCCGCCGCCTCGCCCGTCGCGTACGCCGCGCGGCGCTCCCCGTCCGGGAGGTACGCCTCGGCGAGCTCGAAGTAGGCCCGGGACAGGCGGACGAGCACCGCCTCCCGCTCGTCCACCGTCAGGTCCGTGGCCGCCAACACCTCCTCCCACAGCGAAATCGCCCCCCGGAGGCGGGCCTCGTACGCCGTGAACTCAAACGCCCCATCCCACCGGTTGTAGAGCGCCTCAGCGGCGGCGAGTTTCTCCTGCGGGGAGGTTCCGCTCCCCACGACGCCCAGGGCGGCCACGAGGGCCACCGCCCCCGCTCGCCAGAGGCCCCCATTCCACGCGGCGCGCATGAGCCCGATGATACACACGCTCTCGTTTTGAGGCACAGCCCTCGCTCGGCCCGTTGTGGGGGGGGATGGGGCCCGCTAGAATGGGTTCCGATCGCGCATGTGTCTCGCCATCCCGACGAAGGTGCTCACGCTGGACGGGAACGTGGCCACGGTGGACGTGCAGGGCGTTCAGGCCCGGGTGCGGCTCGATGCCCTCGGGGAGGAGGTTCGGATCGGGGACTACCTCCTCGTCCACGCCGGGTTCGCCATCCGCCGCCTCGATCCCCAGGATGCCGCGGAAACGTTGGCCCTGTTCGATGAGCTGTTCGCCCTCGATCCGCAGGGTGCCTCTCCTCCGACAGGGGTGGCCCCGGATCCCGCTGGACCACGGCATGACTCGCGTCCCGCCTGAACGAGGGTTCGACCGCGCCCCTGCGACGGAAAAAGAGGGGCGATGCCCGCCGGCGTCCTGATGCCGTCCTCGGGCACGACCTTCCCGCTGCGTGACCCACACCGGGCGCGGGCGTTGGGCGACCTCATCCGCCGCTATGCCCCACCGTACCCGGTGCGGATCGTCCACGTCTGCGGGACCCACGAGATGGCGATCGCCCAGCACGGGCTGCGGTCCCTCCTCCCGGAAGGGGTGGAGGTCCTCGAGGGGCCAGGGTGCCCGGTGTGCGTGACCCCGACCGTGGACCTCGATCGGGCGGCGAAACTGGCCGCGGGGGGGGCGATCCTGTGCACGTTCGGGGACATGACGCGCGTGCCGGGGACCCGCGTGACGCTTGCCGAGGCGCGGGCCCAAGGCGCCGACGTGCGGGTGGTCCTGTCCGCGGCGGATGCGGTGGATGTGGCGCAGGCCCATCCGGACCGCGACGTGGTGTTCTTCGCTGTGGGGTTCGAGACGACCGCCCCCGGCACGGCCGCCGTGCTCCTCGACTCCCCCCCGCCCAACTTCTACGTCCTCTCTTCCCACCGCCTCATCCCCCCCGCGCTGGGGGCGCTCCTCGCCGGCCCGCCGGCGCCGATCGCGGGGTTCCTCGCGCCGGGGCACGTGTCCACGATCATCGGGGCGCGGGCGTACCGGTTCGTCGTTGAGCGGTATCACGTCCCGGTCGTGGTCGCTGGGTTCGAACCCCTGGACATCCTGTACGCGATCGCCCTCCTCCTGCGCCAGCTTCGCGAGGGCCGGGTGGAGGTGGAGAACGGGTACCCGCGGGCGGTGAGCGAGGACGGGAACCTCCGCGCCCAGGCGCTCCTCGCGCGGGCGTTTGCGCCCTCCGATGCTGTATGGCGGGGGATCGGGCTGATCCCCGGTTCGGGCCTGCGGATCCGCGAGGAGCTCGCCCATCTCGATGCGGAGCGGGCGTTCTCGGTTCCGGCCGAGCCAGGGGAGGACAAGCCTCCGGGCTGCTTGTGCTCGGAGGTCCTCCTCGCGCGGGCCGTGCCCGCGGAGTGCCCTCTCTTCCGCAACGGGTGCACGCCCCTCTCTCCGGTGGGGCCATGCATGGTGGGATCGGAAGGGGCATGCAACGTGTGGTACCGGTACGGGGGGAGGCCCGACCTATGACCGGCCGCCTGTCGGACGAGGGGGTAACAGCCCTCCACGGTGCCGGCGGCGAGCTGATGGGGAAGTTCCTCGCCGAGCGGGTCCTGCCCCTGTTCCAGCTGCGGTCGGCGGGGCCGATCGGGCTCGACCAGCTCGACGATGGGGCGGTGGTGGACCTCCCCCCCGGCCACCTCGTTGTCACCACCGACAACCACGTGGTGAAACCGTTCCTTTTCCCCGGCGGGGACATCGGGAGGCTCGCCGTGTGCGGGACGGTGAACGACCTCGCTGTGATGGGGGCCCGTCCGGTGGCCCTCACGCTGGGGCTCCTCCTCGAGGAGGGTTTCCCCTTCTCCGATCTGGAGCGGGTCCTTCGCTCCGCGGCGGGGGTCCTCGCGGAACTCGGAGTGCCCCTCGTCGCCGGGGACACGAAGGTCATGGGGAGGGGAGAGCTCGATCGGATCGCGATCAACACGACGGGGATCGGCGTTGCGGAGCGGGTCATCTCCGATGCGGGGCTCCGCGTGGGGGACGCGATCCTCGTCACGGGGACGGTCGGGGACCACGGGATGGCCCTCCTCGCTGCCCGCGAGGGGTTCAAGCTCGCGACTGGGCTCACGAGCGACGTCGCCCCGCTGTGGCCGCTCCTCGCGCCCGTACTCGCCTCGGGGGGGATCACGGCGATGAAGGACCCCACCCGGGGCGGGCTCGCCGCAGCCCTCAACGAGATGGCGCGGAAGGCAGGGGTCGGGATCGAGATCCACGAGGAGGCGATCCCGCTCCGCCCCGAGGCGAGGGCGCTGTCCGAGCTCCTCGGGATCAGCTCCCTTGAGGTGGCATGCGAGGGCCGGGCTGTCCTCGCGGTCGTCCCAGACCGAGCCGAGGCGGTCCTGTCCCTCCTCCGCGACCACCCGCTCGGGCGGGACAGCCAGATCATCGGGGAGGTCATCCCCACCTACCCTGGCCGGGTGATCCTCGATACGGGGATCGGGGGACGGAGGTTCCTCGAGATGCCCCTCGGCGACCCCGTTCCCCGCATCTGCTAGCGGAGGTGGCTGATCTGCCCTCTTGACGGAAGCCCCGCGCCTGGATCGGGACCGGTAAGCTTCGGATAATGCCGCTCGTCCGGAGGAAGGTGCCGCGCTGATGGACCACGGACATGGGGCACATCTCGTGGAGTTCCTGCGGGCGCTGAACAGCGACCCCGCTCTCCCGGCTGTCGCGCGCACGATTCTGGAGCATGCCCTGGAGATCCTCCCCCAAGCCCAATCCGCGACCTTTCTCTCCCTGAACGACGAGGAGGGGGTGTTCGAGTATCAGGCCGCGGTGGGCTATGACCTGGGGGAGCTATCCCAGCTCAAGCTCCCCCAAGACCGCACCATCCAGCACCAGTTGGGCCTCACGAGCCCGGCCATCATCCGCGATCCGCAGCGGCTCTACCGCGACCTCCTCCCTCCCCCCATTGCGCGCGAGCTCGATGCGTTCCCCGTTGCCGCGTTCATCACGTTTCCCATCCTCGTCGCGGGAGAGGTGATCGCCTACTTCAACGTGAACAGCCGGGACGATCCCGATGCCTTCTCTCCGGCTGATCTCGACCGTCTGCAGGGGGTGTGGGAGGAGATCACCCTCGCTGTGCGCAGGGCCCGGGAGCGGGCAGCGCTCGCTGATTCGGAGCGGCGGTTCCGGCTCCTGTTCGAGCGCCTGGCCGATCCCGTCTACATCACCTCTCTCGACGGGACCATCCTCGAGGCCAACCCGGCGGCGGAGAGGCAGACCGGCTACTCCCGCTCCGAGCTCATCGGGATGAACATCATGCGCGATCTGGCTGCGGAGGAGCCGGCAATCACCTATGACACGGCCAACGAGCGGCTCGCCCACGGGGAGATCGTCCACTTCGAGGAGAAGAAGCGCCGCAAGGATGGAACAGTCTTTATCACCGACTGCGCCATCACCTTGTTCGAGTACAAGGGTAAGCCGGCCACCCTGTCGGTGAACCGGGACATCACGGACCGCAAAGGCCTCGAACAACTTTTGGAGAGCCGGTTGACGCAGCTTCAGGCCCTCTACCGCGCGTCCATCCTCCTCTCCGCGACGCTCGACCGAGATAAGCTTGTCCAGGACGTGGTTACGCTGGTACAAGATGCCACGGGGGCCGACTTCGCCAACGTGCTCCTGTTCGATGAGGGGGGACGGCCCCTCCGCACCCTCGAGCCCCACGGCGCGCCCCCGATCCCCCTCCAGATCCGCGAACGCGGGTTATCGGCCTGGATCCGGGAGACGGGGCAGCCGGTGGTGATCGAGGAGATCCGGGACGATGGGACCACCGATCCTCCGATCCGGTGGCCGGGCCGTCGCCAGGCCCCCCTCCAGGTGAGCCCCGTCCTCATTGAGGGAGGCATCCGGTCCCTGGCGGGGATCCCCATCCGCGGCGAGGGGCGGGTGATGGGGATCCTCTACGTCCACAGCTACGAGAGAAGGGCCTTCGCTGGGCAGGTCGAGTTCCTGACCTCTCTCGCCCGCCAGATTGCGGTGGCGTTGGAGAACGCCTCCCTCTACGCCACGCTCCGGGAGAGCGAGGCCCAGTGGCGGCTCCTATTCGAGGAATCGCCGGTGGGGATTCACGTGGAGGACTTCTCAGGGGTCAAGACGATGCTCGACGCCCTTCGTGGGCAGGGGGTGAGCGACCTCATAGCCTACGTCGCGGAGAACCCCGACTTCCTCCGGGCGTGTGCGGAAGCGATGCGCCTCGTCCATGCCAACCGCGCTGCCCTCGCCCTCTACGGCGCGCGGGACCAGGCCCAACAGGTCGCCCATCTTCGGGGGAAGATCCTTACGGAACCGGGCGCCCCGTTTGTCCAACAGCTCCTCGCCATCTGGCAGGGGAAGACGGAGGCGACCTTCCTCGTCGTCAATCCAGACGTCCAGGGAAGGGCGGTTCACGTTCAGCTCAAGTGGCGGGTCTTCCCCGGCCACGAAAAGACCTACGACCGCGTTCTCGTGTCCCTCGTTGATCTCACGGAGCGGGTGGCGGCCGAGGAGGCGACCGCCCGCCGCGACGCGGTGCTCGGCGCCGTGGCCTTCGCTGCAGAGCTGTTCCTGCGGGCCCAGCCCCTCGATGAGGAGATCCCGGGGGTTCTGGCTCGCCTAGGGGAGGCGATCGGGGTGAGCCGGGTCTACCTCTTCCAGGACCACCGCGACGCAGCCGGGCGACGGCTGGCCAGCCAGAAGTTCGAATGGGTGGCACCTGGCATCTCTCCCCAGATCGGTAACCCTAAGCTCCAGGGTCTTCCGTACCTGGAGGGTGGGTTATCCCGGTGGGAGGAGGCGTTCTCCCGCGGGGAGCCGATCGCGGGCCCGGTGCGGGAGTTCCCCCCCGCGGAGCAGTCCGTCCTTCGGCCTCAGGGGATCCTCTCCCTCCTCGCCGTGCCGATCTTCGTGGCCACCGAGCGGTGGGGGTTCCTCGGGCTCGACGACTGCGTCCGGGAGCGGGAGTGGTCAGAGATCGAGGTCGAGGCCCTCCGGATGGCAGCGAGGACGCTTGGCGCGGCGATCGAGCGGGCGAAGATCGTGGAGGACCTCCAGGCCCTGAACGCCAACCTGCGAGGGCTGTATGAGGTGTCGGTTGCCCTGGGGACGAGCCTCGACCTCGAGAGCGTGTTCGCCCGGGTGTACGAGGAGATCGCCCGGCTCATCCCCTGCGATGCGTTCGTCCTCGCACTGGTGGACGCCGCCCGCCGTGAGTTCCGGCTTGCGTACGCAGTGGAGGAAGGGGAGCGCCTTCCCGAGGTCGTGCACCCCCTCGATCATGAGCAGAGCCTGACGGGCTGGATCGTGGCCACCAAGCGTCCCCTCCTCGTCCGCGACTTCGAGGCCGAGAGCGATCAGCTCCCGGCGGCGCCGCAATTGGTGGGCAAGGATGTGCGGAGTTGGCTTGGCGTCCCCCTCCTCTTTCAGGATGAGGTGCTGGGCGCCCTCTCGGTCCAAAGTTTCGCTCCGGGCGCTTACGGGGAGGAGGACCTCCGCCTTCTGGAGACGATCTCCGCCCCGGTGGCCACGGCGATCCACAACGCGCGCACCTACGCCGGACTGGCGGTCCTCGAGGAGAAGCTGAGGAGGGTGGAGGCATACTCGCGCCGAATGAAGCTCGCCCGCGATAAGGGTGAACTGTACAGCCTCGTCCTCGAGCTGACCGGGTCCGTGTTGGGCTATCGGCCATGCGCGATCCTCGAGCCATGTGGGGAAGAGCTGACGGTGGTGGCGGGGCACGACGAGATCGCGTGGGCCCAGGGGATGCGATTCGGCAGGAACGGGAGGGGGATCACCACCGCCGCGTTCCGGTCGCGGGAACCGGAGTACGCGGCGGACGTGTCGAGCGATGAGCGCTACGTCATCGGGGACCCCACCACGCATAGCGAGCTCGCCGTCCCCATCGTCCTCGGGGAGAGGGTGTTCGGGATTTTGGATGTCCAAACTGCGGCGGCAAGCGGGATCCCCGCCGAGGACCGGGATCTCCTCAACATCGTTGCCTCCGAGCTCGCTGTGGCTCTGGCCGGGTTGGAGCGGCTGGGACAGGTGGAGGCCGTGAACGAGCGGCTGGCTGGCCTCCACGGGCTGGTGATGCGGCTTTCAAGCTGCACGACGGTGGAAGAGCTGTGTGAGGTGGCTGCCCACGAGGCGGTGCGGATCCTCGGGTTCACCACCTACACCGTGAGCCTGGTCGAAGGGGATTGGCTCGTCCCCCAGGCCTCGGTGGGGGTCGAGGGCCGCCCCCTGCGGCAGGGGGAGGGGGTCGCCTGGCAGACGCTTGCGCGCGGCCAAACGATCTCGGGCAACCTCGAGGACATGCCGCAAGCGCGGCCGGTCCGGCCCGATCTGCGGAGCATCCTGTCCGTTCCGATCGGGGACTTCGGCGTGTTCCAGGTGGTGTCCACGGCGTGCGATGCCTTCTCCGCCGAGGATACGCTCGTGGCCGAGATCTTCGCCGGGCACCTCCAGGAGGAGATCCGGCGGATCCGCGTTGAGGAACAACTGCGGGAGCAGGCGATCCGCGATCCCCTGACCGGCCTCTACAACCGGAGGACTCTGGTGGGGGTCCTGGAGCGGGAGATCGAGCGGGCGAAGCGCTATGGACACCCCCTGACCCTCGTCATGGCGGATGTTGACGACTTCAAGAGTGTGAACGATCGTCATGGACACCTGGTGGGCGACGCCGTGCTGCGCCGCGTTGCGGAGGTCCTCCGCGGGAGCGTGCGGGCGGGGGATTACGTGTTCCGCTATGGGGGGGAGGAGTTCGTGCTTGTCCTCCCCGAGACGGGGGACGGGACGGGCGTCCTCCCGCGGCTGCAGGAGGCGGTGCGGGGGATCTCCCTCCCTGACGTGCCCGGCCTTTCGGTGAGCCTGAGCGTGGGCCACGCGGTGTGGAACCCGGTCCGGGATGGCCCGACCACGGTCGAGGCCCTCCTCCGCCGGGCGGACGAGGTCCTCTATGGGATGAAGCGGCACCGGGCCCGCAGAAGGTGACAGCGCACGGCCGGTTGCATCGGTGGGGCGGCGCCGACTATGATGGCGGGCGAGGCGCCCGTAGCTCAGCTGGACAGAGCAGCGGTTTCCTAAACCGCAGGCCGGAGGTTCGAGTCCTCCCGGGCGTACCCGTCCGCGGCGGCCGGCCGGGGCAGGGAAGTAAAGCTCATCCTCCCCGTCAACCGAGGTAGAATGAGGCCATGGGACAGGTACACGTGGTCCTCAACCCGGCGGCGGATCGCGGCCGGGCCGGGGAGCGACGGGAGGAGCTGAGCCAGGCCCTTGAGGCGGCGGGGATTCTAGCCCAGGTCGTCCTCACGGACGGGCCGGGACACGCGATCGAGCTCGCCCGGGATGCGGTGCGGGCGGGGGCGACGGTCGTCGCCGCGGCGGGGGGGGACGGGACGGTCCACGAGGTCGGCCAGGCCCTGGTGGGGACGGACGTCGCCCTGGGGATCCTCCCCATGGGGTCAGGGAACGACTACATCCGGGTGCTGGGGATCCCCCGGGACCTCGCCGGCGCCGCGGCAATCCTCGCCCGCGGTGAGGTGCGGATCGTGGATGTGGCAAACGTCAACGGACAGTTCTCCCTCAACTCGGTGGGGATGGGCATTGACGGCCAGATCGCCGCGGACTACCTCCGCATGCGGGCCCTGAAGGGAGAACTTGGGTACCTCTCGGCGACCGTCCTCGAGGTGATCCGCTTCCGCGCGTTCCGGGCGGAGGTCGTGGGCGATGGGTGGACGTTCACGGGGAAGGTGTTGGCCGTATCGGTGATGAACGGTTCCTACGCCGGGGGAGGGTACCGCCTCGCCCCGCAGGCCTGCCTCGATGACGGGGCGCTCGATGTGGGGATCATCGGCGATTACCCGCGCGTGGTGCGGTGCGTGGTCCTCCCCAAGACGCGCGACGGGACCTACCTCGACTTAGCGCGCGTGCACGCCAAGAAGGCCCAGCGGGTTTCGATCCGCAGCGATCGGCCGGTCCCGGTGCACATGGATGGGGAGCTCCTTCCGGAACCCATCCAGGAGATCGAGGTTTCGCTGCGGCCCCAGGCTTTGCACGTAGTCGCCTGATCCTCGGAGACGCTGGGGGAGCTCCGAGGCCCGCGGCCCCCTCGGTGCACGTCTCCTGCTGGCACGCCACCCGCAGGCGGATTGGCGCGCATCGCCATCCCCAACCTGGAAGGGCGCCGCGAACCCCGCTGTTCGGGGTCCGTTGGCCGCTTCCCGCGGTTCGGCAGTTATGGGATCACCAAAATTCCGTTGGGAACAAAGATCGACGCTACGATCGTCTCTCTGCCCACTCCGCGCACTTTGCGGGGGAGCACTGTCTAGCCTCAAGGATCCGGTGTCCTCCGCGCGGTCGAAGGCCCCACAGGCCCTTCTCAGCCATGCTGCTCGCGCACGCATCTCCCCCGGGTGTCCCTCTCAGCCGGGACACGAGGGCCTTCCATCGGCCTTGACAGGATGGGTTGTCCGTACTAGGATGCGGGCATTCGTGCATGGTTGTGCAATATGACAAGTAACGCGATAGAGACGGATGAATCGGTTCTGAGCACGATCGGCAAGGCCCTCGCCCACCCGGCCCGGGTGGAGCTGCTGCGCCTTCTCGAGGACGGCGAGCGGTGCGGGTGCGAGTTCGTGCCCTCGCTCAACCTCGATCCATCCGTCGTCTCGCGGCACCTCGCCGTTCTCTCGCGGGCGGGTCTGATCGTCTCTCGGCGCGATGGAGTGCGGATCATGTGGCGGCTCGTCCGGCCCGACATCCCCCGTCTGTTGTCCTGCCTGGCCAACCTGCAGTGCTCACGGCAATCTGAATGAAGCGCGAACTGCGTCTGTCCCTCCTCCTGGGAGGCACGTTCCTCGCTGCGTACCTCGTCCCGTGGTCGGCTCCGGCCGTGCAGAAGGCCCTGTCGGAGGCGGTCCTCCTCCTCCAGGACTACGCCCGGGAGCACGTGCTCACCTGCCTCATCCCAGCCCTGTTCATCGCCGGCGGGATCGCGGTGCTCGTGTCGCAGGCGTCCGTGATCCGCTACCTCGGCTACGGGGCGAAGAGGATCCTCGCCTACGGGGTGGCCTCGGTCGCGGGGACGGTGCTGGCCGTGTGCTCGTGCACCGTGCTGCCGCTGTTCGCCGGGATCTACACGCGGGGCGCGGGCCTCGGGCCGGCGACGGCGTTCCTCTACTCGGGGCCGGCGATCAACGTGCTGGCGATCATCCTCACCGCGCGCGTGCTGGGGCCGTCCCTCGGGATCGCCCGCGCGATCGGCGCGGTGGTCTTCTCGATCGTGATCGGGCTCGCGATGCACGCCCTGTTCCGGAAGGAGGAGAAGGCGAAGGCGGATGCCGCGGTGCCGACGCCCCCTCCCCCGGCCCGCGCGCTGTGGAAGACGGTCGTTCTGTTTGCGCTCATGATCGCGGTGCTCGTGATCGCCACCTGGGGCCGACCGGCGGGCGTCACGGTGACGCTCCGCGACGGGTCCGTCGTCTCCGGCACCCGCGCTGGGGAGGAAGCCTCCTCTCTTCTTTTGGTGCCGGAAGGAGGGGAGGAGATCGCCTCCCTCCCCAAGGCGGAGATCGTAGGGGTGGAGTACAGCCCGTCGGCCTATACCACCCTTTGGCGGCACCGGTACGCGGTGGCCGGGGTGTTCCTCGTCGCGCTGCTTGTTCTTCTCCCGTTCTGGGTCGGCAAAGAGGAGGGATTGGCGTGGGCCCGCTCCACGTGGGACTACGCGCTCCTCATCCTCCCGTACCTGTTCGGCGGCGTCCTGGTGGCGGGGTTCCTCTTCGGACGGCCGGGGGAGGAGGCCCTCATCCCCTCGGCTTGGGTCCAGGCCGCGGTGGGCGGGAACTCGTGGGCGTCGTGTGCGGTGGCATCGGTGGCGGGGGCGTTCATGTACTTTGCCACGCTCACCGAAGTCCCGATCCTCCACGGGCTCCTCGGGTCGGGAATGGGCCAGGGGCCGGCCCTGGCCCTCCTCCTCGCCGGCCCGGCGCTGTCCTTGCCCTCGATGCTCGTCCTCCGCCGTGTCCTCGGAACGAAGAGGACAGGGGCGTTCATCCTGCTCGTGGTGGTGTTGTCCACCTTGGCGGGGAAGCTCTACGGGACGGTGATCGGAGGATGAGTGGGTGCTGTGGTCCTCAGGACGAAGGGCCTACGGGAACGTGCGCGCTGCTCGTGCGCGGCGGAGGGACGTCCCAGGGGGATGGTCCAGCGTTACCTCAACTGGAACGAGGAGTCACGGGGGGCGAAGGTTGTAAAGGCGGTGTGCGGGGTTGTGGTGATCCGGGCGGGCTTGGACGTGGTCTACGCGGCGCCGTGAGCGAGCGAAACCGGGGCTGCTAAGGAGGTGTAGATGCTCAAGCTTGAGGTACTGGGTACGGGGTGCCCCAAGTGTCAGGCCACCCTGCGCAACGCGGAGCAGGCGGTGGCCGAGCTGGGGGTGGACGCGGAGATCGTGAAGGTGGAGGATTTGCGGGAGATCATGGCGCGGGGAGTGATGATGACGCCGGCGCTCGCCATCGACGGCGAGATCGTCGTGTCCGGCCACATCGCTCCCGTGGCGGAGATCAAGAAACACCTCGAAGAGAAGGGGCGTGGCTAGCGCCGTGCCAAAGGGAGGAACAGATGAAGCGGATGGCGTACTTGGTCCTGGCGTTGGGTGTGGTCGCGGGGATGGCCGCGGCTGCCCCCCGGCTGGTGGTGGACCCGGAGGTCTATGACTTCGGAACGGCGATGGACGGGACGGTCATCCGATTCGTCGTTACCCTGAAGAACAGCGGCGACAGCACGCTCTACATCAGCAGCGTGGGCTACAACTGCTCCTGCACGAGCTATTCCCTGGCTGTGCGGACCCTCAACCCGGGCGAGTCGACGACGATGACGGTCACGTTCAACACCCGGAACTACAGCAGCCACGCTCAGCCCGTCTCCCAGCTGGTGACCATCCACTCGAACGACCCGGCCCGACCCGAGCTGCCGATCGTGGTGCGCGGCATCGTCCGCACCCTTGCCCCCTACGAGGGCACAGCGTCCCTGTTGGAACAGGATTTCTACGTGCTCGTCGACCTTCGGTCGGCCGAGGACTACGCCCGGGGGCACCTCCTCGGCGCGGTGAACATCCCGGTCGCCGAACTCTCCGCGCACCTCGGGGAGCTCCCGAAGTCGAAGATCATCTACCTCTACGATGCAACGGGGATCGAGGCCACTCAGGCCGTCCAGCTTCTCCAGCAGAACGCGTTCACCCTCGCCCGTGTCCTCGCGGGTGGCCTCCTCGGATGGTGGCAGGCGTATGGGGACCTGTTCTTCGTGTGGGCCCCCGATGCAGTGCGGACCCCGCCGACGGGGACGCCGTACTACGGCACGTGGGCGGTGGTCCAGCCGTCCCAGCTCGCGAAGAAGTACCAGTACGTGGTGGACCTCCGCTCCCCGCCGACCTACGCTGCGGGCCACTTCCCAGGGGCGGAGAACGTGGCCCTCGCCACCCGGGATGAGCTCGTGGCGTGGGCGGCCCGCCTCCCGCGCCCGATCCCCGGGACGTCGCTTGCGATTTGGATTGTGGACGAGGATGGTTCCCAGGCGTGCGACGTGGCCCAATACCTGCAGGGGATCGGGTTCACCCAGGCGCGGTGCCTGTTCGGGGGGGTCGCGGCCTGGCGGGCCCAGTTCGGGGACGAGCTCCTCTTCCCGGAGCGGTAGTCGGATCTGGCTGCGGGGGGAGCAAAAGGCCCTGGGAGGAACTGGGCTCCCCTGCTTCCGTGACGCGCAAGGAGGGAGCGTGAGGACGGTAGGAATGGTGGTAGCACTCATCCTGTCGGGAGCGGTCGCAGCTGCGGCCCCGGTCGAGCTCCACTACTTCTGGTCCGCAACCTGCCCGGACTGCCAGGTGATGAAGGCGTTCCTGGCCGAGCTCGCCCAGGAGTACCCCGACCTCGCAATCGTTGCGCACGAGGTCACGTTCACCCCCGACAACTGGCGCCTCATGGCCACCCTTGCCCAGGCGTACGGCCTGGAGAAGGAGACCACGCCCACGGTGTTCGTGGGGGACCTGGCCGTGGCCGGAATCGGTCGGGCGGTGGAACTGCAGATCCGGGAAGAGGTGGAGCGCTGCCTCGGGGCCGGCTGTCCTTCCCCCCTGGCTCGCCTCCCCCAGAAGCTCCGCCCTGTGCTGAGCCCACTCGAGATCGCGGTGCTTCTGGCGGTGGGGGTGCTGCTGATCTTGGTCGTGGGCGGTGGAGGATGAACGTGCTGGATTCCACGCGCGAAGCGCTGGGGCCGGGGTCGCCCGCGAAGGAGGGCGGATGAACGCGGTCATGGACTGGAAGCGATGGATCCTGGTGCTCGCCGCCGTGGGCCTCGTGGTGGGGGCTGGCCTCGCGGGCGGGGCGACCGAACTCCTGTTCTTCTACGACGAGAGCTGCACGCACTGTAAGCAAGTTGAGTCGTTCCTGACGGATCTCCAGCAGGCTGGCCTCGAGTTCACGATCGAACGCTACGAGATTCACGCCCCAGAAGGGTGGAACCTCCTCCTCCGGCTCCTCGGCGTCTACCACGCTGACATCGGTTCTGTCCCGATGGTGTTCGTGGGCGAGGTTGCGGTGGTGGGGGACACGTTTTATGGGCTGGGCCCTGAGCCGATCGTGTACACGGGGGCGGCCTACGACCTCGTGCTGGAGGAGGCGGTGCGGGCGGCCGTGGTCGCGAACGCTCCCTCCCCGCTCACCCTCCTTCCTCCGGTGGCGACGGAGGCGGTGGTCATCGTCCCCTCCGATCCGTGTTTGGACTCGGGTTGCGTCCTCCTCGACCTCCACCTAACCCAGCTTGGGGAGACGTACCCCGCCCTCGGGATCCGCCGGTTGGCGGTCACGGATCCGAATGCATCGTCCACGTTCGAGAAGCTCCTGCGGCTGTATGGGGTGCGGGGGGATCCGCCTGCCCTGTTCGTGGGCGATGCGGCGGTGGTGGGGGGGAACGTGTACCTCCCGCGGCGCGATCCTGTTCCTCTCTCGAGCCCGGCCGGGGAGGTCGCGCTCCGCGAGGCGGTGGCGAAGGCGGTGGAGGCCAAGGCGACCTCCCCCCTCGACCGGCTGCGGCTACGGGAGCAGCTCACCTTGGGAGCGGTGGTCGTCGGTGCAGCCCTTGACTCGATCAACCCCTGTGACTTCGCTGTTCTGGTCCTCCTCCTCGGGACCTTGCTCGTCGTGGGGAAGAGGGTCAAGGTGATCTGGGCCGGCCTCGCCTTCGCGGCGGGGATCTTCGTGGCCTATTTCGCGATCGGGTTCGGCCTGTACGCTGTGCTCGGGATCACGGTCGGGTCGCGGGCGTTCCGCGTGCCGTTCATCCTCGCCGTCTCCTCGCTCGCCATTCTCATCGGCCTGTGGGAGATGAAGGACCTCCTCTGGTACGGGAAGTGGTTCTCGATCGAGGTCCCCGAGAGGTGGAAGCCGTCGGTGAAGAGGATCACGGCGTCGGTGGTGTCGGTCCCCGGCGCGTTCGTGATCGGGCTCGTGGACTCCCTGTTCCTCGCCCCATGCACGTCGGGCCCCTACATCGTGATCCTCACCCTCCTCTCCCAGACCACGAGCCGGGTCCAAGGGGCGCTGTGGCTCCTCCTCTACAACTTCATCTTCATCCTCCCCATGATCGCGATCGCGCTCATGGTCCACTTCGGGTTCACCACCACCGCCCGGGCGGAGCGGTGGCGGACGGCAAAGCTGGGGACGCTCCACTTCGCGGCGGGGCTGGTGATGGTCCTCCTCGGGGTCGGGATGATCGTTGGGGTCCTCCTGGGCTACCTGTAGACCTGCGTCAGCGGTTGCGGTGGAGCTCCCACAGGGTGGCGAGGGCGGGCTGGAAGCGATGGGCGAACGCGTCCGCGCTCGTCGGCTCGGGCGTGTTGGGGACGGTTTCGTACGGAACCCGGATGCCCCCGAGCGGGAGGTACCCCTGGCCGTGAGGGGCGAGGGTGGCCCAGTCGTCGCGGGCGTAGGTGCGCTCCATCTCCTCGCGGGGGACAGAGTGGGTGAGGATCCCCGCCCGGCGGTCGCGATCGTAGCGGGCGATGTTCCGGCGCCACGATTCCGCGAATGTGACGTCGAGGTAGAGGATCGCCGCTTTCGGTAAAAACGTCGGGGACCACAGATGGAGGGCATCTCGGTACGCGGTCGGTCCGCCGCGGGCGAACTCGACGATCACCGTCTCCCCGGGGGCGACGGGGTGGCAGGCCAGGTCCTCCTGGAGCTTCAGGATGAGGAACGGCCATACCCCCTCATCGGTGACCGCGTAGTTCTCCCCGGCCCGGCGCGAATGAAGCCGGCCCCGCCCGGCCTTCTCCCAGAGGTCATCCGCCACGAACAGCTCCCACAGGAGGGGGAAGTCGTCCGCCACCCGCAGCCGGCCGAGGTGGTAGGCGGCCGCCCGCTCGTCCGGGGATAGGTGGCGGAGGAACTGGATCAGTTCGGACTTCCCCGCCGCAGGTCGGCCGAGGAGGAACAGGTACGGGAGGACCTCTCCATTGGACTGCCCGCGGTAGGCGAGCCCGGCGGCGGAAGTAACGTCCTCGAGGACCTCGGCTGGGGGGCGGTCGGCCTCGACGAGCCAGAGATCGCTCCCCTGCCTGGCGTGCCAGGCGTCGAGCCAGGGGAGCATCCTCCTCAGGATCTCCTCCGACACGGCGTAACGGGGATTGGCTCGGCCCCTTTGGCGGGCGCGGGACACTGCGATGGGGGCGACGAACCGCACGAACCGGTTCGGCCAAACGATGTTCGGTTCCCGCTCCCGGAATTGGGCGAGGAACGAGGTATCGCCCAACGCGGCGGCGTAGGCAGCGTGGACGGCGAGGTGGGACTCCTCGATCACGGTCCTCCCAGCGGAGAGAGCGTCGCGGATCGCGCGCTCACGCTCGGGGAGCCGCGCCCAGATCGCCTCGCTCAGTCGGGCCCTCTCGCGGAAGAGATCGATCCCCTCTTGCTCGGCAGCCTCCTTGACCAGCTCGGGGAGGACCACCACCTGATCGGGGTAGTACAAGCGAAGAACGGACAGGACCTCGCTCTTTCCCAGCGCGGGCAGGCCTTCGACTGAGATGTGCATAGGGGGGACTGGGCGGAGGAGGACTTGAACCCCCGACTTCTCCCCCGTGAAGGGAGCGCTCTACCAACTGAGCTATCCGCCCTGCGTAGCGATGGTAGCCGGCCCGTTTTGCACGCGCAAGTTGGGACTAGCTCTCGCCGTTGTCCTCGATCATCGCGATCAAGGACTCCCCTTCCCGGCGCCGGGTGATCTCGACCAGCCCCAACTTGGTGATCCCGATGAGGTCCACCGGCACGCGGTCCTTCTTCAGCTCGGCCTCGAGGCGGGCGATCACCTTCTGCTCATCGGCTTCGCTCTCCATGTCCACCAGGTCCACGATGATGATCCCCGAGATCTTCCGCAACCGGAGGATGCGCGGGATTTCCTTCGCTGCCTCGAGGTTGGTGCTGAGGATCGCCGAGTCCTGTGTGCGGTGCCGGATGTCGGAGCCCGTGTTGACGTCGATCGCGGTGAGGGCCTCCGTCTCGTCCACCACGAGGAACCCGCCCGCCTGGAGCGGGATCTTGCGCTGCAGCGCCTCGCGCAGCCGGCGCTCGATGTCGTAGCGCACGAACAAGGGGACCTGCCCCCGGTACAGCCGGACGCGGCGGCGGAGGTGGGGAAGGCGTAGTTCGCCGAGGAACTCCTGGATCCCCTTCTGCTCGTCAGCGTCGTCCACGATGAGGGAGTTCACGGTCTCGAGAAAGCGGTCGCGGACGAGGGTCCGCACGAGGTCGAGGGGTTCGTGGAGGAGCTGCGGGGGGGTGGCCTCCGCGGCTGCCCGCTCGATCCCGCCCCAGACCTCCTGGAGGCGGCGGAAGTCAACGGCGAGCTCCTCTTCATCTGCGTGGAACGCGGCGGTGCGGGCGATGAGGCCCTGCCCCTCTCCCTTGAGCTCGTGCGCAATCCGGCGGAGGCGCTTCGCATCCTCGGGATCCCCCACCCGCCGGGAGATCCCGACCCGATCCTCGGTCGGCAGGAACACCCAGTACCGCCCGGGGAGGCTGATCTTCGTCGTCCCCTGGGGGTTCTTCTTCCCCATCCCTTCCCGCCGGACCTGGATCAGCACGGTATCCCCGGGGCGGAGCACCTTCTGGATGGGCACGCTCTCCTTCCACGGCTCGAACCCCTTGGCGACGAGGAGGGCATCGCTGATCTCGTGCTCGGAGAGAAAAAGGGCTTTCCTCTCCCCGACATTCACGAAGGCGGCCCCCATCCCGGGGAGGACCGTCTCCACCTTCCCCTGGTAGATGTTGCCCACCAGGGCCCGGCGTGCCGGGGCATCGAAGTGGACCTCGACGAGCTCGCCGTCCTCGACGATCGCCACCCGCCTCCGGGGGCCGGAGGGCGTTCGCTCGACCGTGATCAGGATGTGATTGCCCTTGAGCGTGCGACCTCCACGTCAGCGTAGCGCGGGCCCGGGGGCCCTTAGGCGCGCCGCATCTCCTTGGCGACGGTTACCACCTGGGAAAATGCCTGCGGATCGCGCTGAGCGATGTCGGCGAGCATCTTCCGGTTCAGCCCCACGCCGGCCTTGTGCAGGCCCCCCATGAACGCGGAGTAGGAGAGCCCGTGGCCCTTCGCTGCCGCTCCGATGCGGACCATCCACAACCTGCGCATCGTCCGCTTCTCCAGTTTGCGCGACACGTACATGTGCCGCTGCGCCTTGAACACGGACTGCTTCGCGATTCGGTAGCAGGAGCGCCGCTTCCCCTGGAACCCCTTGGTCTGCTGGAGGACCTTCCGCCGCCGCCGGCCGTGTTTCACCCCGCCTGGAACTCGCATCGTCCTTCCTCCTCTAGATACTCAGGATCCGCCGCAACCGCTTGCGATCGGCACCGCGCACCTCGACGGGCCGCCCTGCTTCGCGGCGGTACTGGGGTCGCATCTTTGACAGCTTGTGCTTGCGGTTGGCGTGCTGGTGGAAAATCCTCCCCGTCCCCGAGATCCTAAATCTCTTCGCTGACGCTCTGTGCGTTTTTGTCTTCAACGCGCCCTCCTTTGACGGGAACGAGCAGCATCTGCAGCGTCCTTCCCTTGCTCGTCATGTCTTGATCGACCTTCGCCATGTCCTTCGTCGCCGCCGCCACCCGGGCCAGGATCTCTTCCCCCTTGCCGATATGGATGATCTGCCGGCCCTTGAAGAACACCGACACGCGCACCATGTGGCCCGCGCTGAGGAACTCGCGGATCCGCGCGAGCTTCGTCTGAAAATCGTGTTCCCCAGTCTGGATCGTGAACTTCACCTCTTTGAGGCGGGTAGCCTTCTGCTGTTTCTTCTCCCGCTTCTCCAGTTGGTACCGGTACTTCCCGTAGTCCACGATCTTGCACACCACCGGGTTCGCCTCGGGAGCCACCTCCACAAGATCGAGCCCCTTCTCACGCGCCATGGCCAGCGCCCGGTCCACAGGGAGCACGCCCAAGCTGCGTCCTTCGGGGTCGATCAGGAGAACCTCTCTCGCTCGGATCTGCTCGTTTACTCGGAACTCCCGTCGAATGGGTCCCTCCTCATAACATGTATTCTAGCCGCCCAGGCGGGGGGTGGCCACGCCGTACAAACCATGGGCGCGGATCCACTGGTCCACCGCCGGGGGGACGAGGCCCTCCGTCGGGAGGCCGCACCGGTAGCGGCGACGGATCTCGGATGAGGACATGGAGATGAGGGGCATGTCCAGGAAGTGGATCTGGGCACGGTCGAACGGGGGGCGGTGGAAGACGGTCGGAGGCGTCCCGGGCCGGGGGGCAACGATGAACGGGCAGCTTGCAAGGAGCCGCGGCCAGTCGTGCCAGGTCTCGATCCGGGCGAAGATGTCTGCCCCCACGATGTAGGCCACGCCCTCGGGGTGGAGCTCCCTCATCGTCGCCACCGTGTCCACAGTGTAGCAGGGACCGGGGCGGTCCACCTCGATCCGGGATACGGAGAACTGGGGATGTCCCTCCACGGCGAGGCAGACCATCGTGTACCGGGCCTCGGCGGGTGTCCCCTCGTCCACCGCGCGGTGGGGGGGGCGCCCGGTGGGGATGAACACGACCTTTCGCAGCCCGAATTGGCGCCAGGCTTCCTCGGCCACACGGAGGTGGCCGATGTGGATCGGGTTGAACGTGCCGCCGAACAACCCTGTCCTACCCTGTAAGCTCAAACTCCTGTCCTCCGATGCGCACGGTGGACCCGGGACGGAAGCCGCGCCGCTTGAGCGCAGCGAGCACCCCGAGGCGTTCCAACCTCGTCTGGAAGTATTCCTGGGCGTCGCGGGTTGAGAGATCAAGGCGCCGCACCAGGCGCTCCACCGCCGGCCCGCGCACGACGAGCTGACCCTCCTCCTCGGCCACCTCGAACGGAACCCGGTCCGGGGTGAGCTGCCACACCCGTCGCGCCGGGGCCTCTGCCGCCGCAAGCGGCGGAGGGTTCTCCTGGAGCTTGCGCCCGAGGAGGAGCAGGAGCTCCCGGATCCCCCGTCCGGTCACGGCGGAGATGGGGTGAAGCTCGATCCCCGCTTCGCGGAACCGGTGCACTTCTGCGGACACACGCTCCGGGGGGAGGAGGTCGGCCTTGTTCCCCGCCACGACCTCCGGCTTCGCCCTCAGCTCTTCCCACGCTTCGATCTCGCGACGGAGCAACCCGTGGTCGGCCAGGGGATCGCGTCCCTCCACCCCGGCCAGGTCCACCACGTGGAGGAGGACCCTCGCCCGGGTCGCATGGCGGAGGAACCGGTCCCCGAGGCCCTTCCCCTCGTGGGCGCCCTCGATCAGGCCCGGCAGGTCCGCGAGCACGAGCGAGCTGCCGTCCCCGACCTCGGCCAGGCCGAGGTTCGGGGCGAGGGTGGTGAACGGGTAGGGAGCGACCTTCACCTTCCGCCGCGACACCCGCGCGAGGAGCGACGATTTGCCCACGTTGGGGAACCCGATGATCCCGACGTCGGCCAGGACGCGGAGCTCGAGCCGGATCCACCGCTCCTCTCCCTCCTCCCCGAACTCGCGGATCCACGGGGCCTGGCGGGCGGAATTGGTGAACGCCTTGTTCCCACGCCCGCCGCGTCCCCCCCGGGCGATGCGGGCCTCCGCCCCGTCGGTTGCGAGGTCGGCGAGGATCTCCCCCGTCCCGGCGTCGCGGACCACGGTGCCCACTGGAACGTGGATCACGAGGTCGGTGCCATTCTTCCCTTGGCGGCAGTTCGGACCACCGTGGCCGCCGTGGCCGGCGCGAAAGTGGATCTGGTTTTGGAATTGGAGGAGGGTCCCCACGGAACGGGTGGCACGCAGGAGGACATCCCCTCCCCGACCGCCGCTCCCGCCGTCGGGGGTGCCGCGGGGATTGGTGCGGGTCCTGTGGAAGCTGATGAGTCCGTTCCCCCCCCGTCCCGAGGCGACATGGATCTTCGCCTCATCGACCCACATTCGGGGGGCTACCCCTCCTCGTGGAGCGGGTCCACGTTCACGTACACGCGGTTGTGCCCGGCGAACCGGACCGTGCCCGTGGTCTTGGCGAAGATCGTGAAGTCCCGGCCCATGCCGACGCCGAAACCCGGGTAGAACCTGGTTCCCCGCTGACGGACGATGATGCACCCCGGCCGCACGAGCTCGCCGCCGTAGCGCTTGATCCCCAGCCGCTGGCCGGGGGAGTCATGGACGTTTTGGGTTGAACCGCCACTTGTCTTATGTGCCATCCTGTCCTCTCACACCGCTACGCTCTCCCCAACCTCGTGCACCGCGATCCGCCCCGGGCGGTTGCGGGAGAGAGCGCGCAATCCCAAGACCATCGTCTCCACGATGGCGTCGACCTCGCGGTCGAGGAAGAACGCCGACCGGTCCACCTGGAACCGCAGGAGATGCCCCTCCTTCGTGACCGCGGGATCGAGGTGGAGGTAGTCCCGCAGGCCGAGGACCGGCGCCTCCACGAGGGCGGCGGCGGCGAGCCCTTCCGCAGACTCGTCGCCCTGCAGGGTCACGGCCTGGACCCGGCCCTCCTCGTCTCGCTCGATCACCACTTCCACCATGCCCGGCTACCCCTTTTCGATCGCCAGGATCCGCGTGCGCATGTAGGGCTGGCGGTGCCCCTTCTTCCGCCGGTACCCCTTCTTGGGGGCGAACCGCCGGATGATCACCTTGGGCCCGCGCCCGCTCTCCATGACCTCCCCCACGACCTTGACACCGGTCAGGTAGGGGCGGCCGACCTCCACCCCCGCGCCGTTGCGTACGAGGAGCACGCGATCGAACGTCACCTTGTCCCCCACGTTCACCGTGGGAAGGAGCTCGTGCACGATCTCGGCCTCGGCCTCGACGCGGTACTGTTTGCCTCCGATCTCGACGACAGCGTACATAGCCACCTCGGTCATCGTAGTGGAAACGATGCGCGACGACAATTCTAGCGAATCCGGGTGCCCGGCTCCACCTCGCGTTCCGGCGTGAGGAGGCACAGGGTGCCATCGGAGGCAGCGAGGAGCATGCATTCTGAGCGGAGCCCGCGGATCGTGGCCGGCTTCAGGTTCGCGACCACCGCCACGAGTTTCCCCACGAGGTCCGCCGGCTGATAGTGCTTGCGGATCCCGGCCACGGCTTGCGCTTGGCGATCCCCGAGGTCCACCTGGAGGGCGAGGAGCTTGTCCGCCCCGGCCACTTCCTCAGCGGCGAGGACCCTCCCCACCCGCAGGTCGAGCTTCTGGAACTCTTCGATCGAGATGAGCCCTTCTTCCTTCATCGTCTGATACCTCCCCTTCAACTCCGCGATGTCCACGTGCTCAAGGAGCGGCCGCGGCTCACGGGCGAGCGCGTGGCCGGCGAGTCCGGAGCGGACGGCCGTTAGGGTGGGCGCCTCGATGCCCAACGTTGCGTAAACCTCCCGCGAGAACATGGGGATGAACGGTTCGAGCAGGATCGCTACAGCCTTCACGAGGTGAGCGGCCGAGGCCACGGCTCCCCTGTCGCCGCTCCGCCACGGTGCCTTGCGCTGGAAGTACTCGTTCCCCGTCCCCGCGAGGAGGGCGATTGCCCGCAAGGCCGGGGCGAGGGATCCCCGCTCGATCGTGTCCACCACTTCGGCACAGGTTCGGTCAATCGCCTGCACGATCTCGGGGTCAGTCGGCTCGTTGGGGACCGTCCCTCCGTGTTTGGACCCGATGTAGGAGAGAACCCGGTGCACGAAGTTCGCGATGTTGTCCACGAGCACGTGGTTGACCGCCTTGTCGAACTCCTCCCACGAGAACTCGACGTCCTTGGATTCGGGGCGGTTGTAGAAGAGGTAGAACCGCCAGTACACGGGCGGGAGGAGCTTCAGGGCCTCGTCGGCGAAGATCCCAATCCGGCGGGTCTTCGAGAACTGCTCCCCTCCGATCCAGTTCAGGTACTCCGTGGCTGCGATCTGGTCTGGCAGATGGTACCCCTGGCCCGAGGCGAGGAGCTGGCCGGGGAAGATGATCGTGTGGAACGGGATGTTGTCCTTGGCTTGGGTGTACACCTGCCACACCTCGTCCCCGAACCAGAACTCCCGCCACCGTTCCTCTTCCCCCCGTCGGCGGAAGTGCTCGATCGTCGCGGACACATAGCCCAACGCGGCCTCTGCCCACACGTAGATGACCTTCCCCGCGGCGCCGGGGAACGGAGCGGGGATCCCCCACGCGATGTCGCGCGTCACCGCCCGCGGGCGGAGCCCCTCCTGGATGAGGCGCTCCGTGAACAGCTTCACGTTCCCGCGGAAGCCGCGGCTAGCCACGTAGGCGAGGAGCTGCGGGGTCAGCTGCGCGAGGTCGAGGTACCAATGCCGGGTGGTGCGCGTGACGACCGACGACGAACCGCAGAACGCGCAGCGGGGGCGGTGGAGGTTCTCCGGTTCGAGCAACGCCCCGCAGGCATCGCATTGGTTCCCCTGGGCATGGAGGTACCCGCAGTGGGGACAGGTCCCGACGATGAACCGATCGGCCAGGAACCGGTTGCATCCTTGGCAGAACGCCCGACCTTCCTCCTGAGAGATGATGTACCCGTTCTTCTCCATCTGCCGGTAGATCTCGGTCACAAACTCGTAGTGGACGGGGGACTCGGTGGTGGTGTAGTTGTCGATTGCAATCTCGAACTGGGCGAGGACAGCGGTGATGGCTTGGTGAACCCGCTCGGCGAGCTCTCGGGGCGAGATCCCGAGCTGTGCTGCCTCGTACTCGACCTTCGTCCCGTGGGCATCGGTCCCCGACACGTGGAGCGCTTCGTACCCGCGGAGCCGGTAAAAGCGGGCGAACGCGTCCCCGGAGAGGAGGCACCCGATGAGGTTGCCGAGATGGGGCAGGCCCGAACCGTAGGGCCAGGCGCTGCACACCAGGATCCGCTTGATGTTGGCGTCCACGTATCCTCCGCGAGGGGCCGATTATAGCGGGCTCGGTCCGGATCGAAAGGACGGCGGGGGGTCGCCCGGGTACACTACCCCCCTGGCGGAGGTAGCGATGCGCGAAGCGACAGTGGGGAAAGAACTGGTGATCATCACGGGCAACCGGGTGGGCGTGCTCGCAAACATCGCCCGCGTCCTCGCTGACCAGGGGATCAACATCCTCGCGGTGGCGGTGTTCGCCGAGGGGGAGGAGGCAGAGCTCCATCTGGTCCCGGACTCCCCGAGCTACGCGCTGGAGGCGCTGCGGAAGGCAGAATTCGAGGTTGAGGAACGGAATATCGTCCTCGTGGAACTTCCCCACCGCGCGGGATTTCTGCGTCGGATCACCGACGTCCTAGCGCGCCAGGACCTCGATATCCGCTACCTCTACGCGAGCGCGTTCGAGGCTGGCCATAGCTCCCTCGTCGTCTTCTCCTGCACGAACAACGCGAAGGCGGTGACCCTCCTCCGCGAGAAGTAGGCCCCCGCGGCGCACCCTAGGCCGCGGGTGTCCGAGCAGGGGAGGACATCTGGCACGGATCCCCGTCTGCGATCTTGGGAAGATCCATCGCCGTTCCATGCCCTGTGCACAGCAGAGGGGCAAAGTCAAGCGGAATTTGACGGAGGGGATGAAGTTGTCCAAGCGTGATCGAGCGTTGGTGGGCATCGCCGGGATCCTCGCCCTCGCGGCGATGATCGCTGTGCCGCTGTTCGCCCGCACCGGCTAGCCCAAGAATGGAGGCCAGTCCCCAGTCTCGCGGTCTACCCCTCCCCCAATTCGGAGGTGCAGTGAGGGCAGCGCCGGGCAGCGAGGGGGATCTGGGTCCTGCAGAACGGGCATTCCTTCGTGGTCGGAGCGGGAGCGACCTTCGGCCGTTCGAGCTTCTGGTAGGCTTTGCTCACCACGAACACCACGACCGCGATGAGGAGGAAGTTCACGAGCGCGTTGATGAACGCGCCGTAGTAGATCGCGGCCGCCCCCGCGGCCCGGGCGGCTGCGGCGGACGCGTACGCCTCTCCCGATAGGTTGAGGTACAGGTTCGCGAAGTCCACGTTGCCGATGAGCTTGCCGATGATCGGCATCACGAGGTCGTTCACGAACGAGCTCACGACCGAACTGAACGCCACGCCCATGATGAACGCCACGGCGATTTGGACGAGGTTGCCCTTCACGATGAACGCCTTGAACTCCTGCCACACGACGATCGCCTCCTTATCCGCGCACTGTAGCGCGAGGGGCACCGCCCTGGCAACCGTTGGTCCCGGCCTCGTGGGGGGCTACCATTCCGTTGTGATCGGGACGTGGGTCAACATGGCGACCGTGCTCGTGGGGGGGAGCCTCGGGTGGGCCCTCGGGGCTCGTGTTCCATCCCGGGTGCGGGAGGGGGCGACGATTGGGGTGGGCCTGGCGACGGTCGTCCTCGGGCTGCGGTTGGCGCTGGGGACGGGGAACATCCTCGTCCTCATGCTGTCCGTAATCCTCGGCGGGGCGCTGGGGGCAGCCCTCCGCGTGGGGGAACGCATCGAACGGGGGACGCAGCGCGTGGAGCGCCTATTTCGGGGGCGTCCGCTGGGGGAGGGGTTCCTCGCCGCGAGCTTGCTCTTCTGCGTGGGGCCGATGGCGCTCCTCGGGGCGATTCAGGACGGGCTGTACGGGGACTGGTCCCTCTTGGCGGCGAAGTCCATCTTGGACGGGATCTCGTCCCTGACCCTCGCCGCCGCGCTGGGACCGGGGGTCCTCCTCTCGCTCGTGGTGATCCTCGCCTACCAGGGAGGGCTGACCGTGGCGGCCTCGCTCCTCTCCTCGCACCTCGCTGGGTTCTCGCCGCAGGCGCCAGCGGCGGTGGAACTGTCCGCCGCGGGGGGGGCGGTGGTCCTCGCGCTCGGGATCACCCTCCTGCGGCTCCGGGAGTTCAAGGTGGCTGACCTCCTCCCGGCCTTGGCCCTGGCGCCGCTTCTGGCGTGGGTCGCCTCGGTTCTGTGAGGGTTCCGGCGGAGGTCGTCCCTCGGGTGCCTCGGTGGGGGGTCGCGGCCGGGTTCAGCCGGGGGAGCCGGTCGTGGTGACGTGGTTTACGAGGGCCTCGATCGCCCGTTCGAGGGCCATCGCCCGCGATCCCTTCACGAGGAGGAGGGTGGGAGCGGACCACACCTCCTTGCGGATCTCGGTGAGGAGGGCATCGAGGTCCTCCGCTTCCGCCGCACCGGGACCGTTCCAGAAACGGAACGCCGCCGCCGAGCGGGGTCCGTAGCAGAACATGACGTCCACGCCTTGGTCCTGGGCGTCGTGGATCGCCTGGGCGTGGAACCGATCCTCGTCCGAGCCGAGGTCGAGCATGTCCCCGAACAGGATGGCCCGCCGCGCCACCGCGAGCTTGAGCGTGGAGAGCGTGCGCAACGCCGCCTTCACCGAGAGAGGATTCGCGTTGTAGCAGTCGTCGAGCAGCCACCCGAACGGGGCTGGCCGGAGCTGAAGCCGGTGCGGGATCGGTTCCACGTGAGCGAGGGCCTGGGCGGCGCTCTTCTCCGGGACCCCCATCCCCCAGGCGAGGGCGATCGCGCCACAGGCGAGCACGGGCACGTGCTCCCCCAGGAGCTTCAGCTGGACGGGGAGGTCCCCCGCCGGCGTCACGGCGCGGAACGTCACCCCCTCCGGTCGGTCGGTGACGAGATCCTCAGGGTGGAAGTCGGCGTCGGGCGTGCTCCCGAACCGCAGGCAGAGGCCAGGGCAGCGGTCGGCCCGTGACCGGAGCTCGGGGGAGTCCCAACCCAGGGCGAGGATCCCCTCCTCGGGCAGGGCCGCGGCGAGTTCCCACTTCGCCTCCGCGATCGCCTCCAGCGAACCGAGGCTCCCGAGATGGGCCGGCCCGACCGAGGTGATGATCCCCGCCCACGGCTGGAGGAGTTCGCCCAGCTCGCGGATCTCCCCTCGCGCCGTCATCCCCAGCTCGAACACCGCCGCCTCCACATCGTCGGGAATGGAGAGAATTGCGAGGGGGACGCCGATCTCGGTGTTGTAGTTCTCAGGGGCGCGGTAGGTACGGTAGCGGGCGGAGAGGGCAGCGGCGACGAGCTCCTTCGTCGTCGTCTTCCCAAACGAACCCGTGACCCCCACGATCGGCGCCTCGATCGCCGCCCGGCGCCAGGCGGCGAGCTCGCGGAGGGCAGTGGGGACATCGGGTACAAGGAAGAGATTGGTCCCGAACCCGGGATCCCGGGACACGACGGCGCCCATCGCCCCGCGGGCGAACGCCTCGCTGAGGAAGTCGTGCCCGTTGGCCCGGTGCCCGGGGAGGGCAACGAACACATCCCCCGGTTGGACCCGTCGCGAGTCGCAGGCGGCCCCGAAGACAGAGAACGGCGCTGTGGGCCGGATGAGCCGCGCCTCGAGCGCTTCCGCTGCCTCGCGAAGGTCCCACATTTACTCCCCCTCAGTCGGTTGGAGCGGGAGGATGACCGACACCGTGCCGTACACGACCGAACCGGGGATGCGGTCGGCTGCCCCATCGACCCCATACAGCCAGGCCTCCCCGATCACGTTCGAGATCGGATCGAGCGCGAACAGCTCGATGGTCAGCGTGTCGTAGGTTGGGATCCCCTCGATGTAGTCGAGGAGTTCCCCAAGCGATGCGAGCGCGGGTGCCGGCTCCCCCTTCTCCCGCGGGCGGGGCCCGCCGTAGGCGCGGAGCTCGACGTAGGGGGGCGCCGCGTCGGCGGGGATCTCCACCCACCCCTCCCACTCCTCGACCTCGCCCCGCCACCCGCGGAGGGTGACGATGAACTGAACCCGGTCACCCGGCGCATAGGCGTCCCGATCCGTCTCGAGGGCAACGATCTCGGTAGCGGAGAGCTCGGGACGAACCGTCGCCTCCAGGGTGGCGGTGAGGAGCCCCGGATCAGCGAACTCGTTGTAGGCGAGCACATCCGCGATGAGGGCCATCTCCCAGGATACGTAGGGGGCGATGTCCGCGGTCGAGAGGAAGACGTTCTCGCGGGTGAGGGGCCGCGGCAGGCCGCGGCCGGTGAGCGTATAGTTCAGGGTCGCCGTGCCCGGTCCGATCCGATCCAGGGCTCGGTCCGCTGCCTCGAGGCCGGCGACGTAGAGGAGGAGGGCCGAGAGCTGCGGCTCGTCCACGAGCTCGACCGTGAGGACCTCGTCCTCGGCCCGACCGAGGTCGCGGATGCGAAAGCTGGCGGAGAGGCCGCTCGGGATCCGCCCGATGATGCCACCCACTCCTGCCGAGCGGTCGGCGAACACCCCCCCCACAACCTCCCCCACCGTGCCCAGCTTGTAGGAGAAGTCAAGCGCGGCCACGGTGTCGAACACGTGCGCTTGGGTGAGGAAGTAGCGGGCAGGGCCGGTGAAGAGGAACGGATGTCCGAATGCGAGGACGGCCTTCCCTTCCACCAGGGTCACTGTCCCCAGGGCCCCGATCGCGATGTCGCCCGTGGCCAGCCCGACCCCGACCGGAGCTCCCGGCTCGAGGCCGAGGGGCGAGGCGTCCCCGGACGCAGCGGGCGCCGCGACCACGCGCGACACGCCGAGGCTCCGCAGGCCTGGGGCTCCGTTCCGCCAGGTGGGGAGGAGATCGGCGAGCGGATGCCACCGCGCCCGGAGGTCGACCCCCTGGTTGAGGGCCTCCAGCGCGCGGGCGGAGAGCCCGCTTGCCATCACCGGCGCGGAGAGGATCGCACTTCCCTCCAGAGGGTCGCTCGTCTCGGCCCGCGGTCCATCGTAGGGGATGGGCTGCGTCTTCGGGGGGGCGATCTCGTCGAGGACCTTGAGCATGGCCTCGATGGGGGTCACCAACGCCAGTGGCCGCTCGCGGTCTGCTGACCACGCCGTGGCCCGGGATAGGGCCCCCGCCAGCCGCCCGTCGAGGTAGATCGGGCTCCCCGACATCCCCTGGGCGACCCCTCCGGAACGGGCGATCGCCGGTCCGAACGCGCGGACGATGATGAAATCATCCCGCTCCCCCGGCTCGTCGAGGACCGCCACCACCTCGACCTCGAACCGGGAGATCTCCGTCCCCCCGACCACGGTCAGGCCGTACCCTGTCATCCCGGGCTCGATCTCAGCCAGGGGGATCGTGTCCGCTGCCAGGGCAGCCAGCCCGACGAACGCCACCGCAACCCACCCGACCCTCTTCACGGCTGTGCCTCCTTGGCCAGCGCCACCGCCCGGGCAGCGCCCTCTTCCATCGTGTGCACGGGGACAAGTCCAGCTCGGGAGAGGATCGCCCTCCCCTCCGCCTCGTTCGTCCCCGTGAGCCGGATCACCATCGGTAGCCCGCTCCGCACCGTGGCCTCGACCACGCCCTGGGCGACCTCGTCGCAGCGCGTGATGCCGCCGAACACGTTCACGAACAGGACCTTCGCCTTCCCATCGCGCCGGATGAGCTCGACCCCCTTGCGCACGCGTTCCGCCCGTGCTCCTCCCCCGATATCGAGGAAGTTCGCCGGCCGCCCCCCGGCCTGGGCCACCAGGTCGAGCGTGGCCATGACCAACCCGGCACCGTTTCCGAGGACGCCGATATCCCCCTCGAGGCGGACATAGCTCATCCCCACCGCGCGGGCATCGGCTTCGAGCGGGTCCACGAGGGCGTCCGCCAGTCCGGCGAACTGGTCCCCGGGGCGGTGGTCATCGTCCAGGATGAGCTTTGCATCGAGGGCAACCAGGCCCCGCTCCGTCTCGGCGAGGGGGTTGATCTCGGCGAGGGTTGCCTCGTAGCGCGTGAAGATGTGGTAGAGCTTCCCGGCGATCGCGGCGAGGGGCTTCCTGAGTTCGGGTGGGGCGGGGGACACGAGCTGCCGGAGGCGGAACGGGAGGGGGCCTTCCAAGGGCGGGATGGGCACTTGGCGGATCGCGCCCGGATCCGTGCGCGCGACCTCCTCGATGTCCACCCCGCCGCGGGGGGAGTAGATCATCACCGGAGCCCGCCGGCGGCGCTCGAGGGTGACAGAAAGGTAGTGCTCGGACACGGGGGCGACCGCCTCTACCACGAGGAGTTCGTGGATCGGGAGGCCCTTGAGCTCCGACCCCAGCATCTCTCCAGCGATCCGCGCCGCCTCATCCGGGTCGCGGGCCATGCGGATGCCGCCCGCCTTGCCCCGTCCGCCCACCGGCACCTGGGCCTTGAGCACGACCGCTCCTCCCGCAGCGGAGGCCGCTTCCCGCACGGCATTGCGTGTCGTCGCCCGCCCGCCTGCGGGGACGGGGATCCCCTCCTTCTCCAAGATCACTCGCCCCTGCCACTCCAGAAGCCGCACCCGTGCCTCCTTTTACTGGAAGGTTACCCGCCGGCTGCGGGTGGGGCCAGAGACATGCGGCCGGTTCTTGAGGGCCAAATGCCGTTCGCTTGCGGTTTTTCCCTGTTCGGGGTACACTAAAGGGCAATGGCTGCGAACCAGGATTCAAGCTACGACGTAGACAAGATCCAAGTGCTGGAGGACATCGACGCGGTCCGCAAGCGGCCGGGGATGTACATCGGCTCCACCGGCCCCGATGGCCTCCTCCAGATGATCTACGAGGTCGTCGACAACTCGGTGGACGAAGCCCTTGCTGGCTTCTGTACGACGATCGAGATCGTGATCCACGAGGACAAACGGATCACCGTCCGCGACGACGGGCGAGGGATCCCGGTTGGGATCCACCCCGAGGCTGGGGTGAGCACGGTCGAGCTCGTGCTCACCACCCTTCACGCCGGAGGGAAGTTTGACGAGGGAGGGTACAAGGTGTCGGGGGGGCTCCACGGGGTGGGTGTATCGGCGGTGAACGCCCTGTCCGAACACTTCGTGGTCGAGGTGCGGTGGCGGGATGGGAAGGTCTACCGCCAGGAGTTCTGCCGGGGGAGGAAGACGACCGAGCTGGAGGTGGTGGGCGAGAGCAACGAGACAGGCACGACGATCACGTTCCTCCCCGATCGGGAGATCTTCGACGAGATCCACTACAATTTCTCTAAGCTCTCTCACCGGCTGCAGGAGCTCGCCTACCTCAACGCCGGGCTCACGATCCAGTTTGACAACCGCCTCACCGGTGTGAAGCGGGCCTTCCACGCCGAGGGCGGGATCGCCGCGTTCGTGCAGGAGCTCGCGACGGGGAAGGAACCTCTCCACGAGGGGCCGATCTACCTCGCCGAGAGCCGCGGGAGCCAATCCGTGGAAGTGGCGATGCTGTTCACGGACGCGATGGAGGAGGAGGTGTTCACCTTCGCCAACAACATCAACACCCGCGAGGGGGGCACCCACCTCACGGGGTTCCGCGCCGCGCTGACGAAGGTCCTCAACGACTACGCCCGCGAGAAGCGCATCTTGCGCCAGGAGGACGAAGCCCTCCCCGGGGAGGCGATCCGCGAGGGGTTGGTGGCGATCGTGTCCGTGAAACTCCAGCAGCCGGAGTTCGAGGGGCAGACGAAGGCCAAGCTGGGGAGCCCGGGGATTCGCGCGTTCGTGGAGGAAGTGGTCCGCGAGCAGTTGGGCCAGTACTTGGCGAAGAACCCCAGTGTGGGGAGGGCGATCATCGAGAACTCGCTCTCCGCCCACCGGGCGCGGCTGGCGGCGGCGAAGGCACGGAAGCTCGTGCGGCGGAAGGAGGCCCTGTTCGGGGGTGGTCTCCCCGGAAAGCTCGCCGACTGTACGAGCGGCTCCCCGGAGGAGTCGGAGCTGTTCATCGTCGAGGGCGACTCGGCCGGCGGGTCGGCCAAGCAGGGCCGAGACCGGAACTTCCAGGCGATCCTTCCCCTCCGGGGAAAGGTCCTCAACGTGGAGAAGGCCCGGTTGGGGAAGCTCCTCGACAACCAGGAGCTGCGAGCGATCATCACCGCCCTCGGGACCGGGATCCGCGACCAGTTCAACCTCGACGGGCTGCGCTACCACAAGGTGATCATCATGGCCGACGCCGATGTGGACGGGTCGCACATCCGCACGCTCCTCCTCACGTTCTTCTTCCGCAACCTCCGCCCCCTTATCGAGCGCGGCCACGTGTACATCGCCAAGGCCCCCCTCTACCTCGCCCAGCGGGGCCAGGTGCGGAGGTACCTGTACTCCGATGAGGAGCTCGAGGCCTATCAGGCCGAGGAGGACGGCAAGTACATCGTGCGCCGGTTCAAGGGCCTTGGGGAGATGAACCCCGAGGAGCTGTGGGAGACGACGATGAACCCGGAGACCCGTATCCTGCGCCAGGTTACGATCCGCGACGCATTGGAGGCGGACGAGGTGTTCACCACCCTCATGGGCACCGATGTCCCACGGCGGCGGGACTTCATCCGCGAGAACGCGCATCGGGTGGTGGCGCTGGACATCTAGCGGTTGCATCGCGGGCCCCGACGGGGAGAATCGGGTGGGGCCGTAGCTCAGTTGGGAGAGCGCTAGCATGGCATGCTAGAGGCCACGGGTTCGACTCCCGTCGGCTCCAGTTGGTAGCACCGTCCTCTCTCTAGCCTTTAGCTCCTCTTTCAGCGGTGCCCAAGAGGCTCATCGGATCCCCCACTGGGACCTCTATTTATCCCAAGGCTCGTTCGTCGGGGGAGGTCGCCCTGGGTGGCCAGGATCTCGCTCCTCCCGACGCGATCGCCCCGCGGCGCACTTTGTTCCGATCACACTTTCCGGGAGGTGGGCTTGACGGGAGTCCTAGGATCTCGTATATTCCACTATAAACCAGTGGCGCCGCCCGAAGCGGGCCACGACAAGGGCAAACCCCTCGCGAGGGGGGGACGCAAAGCCACGGGTCCCATGAGGACAGCCGGGTTGCCGAATGGAACGCAGACGACACGTGCGGTGGCGGTGGGTAGGGACCGGCCTGGGGTTGTTCTTCCTCTTCCTGGCCACACCCACCCTTGATGGCCCGGACATCGCTGGCGGGGCAGGGACGGCGGGCTCCCCGAGCCCGGTGACGGCGAACCTGCCCTGGGGCCTGGAGCGAATCCGTGTTCCCGCAGCGTGGCAGGTCACAATGGGGAGCCCGGAGATCGTCGTCGCCGTGATCGATAGCGGCATTGACTGGACGGTCCCCGAGCTCGCCGCGGTGCGGTGGACGAACCCTCACGAGATCCCCACGAACGGCATCGATGACGATGGGAACGGGTATGTGGATGATGTCTTCGGGTGGGATTTTCGCGATGGGGTACCGGCAGATCGCCGGCGCACGCCGCTTTACTGGCATGGAACCTGTGTCGCTGGGATCATCGCCGCCCGAGCGGGGGTGGAGGGAGCGGCGGGCGTGGCCCCTACCGTGCGGATCATGGACGTGCGGTTCCTCGACTCGCGCGGGCTCTTCTTGACGAGGGACTGGGATCGGTTGGCGGAGGCCATTCGGTATGCGGTGGATAACGGCGCTCGGATCATCAACCTCAGCCTGTACGCCAGGGGCATTCCCCCCGCGGTCGTCGAACGGGCTCTCTCCTATGCCGCGGCCCAGGGTGTGGTCGTGGTGGGGATTGCTGGGAACGAGGCGAACCCCGAAGTCCTGTATCCGGGCAAATACCCGACCGTGCTCGCGGTATCGGCCACCGACGCGACGGACGGCCTGGCTCCGTTCAGCTCGTGGGGACCGGAGGTAGCGGTGGCCGCACCGGGGCACGAAGTGGCCTCCCTCCTCCCCGGAGGTCGCGCCGCCCGGAACTCGGGGACTTCGTTCGCGGCGCCCCACGTCGCCGGAACCATTGCTCTCATCCTCTCCGCCGATCCTTCGCTCACGGCGTCCGAGGCGGTGGATATCCTCCTTGAGAGCTCCACCCCTCTTGCCGAGGGGTGCGATCCGCGGTTCGGCGCTGGGCTCGTGGATGCGGGTGCGGCGGTGGCGACCGCGTCGGCCGCGGGCCGGTAGGTCTCGGACGAATGTCCGCTTGACAAGGAACGCCGGCCGGCTTACAGTGCAAACCAACATAAACAGAGCCTGAAAAGGGCAAACCCACGGGAACGTGGGGGCGCAAAGCTACGAACCCAGGACGGGTAGTCGGGCTGCCAGGAGGGCAAACCACCTGGAGCCCTTTTTTATTGGGCGGGGCAGCACAAAAGGAGGGCGGCGACGTGCAGGTAACGTTGTACTACAACGAAGAGGACCAGTACCTCCTGGAACTGGTGGACGAGCTGGCCGAACGGGAGCGCAAGTCTCGGTCTGCAGTGATCATGTCCATCCTCGAGGAGCACTTCGAGCGTGGGAAACGTCTAGGGGAGATCCTCGTTGAGAAGGGTTTGGTCCGCGACGAGACCGTGAAGCGGGCCCTGGTTGTCCAGGGCCGGTTCAACCGAAGTTAGGGTAGGAGCATGATCGAAGCATAGTCGCGTCTGCCGAAAAGGTAAACCTGGAGCGATCCGGGGGCGCAAAGCCATGGACCTCCTTGAGGCCGCCAGGCTGCCGAAGCGCAAGCTGGGAGGGAGGGAACCATGGCTAGGTTGTTTGGGAGTGGCAGGACGGAAAATTCGTGGATTCGACAGACAGGAAGAGCGCTTTTCCCTCTCCTGCTCGTCGTGTTGCTGAGTGCAGGGAGTTCGGTCTCATCCTCGGCCTGTGACTGCTCCAAGTATACGGTGACGCTCCTCGGGGCCACGTTCGACGGGGCGAACACCACGTTTAGCTACCGCGTGTGCTCCAGTGACTCTCCTGCGATCAGCCATTGGGTCCTGGAGCTTCCCGATAGCTGTGCTACGTGCAAGGATGTGGTCGCGACAAGCCACAAGTACGAGTGCAATAGAGATCCCACGACGGGGATCTTCGGGGTGAAGTTCGATCAGGGGTTCAGCGACAGGGAATGCCGGGATTACTGGGTCACGCTGCGGGGGTACTGGCCCACTGGGCGCACCCAGGTCGCTGTCAAGGCTGGGCAGGAGAAGTGCGACTACCAAGTCGAGGGACCAGCATGCCCCCCTCCCGCGCAGCCGAGCCTCTCGCTCGAGAAGAGGACGAACGGGCAAGACGCCGATGGTCCGACTGGTCCGGTGGTGGTGGTGGGGTCGACGGTGACGTGGACGTACGAAGTGACGAACACGGGGAACGTGACGCTGACGAACATCGCTGTCACCGACGATAAGGCGGGCACGATCGGGACGATCCCGACGTTGGGGGTGGGAGCGAGCGCGACGCTGACCAAGACAGGGGCGGCCGTTGCTGGGCAGTACAGTAACGTAGGGAAGGCCGAGACGACGTACAGCGGGCAGACGGTCACCGCCACCGATCCGAGCCACTACTACGGAGCGCAGCCCTCGATCGGGCTTGCGAAGAGCGGGACGCTGAACTTAGGGAGTAACGGGCGAGCGGACGCGGGAGATACGATTAGCTACACGTTCGCGGTGACGAACACGGGGAACGTGACGTTGACGAACGTGGTCGTGACGGACTCGAAGGTCACGGTGACGGGTGGGCCGATCGCATCGCTGGCGGCGGGGGCTACGGACACGACAACATTCAGCGGCAGCTACACCCTTACGCAAGCGGACATCGACGCGGGGACGTTCACGAACGTAGCGACAGCGACCGGGACGCCGCCGGTGGGATCGAACGTGAGCGACACCGACGATGACACCCAGACGTTGGTGGCGGCGCCGGCGCTGGCGGTGGTGAAGAGCGCGAGCCCGAAGACGTACAGCGCGGTAGGACAAGGGATCACGTACACGTTCGCGGTGACGAACACGGGGAACGTGACGCTCACGAGCGTGAAGATCGACGATGTGCGACTAGGGGTCGCGAACCTCGTTGTGACGCCGGCGACGCTGGGGCCAGGGCAGATAGGGACGGCGCAGGCCGCCTACACGATCAGCCAGTCCGATCTCGATGCGGGAACCGTTGCCAACGTGGCAACCGCCACCGGGACACCGCCCACGGGGCCGAACGTAACGGGGCAAGACGATGAGACGATCACGGCCACGCAGGCCCCGAGCCTCTCGCTTGAGAAGAGGACGAACGGGCAAGACGCCGATGGTCCGACTGGTCCGGTGGTGGTGGTGGGGTCGACGATCACCTGGACGTACGAAGTGACGAACACGGGGAACGTGACGCTGACGAACATCGCTGTCACCGACGATAAGGCGGGCACGATCGGGACGATCCCGACGTTGGGGGTGGGAGCGAGCGCGACGCTGACCAAGACAGGGGCGGCCGTTGCTGGGCAGTACGCGAACGTGGGAACCGCGCAGACGACGTACAGCGGGCAGACGGTGAGCGCCACCGATCCGAGCCACTACGTAGGGGTAGCTGGCTACGTCGCGATCACGCCGCAGTCGGCTGTGAACGAGGTGGGGGCCTCCCACACGTTCCTGATCACGGCGTACGCTCAGGGGACGGCTCCCAGCGGGTGGAACTTGGCCTACACGGTGAGTCCAACCTCAGCCAGTGAGAGTCTGAGCGGGCCCACAGTAGCCGTTGATGGGATGGGTGCCACCTGGAACCTCACGATCAACCACGCCAGCCCGGCCGTGTTCACGGCATCGGCCACGGTGACGATGATGTTCTCCGGCGGGACGCAAGTGGTGCTGACGACGAACGGAATCTCCCCCAACAGCGCCCCCGCCACCAAGACCTACGCGTACCGCCAGGCGAAGATCGACCTTGCCCCGGGTTCTGACACGAACGAAGCAGGGGATAACCATGTGATCACGGCCACGGTGCGGGTGTGGAACGGGACGAGTTGGGTCGTGCCCCCCGACGGCGGGTCGGTCACCTTCTCCCTCGCCTCGGATACCACCGGCTCCGCCACCATCGTGAGCCCGAACCCCGCCTCCCTTGTCGGCGGACAAGCTCAGGTCACGATCCGCGCCATCACGCCGGGTCTGGTCAAGGTCCACGCCGTGGCCGACGCCCTCGGCACTGGAACGGTGGTCGCCGAAACCGGCGTCGGCTCAAGCGGCCCCGACGCCGAGAAGACGTACGAGTACCGCCAGGCACGGATCCGCCTCAGCCCTCTTGCCGACACCAACGAGGTCGGCGACGACCACACCTTCACGGCCACGGTCGAGGCGTACGTGGTGGGAGTAGGCTGGATCGCCGCCCCTGATAGCACGCCGGTCACGTTCAGCTTCGTCTCAAACCAGATCGGAGCTACGTTTGTGGGATCGAGCTCCACCACGACCAGCGGGGGCCAGGCCCAGGCGACGATCGGCGCTACCCAACCCGGAACCGTGACGGTGAAGGCCCAGGCGACAGTGGGGGGCGTTACCGTGGAGACGAACGGCTCGGGCGGGTCAACCGGTTTGGCGACGAAGGCGTACGTGAGCGGCTACATCGCGATCACCCCGGGGCACGCGACGAATGCAGTGGGTGCCCCGCACACGTTCGCGATCGCGGCGCACGCGCAGGGGGCGGCACCGATTTCGTGGGCTCTCAGCTACACTGTGGTACCGACGCCGGGGAGCCAGAGCCTGAGCGGACCAACGGTGTCCTCGGATGGGATGAGCGCGACGTGGAGCTTGACGGTCAACAGCGCTGTCCCCTCTGTTCTCACGGCGGTCCCGACGGTAACGATGTCGTTCCCTGGCGGAACGCAGGTCGTACGGACGACGGATGGCCGGGGCGGGAGCACCATGCCGGCGCAGAAGACCTATGTACAGGGTCGGATCAGCCTGAGTCCGGTGTCCGCCTCAAACGAGGTGGGCGATCCCCACACGATCGTGGCGACTGTGGAGACGTCGAGTAACGGGTCCACCTGGTCACCGGCAGGAGGGGCCGAGGTAACGTTCTCCATCCTAAGCGGGGTGGCAAGCTTCGTGGGTGGGGTCAACACCGCGGTCACGAACGGGGCTGGGCAGGCGACGGTCCAGATCGTCTCCTCTGCACCGGGAACGGTGGTCGTCCAGGCCGCGGCGGACGTGTTCGGCGATCGGACGGTCATCCGCACCACGGGCACGGCCGGGAGCGGCAACAACGCCGAGAAGACCTACGTCGACGCCCGGATCGGTGTTGCTCCGCTTGAGGCGGTGAACCCGGTGGGCACGAACCACACGGTGACCGCGCTCGTGGAGGTTAGCACCGGAGCGGGTTGGGTGCTCGCCCCCGATGGGACATCGGTCGTGTTCACACTTCTCAACAACGCAGCCGGAGCCACCTTCGTCACGGCCTCGACCACCACGACCCGCGGCGGCGTGGCCTCGGTGACCGTGTTTGCGTCGAATCAGGGCAGTGTCGTCATTCGGGCGATGGCGGACGTGACCATGGGCGGACTCGTGCTGCGCAGGGCAACCGGCTCAGGTGGAGTGAACGGCCCGGACGCCCTCAAGAGCTGGGTGCGCAATAACGAGCCCCCCACCGCGGAGAGCCTGTCCCTCGTCACATGCCAGAACACCCCGCTGACCTTCTCGTTGCGTGGCAGCGACCCCAACGTGAACCCAGCGGCCCCGGCGTCGCATCCATTGACGCTCGCGATCGTGGGGGCCCCGACCTACGGTGCCCTGAGCGGGAACCTGAGTGCTGTCACGTACAGCGCGCCCCACGAGGCGTCGGTGGACGTGGTGTATGCACCGCAGCTTGATTTCCTGGGGACCGACTTCATCACGTACACCGTCACCGACCCTACCGGCGCGTTCGCGGTGGGAACGGTTCGGATCACGGTTGTGGACTGCGGCGAGGAGATCGCCGGTGGAGGCGGCGCCCTCGGGCCGCGGATCGTGATCAACGAGGTCGCTTGGGGCGGCACGGAAGCCGATCCGGTGCACGAATGGGTTGAGCTCTATAGCTCATTCGACGAGTCGCTGGACCTCACCGGGTGGACCCTCCGCTGGCGCCGCAAGCAGCCGGGGCACGTGATGGAGCAATACGTGAAAACCGTGGAGCTCCGCGGGGCGATCGACGAGTTCGGGTTCTACCTCATGGAGCGCCGCACCGATGACGTGGTGAGCGACATCGCGGCCGACCTCATCTACGAGGAGACGGGACCGGTCGTCATCACGGAGATCGCGTGGGGGGGGACCGCGGCAAGCCCGAACGATCAGTGGATCGAGCTGACCAACATTACGGAGAACGCGGTGGACCTCACAGGGTGGACCCTCCGTTGGCGCCTTACCCAGCCGGCCACGGCCGGGGAGCCGGAGTGGAAGGTGGTCGAACTCCGCGGGACGATTGCCCCGTACGCAACGTACCTCCTCGAGCGGGGTAGTGACGACGTGGTTCGCGGCATCCCGGCTGACCTCATCTACAACGTGCCCCTCGATCCGCAGGGTGAGGTCGTGGAGCTTGTGGATTCGGTGGGCACAGCGGTGGACACGGCGAACGCGGAACGCCTCGGGCGGTCCGGGTGGGCCACTGGCTACGGCGTGGGTGGCGCCCATCCGTACGCGACGATGGAGAGGGTGAACCCGTTCGCGCGGGACACGGAACAGAACTGGCGCGCCAACGAAGGCATCCTCACGCATGGCGCCGACCGGAACGGAAACCCGCTCGTCGGTACCGCGCAGGCGGTGAACGAACAGTTCCTCCTCTGGGCCTATCCTGACGTGGACCCAACCTGGTTCCCGTCTGAGCTCGTGTTCCTTCCGTTTGTCCTCGATCTCGCCGACCGGGGGGAGATCCTGGAGCTCGTCGATCCGGCCGGGAACATCGTAGACACCGCCAACGCCGACGACCCCCACCGCGATGGGTGGGCGGCGGGTTACGGCGTGCGCGGGGCGGAGAAGTACGCGACGATGGAACGGGTGGATCCCTCGCTCCCTGATCTAGATACGAGCTGGGACGGTAACCACTACATCGTGATCAACGGGCTCGACGCTGCCGCAGTGTGCTTGGCGGCCACGGCCCGTACGACGAACGAGCCTGTCCTGATCCGGTTCGCCGGGGAGCAGGTGCCGCAGACGGTCCGCCGGGGAGAGGTGATCACGGTGGCGGTGGTCGCCCCGGCCGCGTGCGGCGCGGTCCCGTGCCTCCCCCATGCCGTCCTCACGGCGGCGGATGAGTTGGCGGGCGGTGCTGGGGCAGTGGTCACGCCAGATCTCGGAAAGAGGGTGTTGGTGGGGAAGCGGATCGAACCTACGGACAACTACCAGTTCCAGTTCGCTACCGCTGACCTCGCGCTCGGGACCTATCGGTTGTGGATTTCCCTCGGGAGCACGGTGGTCCGCGTCGTTGTGTTCCAGATCGTGGCGGCTCCCGGCATGTGAGGGCGTGATCCTGGGACAACGGGTGAACGAGGCGTGAACCCGGGGGCTTCGGCTCCCGGGTTTCCTATTGCCTGCTCCGCATCCTGTGGGTGGGTGTTTTCTCGGTATGGGACAGCACTGCCATCCTGACGCGTCGACTGGCCGAGGTTGCGGGGGGGACACTTCCAAGAGATGATCGGGCCCTTAGGGTGTCCCGTGCGCCGGAGGGAAACGAGCGGCGCGGGGCAAGGAGGGATGGTAGATGATGTGGGAGTTCGTTGCGGCGGGAGCCGGTCTTGTTTCTATCCTGTTCGCTCTCTATCTGTATCGCCAGGTGACGCGTCGCGCGGGCGGCACGGACCGGATGCTGGACGTGGCGAAAGCGATTCAGGACGGGGCGAGCGCCTACCTTCGGCGTCAGAACGTGACGTTGCTCGCATTCCTCGGGATCGTGGCCCCCGTGATCGGGATCCTGGTGGGGGTCACCCAGGGGGCCGAACACGGAGTGGCGATAGCCGTAGCGTACTTGCTCGGCGCAGGCTGCTCTACGCTTGCCGCGTCGCTGGGGATGACGGCTGCGGTGCGGGCCAATGTGCGCACGGCCAATGCGGCACGGGAGGGGCTGACTGCCGCGTTCCCCGTCGCCTACTACGGTGGTGCGGTGATGGGCCTTGCGATCGTGGGCCTCTCCCTATTTGGGATCAGCCTCATCTACTACCTCGGCCGGACCGCCCTGGGGTGGACCGAGATGGACGCGGCCCAGGTCACGCTCGGGTTCAGCTTCGGAGCGAGCGCGTTCGCCCTGTTCGCCAAGGCCGGTGGCGGCATCTACACGAAGACGGCGGACATCAGCGCGGACCTCGTGGGCAAGGTGGAGCTCGGGATCCCTGAGGACGACCCGCGAAACCCAGCCGTTGTCGCCGATAACGTTGGCGACAACGTGGGCGACGTGGCGGGGATGGGCGCCGATCTTGTGGACTCCTACATCGCGGCGATCGTGGCGGCGATGATCCTCGGCGCGGAGCTCGGGGGGGGGGTCTTCACCCTGCTCCCCTTGATGATCGCCACGGTAGGGCTGGTTGCCTCCATCGCTGGGGTGTTCATGGTGCGCTTCCTCATGCGGGGCAACCCGGGGGCGGCTTTGAACGGCGGTCTCTTTGCGACATCCGGTTTGTTCCTCGTGCTCCTGTTCGCGGTCACCTACACCGCGGGGCTCCCGGGGCAGGAGTGGCTGGGCGTGTTCCTCCCCACCCTGGCCGGGTTGGGGGCGGGGATTGTGATCGGAATGACCACGGACTACTTCACCTCGATCGACCGCCGTCCCACGTTGAACACGGCCGAGGCGGCGACGAAGGGCGCAGCGATCAACATCATGACCGGGTTTTCATATGGACTGCTCAGTATCGTTCCCTCCATCCTCGGGATCTGCATCGCCACGTTCGCCTCCTGGACGCTGGCGGAGATGTTCGGGGTCAACCCGTTCTACGGGATCGCGGTATCCGCGGTGGGGATGCTGTCCATCGTGGCCACGATCATCTCTTCCGATGCGTTCGGCCCGATCTCGGATAACGCCCGCGGGATCGCGGAGCAGGGTGACCTGGGCCCGGACGCGCTCGCCGTGGCAGACGCCCTCGATGCGCAGGGCAACACGTCGAAGGCGGTCACGAAGGGGTTCGCGATCGGGGCGGCGGCCCTCACCGTGCTCGCCATGTTCGCTGCGTACACCCACCTGGTGGACATCGACCTCGCCCAGGGGATCAACCTCATCAGCTACCCCGTGATCATCGGCCTGTTCCTGGGGGCGATGATGCCCCCGCTCTTCTCGGCCCTCCTCATCCTCGCCGTGGGGCGGAACGCGGGGCGGATGGTGGAGGAGGTGCGGCGGCAGTTCCGGGAGATCCCCGGGCTGATCGAGGGGAAGGCGAAACCTGACTACAAGACGTGCGTGGACATCGCGACCCGGGGCGCGCTCCGTGAGCTTCTGTTCCCGTGCTCGCTCGCGATCCTCGTGCCCGTGGTGGTGATGCTGCTGTTGGGGAAGGAGGCGTTGGCGGGGTTCCTGGCGGGGAGCATCCTCACCGGGATCATCTTCGCTCTGTTCATGGCCAATGCCGGTGGGGCGTGGGATAACGCCAAGAAGTACGTGGAGACCGGGGCCTACGGCGGAAAGGGATCGGAGGCCCATAAGGCGGCGGTCACGGGGGACACGGTGGGCGACCCGTTCAAGGACACCGCGGGTCCGTCCCTGAACACGATGATCACCGTGATGTCGCTCGTCGCCGAGGTGTTCGCACCGGTGATCCTCCTCCTCTGGGCGTAGTGGGGAGGAGATGACGGTGGAAACGAAGAAGACGTGGCACGCTCTCTCGGCTAGTGACGTCGCCGCCGCCCTCGAGGTGAACCCCGGGACGGGGCTCACCTCGGCGGAGGCGCGGGAGCGGCTCGCCCGCTACGGCCCGAACGCCCTCCCTGAGACCCCACCCACGCCGTTTTGGAAGCGGCTCGTTGCGCAGCTGCGTGGATTCGTGGTGTGGATCCTCCTTGCAGCAGCGCTCATCTCGCTGATTGTGCAGGTGATTGAGCCTGAGCCACTGGGATGGCTTGATTCGGTCATCATCCTCGCGATCGTTATCCTCAATGCGTTCGTGGGCGCGACGCAGGAGAGCCGGGCCGAGCAGGCGCTGCAGAGCCTCAAGGAAATGGCGGCGCCCGAGGCTCAAGTCGTGCGCGACGGGGAGAGGACGACCGTTCGAGCGCGGGATCTCGTCCCCGGCGATGTGGTCCTCCTCGAGGCGGGCACGATCGTGCCCGCTGACCTGCGCCTGATCGAGGCAGCGCAGATGCGGGTGGATGAATCGTCCCTCACCGGGGAGTCCGTCCCGGTGGAGAAGAAGGCGGAACCTGTCCTCGCCGCAGAGACGCCGATCGCCGATCGCGCCAATTCCGCGTTCATGGGGACGACCGTCGTCTACGGTCGGGGCCGGGGGATCGTGGTGGGGACCGGCACCGACACCCAGCTCGGCGCGATCGCGGAGATGATCGAGGAGACGGTCGAGGAGACCCCGCTTCAGAAAAAGCTCGAAGTGTTCGGGAAGGTCCTCGGGACGGCCATCCTCGTGGTCTGCGTGCTGGTGTTTGTCCTGTCCATCCTCCGCCAGACCGAAATCAACCTTCTGTGGACGGAGGGCCTGCGTGTCTACCTTGACCACGCCCAGCACGCCTTGATCGGGTTCTTCATGGTCGCGGTGAGTTTGGCGGTGGCCGCTGTCCCCGAGGGGCTGCCGGCGATCGTCACGATGTGCCTCGCCCTGGGGACGCGGGAGATGCTGCGTCGCCACACGCTCGTGCGGCGCCTGCCCTCGGTGGAGACCCTCGGCTCGGCGACCGTCATCTGCACGGACAAGACAGGAACCCTCACCCAGAACCAGATGACGGTGACGCAGATCTGGGCAGGGGGGAAGACATTCGCTGTCTCCGGCCAGGGGTTCGAGCCGGTGGGAGGGTTCCGGTGCGACGGGCGCGAGATCCGGGTCGAGGAAGAACCTGTGCTGCTCGCGACCCTGTGGGCGGGGCTCCTCTGCAACGACGCCGAGCTCCGCCAGGAGGCGAAGGGGTACCGGATCATCGGCGACCCGACGGAGGGTGCCCTCGTGGTGGCGGCGGCCAAGGCGGGGATGGACAAGGCCACCGTGGCGGCGTTCCCCCGGGTGGCGGAGGCCCCGTTTGACTCCGAGCGGAAGAGGATGGCGACCCTGCACGCCCTGGACAGTTCCGCCCCGCTTGTGGTCCCAGGGGGACGTTACGTATCCCTCGTCAAGGGAGCTCCGGACGTCGTCCTCTCCCTGTGCACGAGGATTCAAGATGCGACGGGCCCTGCGCCGCTCTCCGACGACCGGCGGGCGGGGATCAACCGCACGAACGAGGGGATGGCCTCCCAGGGGCTGCGCGTGCTCGCCGTGGCCTACAAGCCGTTGGGGGAACTGCCGACGGAGGTCGCCCCGGAGACCGTGGAGACGGACCTCGTGTTCCTGGGGCTCGTTGGGATGCAGGACCCGCCGCGGCCGGAGGTGGCGGAGGCGATCGCTCGGGCCCGCCAGGCCGGGCTGCGCACAATCATGATCACCGGCGACCACGTCGCGACAGCGGAGGCGATCGCCCGTGAGATCGGCCTCCTCCAGCCCGGGCGGCGCGTCGCGTCGGGGGCCGACCTCGACCGGATGGTGGAGGGGGAACTGGCGCTGCAGATTGAGGAGATCGACGTCTTCGCCCGTGTTTCTCCCTACCACAAGGTCCAGATCGTCGATGCCCTGCGGGCGCGGGGGGAGATCGTGGCCATGACCGGGGACGGGGTCAACGATGCCCCCGCCCTGCGGCGGGCGGACATCGGGATCGCGATGGGGATCGCGGGCACGGACGTCGCCAAGAATACGGCGGACATGGTCCTCACCGACGACAACTACGCCTCGATCGTGGCGGCGGTGGAGCAGGGGCGCATCATCTACTCCAACATCCGCAAGACGGTGAACTTCCTCCTCTCCTGCAACTTCGCGGAGATCGCGGTCATCTTCGGGGCGAGCCTCATCGGGTGGCCGGCCCCGCTCACGGCAATCCAGCTCCTGTGGCTCAACCTCCTCACCGACGGTGCCCCGGCACTGGCGCTGGGGGTGGAGAAGGGCGAGCCGGGGATCATGAACCGGCCGCCGCGCTCGCCGCGGGAGCCGATCATCAACCGCGAGATGGCGATCGGGATCCTGTTCCAGGCGGGGGCCCTCACCGCCGCAGTCCTCGGCGTGTACGCCCTCGGGCACCTCGGCCACGGGATCCTCCACGAGGACGCGATGACGCTTGCCTTCACGACGTTGGTCCTCGCCGAGCTCGCGCGGGCGTACACCGCCCGTTCCGAGCACGTACCTCTCTACCAGATCGGGTTCCTGACCAACCGCTGGATGCAGTGGGCGGTCGTGGTGTCCCTGGCCCTGACGATGCTTGTGCTGTACGTGCCTGGTCTGCAGCAGGCGTTCGACACGCGGCCGCTGCGGGCCCAGGAGTGGCTCATCGTGCTGCCCCTCGTGTTCCTGCCCGCGCTCCTCGTTGAGGTGCGCAAGCTGTGGTTCAGCTGGAGGGCGAAGCGGGCGTGAGGTGGCGCTCCATGCGCAGGGCGGCTTCGCGGTCCTCGTAGTAGTGGGCGAGCCGTCGGGTCACGCGGAACCCATGTCGCTCGTAGAACCGCAGCCCGGCCTCGTTCCCGACCCGCACCTCGAGCTGGAGGCAGGGGATGTGCTCCCGGAGAGCGGCCTGCGTCAGGGCGGTGAGGAGCGCGCTCCCCACGCCGCGGCGTCGGTGAGGGGGGTCCACGGCCAGGTCGTGGATGTGGAGGGTCCGGCCGCCGCAGGGCGTGGACTCGGCCCGGGCGATGAGGAACCCCAGCGGCTCCTCCTCCTCGGCCAGGATGATCAGGGTCTGGCGATCGTCGAAGTAGCCGGCGAGGAGGGCCTCCGGCCAGGGGTTGGGGAAGCTGCGTGCCTCGATCGCGGCGATGGCGGGGAGGTCGGTGAGACGGGCCGGGCGGACCTGCACAGTGGCTCCGGGGACCTCAGCTGCCTTTCCAGAACTGCCAGAACTTGCGGGGGGTGAGGGTCGCGCGCACGGTGCCGTTGCGGAGGTCGAGGCGGAAGTCCATCACCCGCGTCCGTCCGGTGCGGAGCTCGGTGAGGGCGCACGTTGCGCTCATCCGCCCTATGATCTCCCCGGAGTCGAGCCGGAGCTCGACCGAATCCACCCGCACATCCCGGACCACGAGCACGGCATCCGCCTCATCGGCGTCCGTAACGATCCGAACGTCCTTCGCGCCCAGGGATACGGTGAGCCCATCCATGAACGGCGCCCACAGCGCCTGATCCGTCCGCTCCCAATCCGGGGGGCGAATGGCCACCGTCTCCACGTTGGCCAACGGGTCCGGCGTCGGCCAGAGGATGACCACGAGCAGGGCGGTCACGACGATGACGACAGCTACCCCGATCCACGTTCGCGCTCGCATCGCGCCTCCTTGTCGCCCGGCGCTTGTCGGGCGGGAGCTAGTGTAACGGGCAGGGGCCGGCGGGACAGGGGGCCCGGGGAGCGGTTTTTCCTGAAACTGGGTATCCTCCCCCCAGTGCCTTCCCGCCCCATCGGGGCAGGAGGGCCGAGCCGAGGAGGTGCGCGATGAGGGGCGTCGGGGCGGTGATCGGGTGCGTGCTCGCAGGGTGGGCAGTGGCTGCCGGGCCGATGGTGGAGGCGCTTCAGCCGAACGTCACCCTGACCATGGACGCGGTGGGAAGCGTTCGCATGCGGTGCGGGGTGGCCCCGGTCGGTCCGGCGGGGTACACCGGCCCGGCCGAGCTTCACGGGTCGCTTGGGCCGGAGGGCGGATCGTGGCGCATCGTGGCCACGTTTGCCGTTCCCCTGTCCCTTGACCCTGGCGAGGCGCGCAACTTCGTGGACTGGCGGATCCGCCTTCCCGCGGGGACGTACACCCTCACGTGGGGCGAGCCCTGCGAGGGGACGACCGAGGTGACCTTCTCCGTGGCGGCCGATGAGGCCGGGAGGCAGGTCCTCATCGCACCGAAGAGGTTCATCTCCCCGCTCACCCCGTACACGATCGCCGTGGCCGACCACCCCTTCTGGCAGGCGGACCCGGACGCGCGGCGCGCGGTGGCCTGGGCGCGGGCCGCCCTCGCTATGGACCTGGAGGTATGCGCGCGGAAGTTTGAGGTAGTCGAGGTCCTCGCCCGCGAGTTCCCCGACGCAAGCCTTGGGGTGCGCGTGCCGGGGACAGCCTACGCCCAAGCCATCACCCCTGGCTACGTGGTCCGCCTGGCGAACGAGGGCCGGGAGTTCGAGTGCCGGGTAGCCGGGGAACGCTTGGTGCGGGTGCCGGACCTGCCCGTCGGGAGGGTCCCCGACGAGGTGTGGGCCATCCAGGTGTTCGCCTACCACCCAGCGGTGGACCTCCTCCTCCACGGGTACCTTGCGTGCAGTGCGGACGCGGTGCTGCCCCTGGCGCGGTGGGTGCCGCTCGATGCCTCACCGCTGGTGGCGGCCCTGACCCTCCTCCTGGGCGAGGGACTCGCGCCCTGGGAGGGCGAGGCCGGCTACACCTCTGAGTTCCCCCTTCCGGGCGTATCCTTGGCCGAGGTGTACGCTGAGGATGGGGTGCTGGCCGTCGTCCTCGCCGACCCGGAGCATGGAACGTCGGGGGGAGCGTGTCGGACGGGGATCCTGCGGGCACAGATCGAGAAGACCGCCCTCCAGTTCCCCGGCGTGGCGGAGGTCCGCATCCTCCCGCCGGAGGCCCTCCAGCCGTAGGGTAGCGGATACTCAAGGAGATGGTTGACCGTGAAGAGGGTGCTGGTGCTGGGTTTAGTGCTCCTCGTGGGTGGGTCGGCGTGGGCCGCCCAGCCGGAGGATGCGATCCTCCCCGAATTCCTCGTCGGCACGCTCGGTGGCTACGCGGGAGCCGTCATTGGCGCCCAGACCCTGGCGTGGGTGTTCGCTGCGGGGGCCACCGGCTGGGACGCCCTCGCCCGGACGATCTTCGGGGCGTTCCTCGGGTTCGCGGGGGGCACGATCGTGGGGTCGGGGGTGGGGGTGATCGTGGCCGGCTCGGCCCTGGGGGTTGAGGGGGACGTTGGCCTGTGCTTCCTCGGCGCAGCGGGGGGGACGGGGGCTGCGTTCGGAATCGGGTTCGCGTTCGACATCTCCGAGACGGCGATCCCGTTTGCGCCTCCCCTCGCGGCCGCGCTGGCCACCGCCGGGTTCAACGTCGGCGCGCTGGCAGGGGGACCCCCCACCATGGGCGGTGACGTGGGGGCTAGGTGAGGTCGTCGAACAACGTCCGCGGGCCGGCCGTCTCCGCGGCGGCGAGGTCCACCTCGTTGTGGCCAGGGATCTCGGCGACGTCCTCGCTGCAGAACGGAACATAGGGGCAGTACCGACACTGGTCGAACTCCCAATCCCTCTTCTCCTCCTGGCCAGGGAGGGGGGGTAGCTGCCCGGCGACGAAGATCGTGCGCTGCAGCCGTTCGAAGGTGCGAATGACCCGCCCCATCTCCTCCTTGTCGAGGGGGACCACGAACTCCCGCAGCTCCTGGGTGGCCTTGTTCTCGGCGAGGATGACCCCCTGAGGGATTCCGAAGTAGTGAAGGTAGAGCTGGAGCTGCAGGTAGTGGTCGCGGCGGGGAGCAGAGGCCATCTGGTCGAAGGTGTACGGGTGGGCGGTCTTCACCTCCACCACGTAATTCTTGCCGTCGAGGGACACGATCAGGTCACATCGGCCATGGAACAGGTTCCCCGGCGGGATCGGGACCTCGGCAGCGACGACGACCCCCATCCCGAACAGGGCTTGGGCGAGCCGCTTGTGGGCCTCGTCCCCCACGGCCAGCTTGCGGGCGGTGAGGCCATCGAGCGGTGGGCGGGGGAATCCCTTGATCGCGTAGTAGATCTGGCGGGGGCACTTGCCGACCTCGCTCACGTAGAAGTAGTCCCGCGGCCGGGTTCGCTCCTCGCGCTGGAAGTACTGGTCGAGCTTCTCAACGAGCATGGCCCGTCAGTCTACCCGGGGGGGGAGAGGCAAACAACGGGCTGCCTCACGGCTGCCCACGAGGGGCGCATCCCCTTGATGGCCCGGAGCGGGTATCCTTCCCTGCGAGACCTACTAAGGAGGCGTGTTCCATGGAAGACAAGGTGCGGGATGCATTGGAGGGGATCCGAACGTACCTCCAGGCCGACGGCGGCGACGTGGAGCTCGTGGAAGTCACGGAGGAGGGCGTGGTACGGGTGAGGCTCGTCGGGGCCTGTCACGGGTGCCCGATGGCGATGATGACGCTCCAGAACACGATTGAGCGGATGCTGAGGGAGGAAGTGCCCGAGGTGGTGGCGGTCGAGGCCGCCTGAGCCAACCGGAAAGGGGGAATGCGATGGAGGGAATCGTTGAAGAAGGCCTGAACGCACTGGAGGCGCTTGGCGTGGACTACGGAGAGGTGCGCGCTGAGCACCGCACCGAGGAGGACGTGCACACGAGGAACCATGAGGTGGACTCCCTCTCCCGCCGCGAGTCGCGCGGGATCGGGATCCGCGTCCTCCACAACGGGGCATGGGGGTTCGCCGCGACCGGGGATACGGGCAAGGACGCGATCGCCCGCACGGCGCAGTCCGCCCTCGCCATCGCCCGTGCCACGGCAGCTGTACAGCGGGAGCGCGTCGCGCTTGCGCCCGAGCCTGCCCACCGCGCCACGTTCACCGGTCCGTGCGAGCGGGACCCGCTCGCCGTCCCCCTCAGCGAGAAGCTCGAACTCCTGTTCGCTTGTGCTGAGCGGATCCTCGCCGTCCCCGGGGTGGCGATGGCCAAGGGGGCCATCTCCTCCTGGCGGGTGGAGAAGTTCTTCGGGAACACCACGGGCAGCCACATCCGCCAGACCCTCACCAGCTGCGGAGCGGGGATCGAGGCCTACGCGGCCGGGGCAGGGGAGTTCCAGCGCCGCTCCTACCCCTGCTCGTTCGGCGGGAACTTCGCGAGCGCCGGTTACGAGTTCGTCACCGGGCTCGACCTCCTCGGCCACGCATCGCGGATCGCCGAGGAGGCGGTGGCCCTCCTCTCGGCTCCGGTGTGTCCCACCGGCGTGTTCGACATCATCCTCGAGGGATCGCAGCTCGCGCTCCAGGTCCACGAGTCGGTGGGCCATCCCACGGAGCTCGACCGGGTGCTGGGGACGGAGCTCTCCTACGCTGGGGGGAGCTTCCTCACCCTGGACAAGAGGGGGAAGTTCCGCTATGGCTCGAACCTTGTGAACATCGTGGCCGATGCCACAGTCCCCACCGGCCTCGGCACGTTCGGGTACGACGATGAGGGCGTCCCCTCCCAGCGGGTGGACCTCGTGAAGGAGGGCCTGTTTGTGGGCTACCTCACGTCGCGGGAGACGGCCCTCAAGGTCGGGGCCCGCCGCAGCGGAGGGGCCGCCCGCGCGTCGAGTTGGGCCCGGATCCCGCTCATCCGGATGACGAACATCAACCTCCTCCCCGGGGAGGGGACGTGCGATGACCTCATCCGGGACACGAAGCACGGGATCTACTTCGAGACGAACAAGTCGTGGTCCATTGACGACCGACGGGTGAACTTCCAGTTCGGGACGGAGATCGCGTGGGAGATCCAGGGCGGACGAAAGGCCCGCATCCTGAAGAATCCGCTCTACACCGGGATCACGCCCCAGTTCTGGGGGTCATGCGTGGCGATCGCGGGGCCGGAGGAGTGGCACATGTGGGGCGTGCCGAACTGCGGGAAAGGGGAGCCGGGGCAGGTGATGCAGGTCGGACATGGCACCGCACCGGCCAAGTTCGCCCGGGTCCAGGTGCGGGGAGCCGCGTGAGCGGGATCAGATGAGGCCGATGACGAAGTGCATGTAGAAGTAGTACACGGGGACGGCGGCAAGCAGGCCGTCGATCCGGTCGAGCATCCCCCCGTGCCCGGGGAGGAGCCAGCCGGCGTCCTTCACCCCAGCGGCCCGCTTTACCAGGGACTCGAACAGGTCGCCCATCTGACAGAACGCTCCCTCGAGTGCACCGAGGGCGACGATGTGGGGCAGCCAGCGTGGGATGTCACCCCAGAACTCGGGCAGGATCGCGGCGGCCACGATGGCCAGCGCGATCCCCCCTGCCACCCCCTCCCACGTCTTGGCGAGCGAGATCCGGGGGAGGAGCTGGTGCCGGCCGAACAGGCTGCCCGTGAAGTACGCCCCGGAGTCGTACCCCCACACCATGAGCAGGAAGTGGACGATGTAGGGGAACCCCGCTTGGTGTAAGAGGTAGATGAAGCTGATCGTGACCGCGAGGTAGAGGAACCCGAAGGTTCCGGCGAGCGAGGCAAAGAACCCCTCCCGCGCTCCGCGGCGGGAGAAGCTGTAGAACACGATCAGGTACACCACCGCCCCCGCGAGCACGATCGCGTACTGCCCTCCCCACGGGACGAGGAGCATGAGGTACGCCGGGATCGCGAACATGATGAGCTCCCGCGGCAGCGGGATCCCCAGGTTTGCCACGAGGTGGAGGTACTCCCAGCCTGCGATCATCGTCACGATGGATAGGAACAAGCACACCCCCCAGTCCACGTGGTAGTGGTCGCAGGCCCAGAACACGGCGAGGACGAGGGGGATGGCGAGGGCCGCGGTGAGCAGGCGCTTGGCGAGCGAGGTCATTGCGTCCCCCCCCCGAACCGCCGCCGGCGGCCCTGGAAGTCCTGGATCGCGAGGAGGAGCGCCTTCTCGTCGAAGTCCGGCCACAGGGTCGGGGTGAAGTAAAGCTCGGAGTACGCCGCCTCCCAGAGGTAGAAGTTGGAGATCCGCTTCTCCTCCCCCGTTCGCACGATGAGATCCGGCTCTGGGAGGCCCGCCGTGGGCAGCAGGCGGGAGAACGCGGCGTTGTCGAGCGCATCCGGGGTCAGGTCGCCCTTTCGGGCGAGGGCCATCGCCTGCCGAACGCCTTCGAGGATGCTCCACCGCCCCCCGAAGTTGATCCCCACGACAAGGTGGAGGGCGTCCCCGCCCCGCGTCCGCTCCTCGATCTCCACGATCGCCTGGCGGAGGGAGGCGGGCAGGGCGCCGATCGCCCCCAACACCTCGAGACGAGCGCCCCGCTCCACGAACTCGTCCCCCCGGGCGCGGATGAACTGCTCAAGGAGAGTGAAGAGCGACTCCACCTCCTCCGGCGGGCGGTTCCAGTTCTCGGTGGAGAACGCGAACAAGCTCAGGCAGGGGAACAGCCGCTCCTCGGCCACGAACCGTACCACCCGCTCGGCAGCGGCGACCCCCCGGCGGTGGCCCTCCAGGCGCGGCAGGCCGCGTGCCTGGGCCCAACGGCCGTTGCCGTCCATGATCAGGGCCACGTGCCCGGGAAGGGACCGTGCCCGCACCGCTTCGAGAAGGTCCCCGTCCGTCGCGGGACCCCGGCTATCCCCCCTCGCCGCGTCCACCCCGCCCGGGATCATCACCACCCCATCTTCCGCGCGGATGCCCATCCCGCCAACCCCCGCTGCGCCCTCACTCCGTGAGGTACCGCTCCAAGCGCGACCGGCGGGTCCGTAGGGCCTCCGCCTCTGCCTCCGCCTTGGCCACGATCTCCGCGGCCGCCCGCTCCCGGAACTGGGGATTCGCCAGCCGCCCTTCCAGCTTCCCAAGCTCGGCCTCCGTCTTCTCCCGGTCGCGGCGGATCCGATCCTGCACCGCCTCCCAGTCCACGAGGCCCCCCACGGGGAGGAAAAACGCGATCTCGCCCGCCACCCCGCGGGCCGCGGCCGCGGGCGGACGGGCCCCCGGCGCGTAGCGGACCTCCCGCGCGCGGGCGAGGCGCTGGATCGCGGGGGCGAACGTGTCCGCGAGATCCCGGGCTCCTCCCCCCGAGACGAGGACGACCTCCACCTCCGTCCCGGCCGGCACGCCGACCTCTGCGCGCACCGCCCGCACCTCGCGGATGAGGTCCATCACCCGGTTCAGCCTCTTCTCTGCTTCCTCGTCCCGCCACTCCGGGCGCAGCACGGGGTACTCGGCGCGGGCGAGTGCCCCCCCCTGCCCCATGTGCCCCCAGATCTCCTCGGTGATGAACGGCATGAACGGGTGGAGGAGCCGGACTACGATGTCCAGCGCCTCACGGAGGACGAGTTGGGAGGTCACCCTCTCCTCTCCGTCCTCCCCTCCCAGCCGCAGTTTGGCCAGTTCCAGGTACCAGTCGCACAGCTCGTGCCAGACGAAGTGGTACAGGGCATCGCTCGCGAGGTGGAAGTTGTAGCGATCGAGCTCCGTGCGGACCTTGTCCACGAGCCAGCTCAGCCGGGACCGGATCCAGCGATCCTCGGGAGCGAGCGATCGCCCCTCGAGCGTGGCCGCCGGGGGGAGATCTTCCGTATTCATCAGGATGAAACGAGCCATGTTCCACAGCTTGTTCTCGAAGTTGCGTGCCTCATCGAGCTGGCGCAGCGAGACCCGTATCTCGCGCCCCTTGGTCGAACTCTGGGCCATCGTGAAGCGAAGGGCGTCCATGCCGTGGCTCTCCTTCACCTCGAGGGCATCGATCATGTTCCCCCGCGACCGGCTCATCTTCTGGCCGTGCTCATCCACGACAAACGGGGTGATGAGGACCTCGCGGAATGGCACCTCGTCCATGAAGTGGAGGCCCATCATCACCATTCGCGCCACCCAGAAGAAGAGGATGTCGAACGCGGTCACGAGGACCGACGTTGGGTAGAACACCTCGAGCTCGACCGTCTTCTCCGGCCACCCCATGACCGAGAACGGCCATAGGGATGACGAAAACCAGGTGTCGAGGACGTCCTCGTCCTGGCGGAGGGGCACGTCGCGGCCGTAGTGCTGCGCTGCGAGGCGGCGCGCCCCCGCCTCGTCAAGCGCGATGAACGTCTCCCCATCCGGACCGTACCAGGCGGGGATCCGGTGTCCCCACCACAGTTGGCGGGAGATGCACCAGTCGCGGATCCCCTCCAGCCAATCGAAGTACACCTTCGCCCACCGGTCGGGGATGAACTGGACCCTCCCCGCCCGCGCCGCTTCGAGCGCCGGCTCGGCGAGGGGCTTCATGCGCACGAACCACTGGGTGGAGATCCGCGGCTCAACCTGGCTCCGGCAGCGCTGGCAGTGTCCGACGGCGTGACGGTACGGGATGACCTTCTCCAGGAGCCCCTCCGCCTTGAGCCGGGTGACGATCTCCTCCCGCGCCGCGAACCGGTCCAACCCCGCGAACGGGCCGCCGTGGTCGTTGATCGTCCCATCGGGGTTGAGGATGTCGATCGTGGGAAGCCCGTGGCGCTTGCCGATCTCCCGGTCCACGGGATCATGTCCCGGGGTGATCTTGAGGACGCCAGTCCCGAACGTGGGATCCACCTCATCGGCCCCCACGAGGGGTAGCTTCCGTCCGAGGAGGGGGAGGAGCGCCGTTTTCCCGATGAGGCTGCGGTATCGCTCGTCGCGGGGGTTCACGGCGACCCCTGTGTCCCCGAGCATCGTCTCCGGGCGCGTCGTGGCCACGGTGACGGATCCTCCACCCTCCAGCGGATAGCGGATGAAGTAGAGATGGCCGTCCACCTCCTCGTGCTCGACCTCGATGTCGGAGAGGGCCGTTCCGCAGCGGGGGCACCAGTGGACCATGTAGTCCCCGCGGTAGATGAGCCCTTCCTCATGGAGGCGAACGAACGCCAGCGCCACCGCCCGGGACAGGCCCGCGTCGAGGGTGAACCTCTGCCGCGACCAGTCGCAGGAGCAACCGAGGACCTTCAGCTGATCCACGATCTCGTTCCCGTAGCGGTTCTTCCACTCCCACACCCGGCGCACGAACTCCTCCCGGCCGAGGGCCTGGCGGGTGAGCCCATCCTTGGCGAGGGCCCTCTCCACCACGTTCTGGGTGGCGATCCCGGCGTGATCGGTCCCTGGGAACCAGCACGCCTCGAACCCCGCCATCCGCTTGTAGCGAATGAGGAGGTCCTGGAGGGTGTACACGAGGTTGTGCCCGAGGTGGAGGCGGCCCGTGATGTTGGGGGGCGGAATGACGATCGAGAACGGGGGCTTCCCGCTGCGGGGGTCGCAGCGCCACAGGTTCGCCTTCTCCCACGATGCGAGGATGCGCGGCTCAACCTCGGTCGGATCGTAACGGGGAGGGAGCACCTTACCCTCCGAGCCAGGCCGCGTCGGCCATGGAGTAGGTCAGGATCTCCTCGGGAGAGAAGAAGAGCGAGATCTCCCGCGCCGCCGCGGCCGGGGAATCCGAGCCGTGGACGAGGTTCATCCCCACCGAGAGCCCGAAGTCGCCGCGGATCGTGCCCGGGGCGGCGTCGAATGGGTTCGTCTTCCCCATCAGGGCCCGCACGGCTGCGATCGCCCGCGGCCCCTCGACCACGAGGGCGATCACCGGGGCCGAGGTGATGAACGAAACGAGCTCCTCGTAGAACGGCTTCCCGACGTGTTCGGCGTAGTGGCGCGCGGCGAGGTCGCGGGGCACCTGAAGGAACTTCATCCCCACGATGGTGAGCCCCTTCGCCTCGAGCCGGGCGATGATCGGGCCCACCAGCCGCCGCTGGAGCGCATCCGGTTTCAGCAGTACAAGCGTCCGTTCCATGGTTCCTCCTGGGAATCCCCCGATACAGACAACGGCCCGAGTGTACCGCACCAGCGCATCCCGCTGCAGCCCGCGCTCGCAGGGCGGAACGTGGAGGGCACGAGGGATGCAAGCCGATCAGCATGCCGCCGAGGCTCCCCCCGGGGGAAAGGCCGGGACGGCCGCCCCAGACCACCGGATCTGTCTCCACCTGCTACACGCTATGGATCTCCCGGCCTAAGGCCCGGACCAGCGCAGCGAGGTCCTGTGATGTGTTGTAGCCCTGCACAGAGACGCGGAGGAGGGGCTCGCGTTCCCGGCGCGCATAGAGGAACCCGGCTCCCTTGGGGGCCATCATCCACCTGTGGCAGTTCCCGGCGTAGAAGTCTGCCCCCAAGGAGCCCAGGTCGATGGGGATCTGGCCAAGAGCGTGGGCGCCGCCGACCACCGTGAGGATCCCCCACTCACGCGCCGGCTCCACGAGTTCCCCGACTGGGAGGTCCATCGCGGTGGGCGAGGTGATGTGGGATAGGGAGAGGACCCGCGTGCGGGACGTCACCCGTTCCCAGATCCGTTCCACAACCTCATCCCGGGATGGAAGCGAGCCCTCCGAGCATCAGCCATCAGGGCGTCGAACCGGCGATCGAGGAACTCCACCGGCTCCTCCTCGAGCTCCCGTTGCCAGCGCTGGTAGGCCGCAAACACGGGCTGCGGACAGGCGCCGAACGGACCGTGATCGAGGAAGACGACGTCCTGTCGGAGGGAAAACAGGTCGCACAGGCTCGGTGGGGCGGGCATAGCGCTAGCTTCCGATCCCCAAGGGCTTGAGCACGTCGTCCGTGTGCTCGCCGAGCCGCGGCGGGGGGAGCGGGCTCGGCGGCCAGGCCACGGACATCGGGCAGCCGATGCTCGTGTACCGGCCCACCGTGGGGTGGTTCACCTCGACCAGGAGCCGCCCCACGAGCCCCGGATCGCCGAACAGATCCCTCAGGGTGTTCACCGGGCCCGCTGGGACGCCGGCCCCCTTTAGAACGGTTGTCCATTCCGCCCGCGATCGGGATTGGAAGGTCTTCGCTAGGAGCTCGACCAGCTCGTCGCGGTTCCTCACGCGGTCGGGGTTCGTGGCAAACCGCGGGTCGGTGGCGAGGTCGGGCCGCCGAAGCGCGGAGCAGAGGGCTTGGAACTGGGCGTCCGTGCCCACGGCGACCATGAGGAGGCCGTCCCGGGCGGGGAACGCTTGGTAGGGGACGATGTGGGGATGCGCAGTCCACCGCCGTTCCGGCTCCACTCCGGTGAGGAGGAATGCCTGGGAGACATTGGCCAGCCCCGCGGCTGAGCACTCGATGAGCGTCGTCTCCACAGCCTGCCCACGCCCGGTCTTTGTCCGGGAAAGGAGGGCCGCGAGGGTCCCGGCGAGCGCCGCCCAGGCGGCGAGGACGTCCACGATCGCCACGCCCACCTTGACCGGTCGGTCCCCGTCGCCGGTGATCGCCATCAGGCCGCCCAGCGCCTGAATGAGGGCGTCGAACCCCGGCTCGTGGCGGTATGGGCCCGGTGGAAACCCCGCCACGGCGGTGTAGACAAGGCGCGGGTTCAACTCCTGCACGTTGGGGTAGGCGAGGCTGAGCGTGGCCAGTGTCTTGGGGAGGAAGTTGTGGACGAGGACGTCGCTCGTCCGGATGAGCGCTTCCAGGGCCTCCCGGTCCCGCCCGAGGTCGAGGGAGATCCCGAGCTTCCCCCGGTTCACGGCGAGGAAATACGCCGACTCCCCGCCCACGAACGGCGGGCCCCAGCGCCGCGTCTCGTCACCGGTCCCCGGGCGCTCGACCTTGATCACCTCTGCCCCGAGGTCGGCCATCCACATCGTCGCGAGCGGGCCGGCGAGGATCCGGGACAGGTCGAGGACGCGGATGCCGTGGAGGGGCTTTGGGTCAGGAAAAGAGGGGCAATTCGTGGGGTCCCTCCTGGAGCGGGATGCGGATCTCCCCGTACTGGCCGTCGTAGCCGGGCCGGATCTCGAGGTCCCCGGCTCGAACCTTGGCGATCGCCTCCACCACCCGCGGGGGAGCTCCCCGCCCGAGTTCGGCCAGGGGGAGGTCGAGGAGGATCGCGAGCTCGCTTTGGAACCGGTCCACCAGGACATCGTAGGCGGCGGTCACGCCCTTCGTATCCGCCCCCTGCCCCAGTGCTTGGCCGAGGACCTCGGCGAGGGGGACGAGCGATCGGTACGGGATCGCGTCAGGGGGACGGTATCCCCAGGGACGGTCAGCGAGGTCCTCCACCCGGTGCATCACCCCCACCGTGACCGGTCGGCCGCACACGGGACAGAGGCCGCGGTGGGAGGCCGTCTCGGTGGGGGAGAGGACGACCCCGCACGTGCGGTGCCCGTCGTAGTGGTACTTCCCCTCCTCCGGGAAGAACTCGAGCGTACTCAGGAAGCGCTGGGGATCACGCGTCCGCAGGGCAGCGACGAGAGCGGGGTAGGAGAGTTCAGGGAGATCGAACACGCACGCCTCGCGGCCGAGCCGGGATGGAGAATGGGCATCCGAAAACGAGACCAGGGCCAGATGATCGAGGGCGGATACGCGCCAGTTCATGGGCGGGTTCGAGGAGAGCCCGGTCTCGATCGCGCACACGTGTTCTGCGGCTCCCCCGAGCGCGTCGTCCAGGGAATCGAACCCCGACTGGGATCCGAAGATCGAGTACCAGGGCGTCCAGGCGTGGGCCGGGATCAGGGCGGCGGTGGGGCACGCCCCGAGCACAGCTGCGGCGAGCGCTTCCCCGCTTACGCCGAGCATCGGCCGGCCGTCGGCGGCGAGGTTCCCGATCCTCTCCAGCTCCTGGTTGATGTGGGCGGCGCCGTCCGCGCTGGGGGCGAGGAGCAGGAAGTGCACCCGCCGCATGTGGCCGGCATGGGTCCAGGTGGCGGCGACCTCGGTTGTGAACATGAACCGGACCCCCCCATACGCGTATACGCCCTCCCCCACGGGGAGGAGGTGACGGGAGAGGTCGCGGAACCACTCGGGATGGGTGAAGTCCCCTGTGCCGAGGAGGTCAATGCCCTTCCGCTTTGCCCAGTGCGCGAGGCCGGGGAGGACCATGTCCGGGCTGGTGGCCCGCGAGTGGCGGGAGTGGAGGTGAAGGTCGGCGACGAGACGCATCCTCTGTCCCCCTAGGCCGCGGCCCGCAGTGCCTCGACCCGGTCCGGCTCCTCCCAGGTCGGGGAGAGGTCGAGCCGACCGAAGTGGCCGTAGCAGGACAGGGGCTCGTAGATCGGCCGCCGCAGGTCGAGGGCGTCGATGATCGCCGCCGGTCGGAAATCGAACACCTGCCGCACCGCGCGGTCGAGGGCGGCGGCAGGCACCGTCGGCCGCTCGGCCGTGACGCTCAGGGCGAGGGGGTGGGCGCGGCCGATCGCGTACGCCACCTGCACCTCGCACGCCGCGGCGAGCCCGGCCGCGACGAGGTTCACCGCGACGTAGCGGGCCATGTACGCCCCCGACCGGTCCACTTTCGTGGGGTCCTTGCCCGAGAACGCCCCCCCGCCGTGGGAGCCGTACCCGCCGTACGTGTCCACGATGATCTTCCGCCCCGTCATCCCCGTGTCCGACGCCGGGCCCCCGACCACGAACCGCCCCGATGTGTTCACGAACACGTCCGTTCTCTCGTCCATCCACCCATCGAGCACCGGTTCCACGACGAGCGTCCGGAGGTCCGCGCGCAGTTCGTCGAGGAGGGCCTCCGGCGCGTGTTGGGCCGCGAGGAGCACCGTGTGCACGCGGATCGGGCGATGCCCTTCGTATTCCACCGTGACCTGCGTCTTCCCGTCCGGGCGCAGGTAGAGGAGGGAACCGTCCTTGCGCACCGCCGCCAGGCGGCGGGCCAGCTTGTGGGCGAGCATGATCGGGAGCGGCATCCGCTCCGGAGTCTCATTCGTAGCGTACCCGAACATGATTCCCTGGTCGCCGGCCCCGATCCGGTCGCGGGGGTCGTCGGCCCCGTTCCGCTGTACGGCTTGGGCGATGTCCGGCGACTGCTGGCGGATGAGGGTCGCCACAGCGCAGGCGTCGAACGATAGGCCGTACTCGGGCTTGACGTACCCCGCGTCGCGGACCACCCGCCGGGCGAGGATCGCCGGCTCGATGTGCGCGGTGGAGGCGATCTCGCCGCCCACGATGACGAGGCCCTCGGTGATGAAGGTCTCGCAGGCCACCCTCCCCTGAGGGTCCTGAGCGAGCACGGCATCGAGGATCGCGTCCGAGACACGATCCGCAAGCTTGTCGGGGTGCCCCTCGGCCACGGACTCCGCGGTGATCAGTCTGTTCATGGCATATCGCTCCTCGTCCACCCTGACGGTGGCAGTGGAAAGCCTATCCGGCAGGGGGGCCGTCGGCCAGGGGGCCGCTTCCTCCGCGGGATGATCGGAAACGCGCCGGCGGGTGCCCGAGTGTTCGCTCTTCTACAGGACGATGAGGCTTGCCCCGACGGTGATCAGAAAGGCGACCAGGGTTGGGCCGATGAGCTGCTGCCACGCTGCCCGGAGGGGAACGCCGGCGTGCTCTGCCGACACCGTGAGGCAGGGATGAAGTGGGGAGAGGAGGTACCCGAGGTACGAGGCGAAGTAGGTCACGGCGAATGCCCACGGGGCCATCGCGCCCTGGGCCCCCGTGTAGATCGGGATCACGATGGACAACGCCGCCTGCTGGCGACCGGTGGCGAACCCGAGGAGCCATCCTGCCCCCACGCAGAGCGCCGCCGGAGGAAGGGCGAGCCCGGCGATCCGCGCCGGCAGCCCGGAGCGTTGGAATACGGCGAGGTAGGTGAACACCCCGATCACGATCAGCCCGAACCGCCACGGCCTCTCCCGGCGGACCATCGCGATGAGGTCCGACCAGGAGACCGTGCCCACCGTGGCGAGGATCAGGCTCGCCGTGACCCCGAGGAACGTGGCGAGCTCGGGGACGGGGATCGGGGCCACCCGCTTCAGCACGAGATCGAGAACGGGGGCCACGAGGAGGATCCCCAGGGGGACGACCAGGTTCCGCCTTGACCGGGGCCCGTCGAGCTCGACCGGGCCTGACACCCGGCGCAGGAACGCCGCGTACCCGAGGGCGACGAGGATGAGCACCGCCGGGAGCTGGTAGGGGATCACACCCCACACATCGAGGCCCGCCAGGGTTGCCCCGGTGATGAGGGCGGGGGACAGGGGGTAAATCGAGTGCAGGGTGTGGCGAAACCACACGTTGGCGGCGGCACGGACGTCGGGCGGGGCTCCGCCGGCCCGCTCGACGAGCGGTGCCGAAAGGAGCGCCCCGCCGGGCATGGGGAGCATCCCCAGGATCGCGGGGCCGAGGGCATAGACGGTCCGCCGGCCTCCGGGCAGTCCGGCGAGAAGGCGGTCCATGCGCTTGCTCGCGACCAACGCCCCGCCGATGAGGGGGATCAGCGTCATCGCCAGCGCCAGGAGGAGCACGCTCGGACTGACCCACACCGAGGCGAAGGCCATTCCCACCTCGCCCAATGGGAGGGTCAGCCCCCCCAGGATGAGCGCCCCCACCATCATCGCCCCCCATAGGCTCCACCGGGCGAGGAGGAGGAGGACGGCTAGCGACAGGGCAAACGCAACCCACGCCATCCCGTCACCCCCATCCTACCGTGGCCCGCCTGGCGGCCAGGCCCGGGGGCCGCCTCCACTTCCCAAGCGCGATGAACGCCCCTGAGCCGGCGTTTCGCGCGGGAGCACGTCCCCTTTACCGATAGGCGTCGGGGGTGAAGGTGGGTAGCGCCGCCGGGGTGAAGATCTCCGCCGGCAGTGCGGCCCGCTGCTTCGCCAGCACCTCGATCGTTGTGCAGGTCGCGTCCTTCTGGTTGCACGCCTTGATCAGGGTCGGCACCAGATCGTCCTCGAACGTCTCCAACCTCAGGATCTCCAGCACGATCTCGAGCCGGCCGAGCTTGTCGTAGAACTCGGACCGCACCGGGGTCAGCTCCTCCACATCCACCCACAGCTTCCCCTTGGGGTAGTCCACCGTGGCCCCCGGCTTGGCGGAGATCTCGAGCACGTACACCGACCGCTCGCTCGAGGCCCCATCCACAGTCACGGAGACGGATGAATCGGCGAGGCGGGTGGCCGTGTAGTCCGCGGAGTAGTCGACTGCGCCACCGATCTGCTCGTAGGTGAGGGTGGTCCCGGCGAAGGACTGAGCTTGTTCGGACTCCGAGATGAGCTCCTTGACGAAGCCCAACGCCGGGAGGTACAGCCACATCCGGGCATCCCCCTCCGGCGGGATCACCGACAGGAAGATGGTCCCGGCGATGTCCTCCGGCGTTAGGTAATAGATCAAGAGCCGATCGGGCTCCCCCGTGGCCTCGTCGCCCTGGGAGATGAAGATCTCGAACTCGTTCTGTCCCTGCGTGCCATCAGCGAACACGAGGTCAAACCGGGCCTGGAAGATGAGGTCCCCCTCCTGGAGGAACAGGACCCCCTTCTCCCGCATCCGATCCAAGATATCGTTGCCCGTGAGCTCCCCCTGGGCGATGGCCATCGCCCCGAGGAGAACGCACGCCCCGAACACCGCTGCTCCACGCACAAGCTTCCTCATCGTTTACCTCCTTTTCCTTTAACCTTGTTCTTTCGGTTCGAACGCTTGGGACCGCCCTTGCCCCTCGTGATAGACTGCGGCCGCAGGGTCGCCAACAGAGCGGGGATGACGGTGAGGGCAGCGAGGGCGGACAACCCCATCGCCGTGGCGATGAGCGACCCGAAGATGGCCGTCCCCTTCAGCGTGGAGAAGACGAGCACGGCGAACCCGAGGCCGACGGTGACGGCGTTGTACACGATCCCCCGGCCGGAGGTGCGCATCGTCTGCTCGATGGCCCGACCGGGATTGGGGTTCTTGGTCCGGGCGTACTCAAGCCGGAACCGGGACTGGAAATGAATGGCGTAGTCGATCCCCACCCCGATCACGATGGACCCGATCATCATCGTCGCGATGTCCAGCGGCCGGCCAGTGTAGGCCATGAACCCGAAGTTCAACGCCACCGTGATCACGAGCGGGATCAGGCTGATCAGCCCCGCCAAAAGCGACCTCATCAACAGCGCGACGATCGCCCATACGGCGACCATGCTCGTTCCTAGGCTCGTGGCCTGGCTCGCCACCAGGCGGTTGAGGAGGGAGATGGAGACCTGGGCGATGCCGACCTCCTGCGCCCGAATGCCGTGGGCATTGAAGTTTTCATCCAGATAGGCCTGGACTCTCTCCATGAGGTCCTCGATCTCCTGCGTGGAGTCGATGCCCTTGACCCGGGCGAACACCTCTCCGGCAGAGAAATCCCCGAGGGCCATGCTCCCCAAGGACCCACCTTGGAAGGTGAACAGGAACAGAAGCTGGGACACTAGCCGCCCGTCCTCAGGGATCACGTAGTAGGCGGGGTCGTCCCCGTGGAACTTCTGGTTCATCTCCCGCACCATGTCCGCGATGGAGCTCGTGGTGCTGATCGCGGGTTCCGCCTCCAGAAACCCCTCGAGCGCGGCGATCCTGGCGAGCACCTCTGGGTCCTTCAGCCCATCGCGCCGGCCGGTGTCGATCTCGATGGCGAGCTGCATCGCTCCCCCGAACCGGTCATCCATCACCTGCATCGTCTGGGCAATGGGGCTGTCTTCGCCGATGTACTGGGATAGCTCGGTCTCGAGCCGCAGCCGGGGCACCCCGACCAGGGAGATGGCCACCAGTACGACCGCGGTCGCGAGCACCCACGCCCGGTGGCGGACGACGCCGCTCCCCAACCGGGCGAGCCCGCGGGAGAGGAGGCCATGTTCCAGCTGCTGTTCCTTCGTTCCCGTCGCCGGGAGGCGGAGCAAGGAAAGGAGGGCCGGGATCAGGGTCAACGATAGGATGAGCTCAGCGGCCATCCCCACGGCGGTGAACACGCCGAACTGCCGCTGCGGGACGAGGAACGTGGCGAGGAGCGAGAGGAATCCGGCGATGGTGGTGAGGGAGGTCATCACCACAGGAGAAGTCATCTCGCTCATGGTCGCGAGCACCACCTCCCGCTTGGGGAGCCCCCGGGCTGCCACCTCGTAGTAGCGATTCACGATGTGGATCCCATCGGCGGTGCCCATGGCAAGGAGGATCACGGGGATGATGATGGAGATCACGGTGAACGGGACGCCGGCTATGGCCATCGCCCCCACCGTCCAGATCACCCCCAGGCACACCACCACGAGGGGGATCACCACCCCGCGCAGGCTGCGGAAGCTGAGGTAGAGGACCACCACGATCATCACGACGGCGACGGGCAACAGAACCTTGAGGTCGCGCGTCATCATCCGCTGGGCCTCCAGGGCCTCGAACATCCCCCCAGCGAGGTAGATCCGCTCCGGGCCTTCGTACTCCCGGGCCATGACTTCCACCTTGCGGGCGATCTCCTCCGTCTCCACGGTGGAGAGCCGGGGGTCAAGTTTGAACATGATCGCCGCCGCTTGGCCGTCCTCGGATACGAACATCCCCCTGAGCTGGCGGCTCCCCATGACCCGGTCGCGATAGGCCGAGAGCTCTTCTGGGGACTCCGGGACCCGTCCGCCCGGGGCCGCGGGGCCCACGGTGATGGCCGCCTCGGTCCCGGTGATGATCTGAGCGGTGAGCAGGCTCTGGACTTCCTCCACCCCCGGGATCTCGGCGATCCGGTCCTCGAGGTCCTTGATCTTTTCGAGGGTGGAGACCTGGAACACCGTGTCGTCGGCCTCGAAGGCGATCAAGGAGAAGATCTGGGCGCCGTAGCGCTCCTCCGCCTCCTCCAGTGCCTGGACGGCGGGGTCGTCCCTAGGCAGGTATTCCCGGAAGTCCTGTTCGGTCTTGATCCCGGGGATGAACGCCGCGAACAGGAGAGTAACTGCCCCGGTCAGGGCGATGACCCACCATGGGTGATCCACGATCCAACCCATCAGCCTTCTCATCGCATGGCCCCATCATCTCCCCCGAAAACCCCAATCCGCGCGAAGAGGCTGGAGAGGAGAAGGGGGTAGAGGTCGTCGGCGGGAGTGCGGACCTCCCGGGTACCACCGAACGCGAGCTCGAGCACGTCCGGCAGGGAAGGGAGCCCAGCCGGGGGTGGCTGGACCGGTACCACAACCGGGGCGCACAGCCACACGAACCGGCTCCGCGCGGGGATCACCAAAACGAGGTCGAACTCGCCCCCGTTCCACGGGGCGGTCGGCATCGTCTGGGTCGCCCGGACGACGAACGCGCCGGTGGCCACGAGCCTCCGGGCGAGGACCTCAATGCGCATGGATTCCTCGATCGTCTCCGTCTCGTCCACGATGAGGAGCCGCACCTGGCCTGTGGCGACTGCGCACATCGCCGAAGCCACTGCCAGGGCCAATAGCAACCTTTTCATCAGGTACCTCCTTCCGCACGCAGAGCTCTCCAGACCAGGTTCGCCAGCTCGTCTGGGCCTTGAGCGGAGGGCCGCTTCGCTAGCGCACCCGCCTCCCCCTTGCCCACGACATCGTGCCCCCGCCGGACTCCGTCTGGGGCTACCCGACGGTGCGGTGGGGCAGCGGGGTGGCGACCCCTTCCGGTGGGCATTCAGGCTCCCCTCCCGGCCCAGCGGCGGGTGCTCCTTCCTCCGGGTGCAAGGGAACGGTCCCGAGCTCCGAACGAGCGTTCGTTCGCACGTTTCCCATTCTACAGCCTCCACTTGGGAGGGCAAGTTCGCGGTTTGGCCCCTGCCGCGCCAGGGGATCTGGAAGCCCCGCAAGGGTAAAGCGAAGTGGTGTGCGCCCGGGAGGACTTGAACCCCCAACCCTCGGCTCCGAAGGCCGATGCTCTGGTCCGTTGAGCTACGGGCGCGATCATGCCGCCCCCACCCTGTCCGCCGGCGTGGGACGGTCCACCCTGGGAGGAGCGACGGGACTTGAACCCGCGACCGCCGCGGCCACAGCGCGGTGCTCTGCCAACTGAGCTACGCTCCCCATCGAGGTGGTTCAGTTTAGGACTTGCTCACGACTGTTCGTGTGGCGCGCCCGGGAGGAATCGAACCCCCGGCCTGCGGCTTAGAAGGCCGCTGCTCTGGTCCAACTGAGCTACGGGCGCACGAACACAGCCTTTAGCGACTGTCCTCTCAGCGGGTAGCGGGAATCGAACCCGCGTTTCTGGCTTGGAAGGCCAGGGCTCTACCATTGAGCTATACCCGCGTGCCGACGACCGGAAAGGATTCTATGGCCGCCCTCCGGCATCGTCAACGACGCCTCGCCGAGCGCGAGGTCTACGCCACGAACATGAGGAACCGCAGCACGTCGAGGAAATCGCTCGCGGAGAACCCCACCGACCGCGGTCCGGTGAGCGACGCCCCCGGGTAGAACGACGCCCGGTACGCCGGTGGGTGATCCCGGTAGGTTATCCCAACCGAGAACCGCTCCGGAAGAGCGATCAGGCACCGTGCGGGATCTCCGGTGAGGGCGGCGGTCACCCCGGTGCGGATCCCTTCCACAGCCCGGCCCGCGTCCACGCTCACCGTCGCCCCGCCCACGCCCCGCTTGACGGCGGTGGTGACGATGTGCGGGTTCAGGCGCTGGGCCTCGGCGCAGGTCTCCGCGTCCCCGGATACGAACAGGAGCGGAACGCCAACGTAGGCCGCGCTGTGGACGACGAGGAGGAGCTCTGAGGCAGGACGGTCGTTGATCGTTACGGCGTGGAGCTGGGGGGACAGGGTGTGCGCGAGCGGGCTTCCCACCGACCCCGCCGGGGCGTGGTATCCCACGAGGAGGAGGCCGGCGAACGAGGGATCCAGTCCCTCGACCATCGCGAGGGGATGGGAGGCCCACCCACGGTGGAGCTCCGTCCCAGGGGGCAGGTCCGCCGGAGTGAGGTTGCGGCCGGTGTCATGGGCGTCCTTGACGAGGATCTCTCGCGCCCCGGCCTGCGCCGCGCCCTCGCACGCCGCCCGCACCTCGGCGGCCATCTGCCGGCGGGATGCCTCGTACCCTGGCTTCCCGATCTCCGTCTCGTCCCAGTGGGTGACACCGGCGATCCCTTCAATGTCGGCGCTCACGTAGACCTTCATCGGTCCTCCCCACCCAGCACAACGGGGCCGCGGAAGGCCCCGTGTGGTCGGAGAGGGCGGATTTGAACCGCCGACCTCATGGTCCCGAACCATGCGCGCTGACCAACCTGCGCTACTCTCCGCCACCCCTATGTTACCCCATGGCCTCTAGCGCAGGAAGACGAACCGCGTGAAGTCGCCGCTCACCACGGTGAGGAGGACCTCATCGCGATCGCCGATTCCGGCCACAATCCTGTCCCAGTCGCTGATCGACTCCACGGGCTCGCGGTTGACCTCCACGATCACATCCCCGACCTCGATCCCCGCCCAGTACGCTCGCGAGCCGGAGGCCACCTTGGTCACGACCACGCCCGTCGTCTGGCGGAGGCTGTACCGGGCGGCGAGCTCGGGCGTGATCGCCTGCACGGTGAGCCCGAACTTCTCCTGCCCCTGCTCCGGCTCGGCAGCTGGGGAGGAAGAGGCCACCTCCTCCGGGCGCTCGCCGAGGACGACGTCCACCGAGATCGGCTTCCCGTCCCGGAGGATCGACACGGTCACCTTCTCTCCGACCGCGCGGTACATGACCTCCAGTTGTAGGTCATTGCTCGTGCCCACCGCCCGGCCCGCGATGGCGGTGATCACGTCGCCCGCCTTAATGCCAGCCTGGGCGGCCGGGCCACCGGGGACGACGTCCGACACGAGCACGCCCTGGCCTGCGCTGACGCCGAATCGCGTCTCCATCCCCGCAGGGATGTCCTGGATGTACACGCCGAGCCACGCCCGAACAACCCTCCCTTGCGCGGCGATCTGGGAAAGCGCCTGCACGATCTCGTTGATCGGGACGGCGAAGTTGATCCCCTCCACCGCCACGCCGCTGTCCGTGCTGCGGGCGATGATCGTGTTCATCCCCACCACCTGGCCGAACGCGTTCACGAGCGGCCCGCCGGAATTGCCGGGGTTGATCGCGGCATCGGTCTGGATCATCCGCCGGTAGTACCCGCTCCCGTCCGGCCGGGGGACGTCACGTCCGAGGGCGGACACGATCCCCAGGGTCACGGTGTGGGAGAGCCCGAGCGGGTTCCCAATCGCGATCACCCAGTCCCCGATCTCGAGGAGGTCGGAGTCCCCGAGGCTCACCGCCGGGATATCCAACGAGTCCTCAATCGCGAGCACGGCGAGGTCGAGGAGGGCGTCCGTGCCCACCACCTCAGCCGCGAGCTCTTTCCCCGTCTTCGCGGTGACGCGGATCGAGACCGCACCCTCCACCACGTGGGCATTGGTGAGCACGTACCTCACGCCGCCGTACTCGACGACGAACCCCGACCCGACCGAGGTCACCTCCTGTTCCTCGAGCGGCGAGAGGTCGAAGAACCGGCGCAGGAAGGGATCATCGAGGAACGTGTCCCACAGACTGGCCGACTTCTTCACCACCTCGACCTTGACCACGCCCGGGGCGACCGCGTTGATCGCCGCCTTGACCGCGGCTTGTCCCGATGCCGCGATCTCTTCCTGTACAGTCTGGGCGTGGACGAGGGGGGCGAGCTGAGCGGTCGCCACCCCGGTGTCCCCGCCCCCGAGGATGAACTGGACCGACGGTACCACCACCGCTAGCCCGATCAGGAGGGCCAGCGCCGACACGCGCCACGATTTCTTCATATGCATCCACCTCCGGCCTGAACTTACCCGCATCGCATTGTACGACCGATGTACCGATTGTGGAGATCTTGTGGAGGGGAGGCGGCTCCTCCCCCTATGATAGGCCCATGGCCAAGAAGGCGGTCGCCCTCCTGTCGGGGGGGCTCGATTCGGCGTTGGCGTGCGCACTCACCCTCCGCCTGGGGTTCGACGTGGTGGGGGTCAACCTCGCCACCGGGTTCTGTGTCGGGGAGGGACGGTGTGATACGGCCCTCGCCCTTGCCCAGCGGCTGGGGATCCCCCTCCGGCTCCTCGATGTGGGGGAGGAGTTCCTCGCCGTCGTCCGGGATCCGAAGTTCGGATATGGATCGGGGATGAACCCGTGCCTGGACTGCCGGATCCTCATGGTGCGCACGGCGGGGAGGGTGATGGAGGAGGAGGGAGCGGACTTTGTGGTCACGGGGGAGGTCCTCGGGCAGCGCCCGATGTCCCAGCACCGCCGGGCGCTCGACCTCGTGGCCCGCGAATCGGGCGTCGGGGACAGGCTCGTCCGCCCCCTGTCCGGTCGCCTCCTCCCCGCCACCTCCCCCGAACGGGAGGGGTGGGTGCGACGGGAGGACTGGCTCGACATCCAAGGTCGGTCCCGCAAGCGGCAGCTCGCGCTCGCCCGCGACTGGGGGCTCACCGAGTTCGTCCAACCGTCGGGAGGATGTTGCCTCCTCCTCACCCGCACGTACGCCGTCCGCCTGCGGGACGCGTTCGCCGTCCGCGGCCGCGACAACCTGACGCGTGAGGAGTTCGCCCTCCTCCGGTTCGGCCGCCACTTCCGGGTCTCTCCCACCGTCAAGGTGATCGTGGGGAGGAACGAACGGGAGAACGCGGTGCTCGCTGGGTTCGCCCCCGGGCGGTGGGTCCTCTCCTTCCCGCGCGTCCCCGGGCCCGTCGCCCTCGTGGAGGGGGAGCCCACCGACGCTGAGCTGGGGCTCGCGGCCCGCCTCGCCGCCCGGTACAGCGACGCCCGCCCCGACGAGCCAGTGGCCGTCCGGGCGTCCCGGGGGGATGAAGTCCGGGACCTATCTCTTGTCCCCCTCGCTGCGGACGACCCGCGCATCCCCCTCTGGAAGCTCGGCGAGTGACCCGGTAGGTCGCGGGTTCGGCGCCCTGGCTCCCCCTTCCCGGTCTACGCGATCGGTTCGAACCGGGCCACGAAGTGGCGCAGCGGGCCTTCCCCCTCCACCAGCCGCAGGCCCGGGACCGTATCTGCCTTATCCCGGACACGGCCCAGCGCCTCCACCACTGCTGCGAGGTGTTCCTGGGTATAGGTGCGGCGGGGGATCGCCAACCGCACGAGTTCCAGCCGCGCCTCGGGACCCATCATCGCTGACCCCACCTCGACCGCACGCACCCCGCCCTCGACATAGATCGCGCCCACCAAGGCCTGGCCAGGGAACGCATCCCGGGGGATGTGGGGGAGGAGCCGCTCCGCGTTCACGTACACGGCGTGCCCACCGGGCGGCCAGTACACGGGGATCCCCTCCTCCCGCAGGCGCTCCCCCAGCCACCGCACCTGGCCGATCCGATCCCGGAGGTAGCCGAGGTCGAGGGCCTCGTCGAGGCCGACGGCGATCGCGGCGAGGTCGCGGCCGGCGAGGCCGCCGTAGGTGGAGAACCCCTCGACGAGGATCAGCTTCTCCCGGCACCGCCCGTAGAGGAGGCGGTCCCGCATCGCGAGGAACCCCCCGATGTTCCCCAGGCCGTCCTTCTTCGCCGACATCGTGCACCCGTCGGCGAGGGAGAAGAGCTCCGCTGCGATCTCCCGCGGCTCGGCGCTCCCATAGCCCCGCTCCCGCTCCCGCACGAAGAAGCAGTTCTCCGCGTAGCGGCACGCGTCGAGGAATAGAGGGACGCCGTACGCCCGGGCGAGGGCGGATGCGGCGCGGACATTCTGCAGCGACACCGGCTGCCCGGCGCTCGTGTTGTTGGTGACGGTGAGCATCACCACCGGGATCCGCCCTGGCGGGTTGCGGAGCAGCGCCTCCAGCGCCGCGAGGTCGATGTCCCCCTTGAACGGCCGGTCGAGGTCGGGATCGAGGGCGTCCGGGATCGGGAGGTCCACCGGCTTGCCCCCGCTGGCGAGGATGTGCGCCCGCGTCGTGTCGAAGTGGGCGTTCGAGGGCACCACGTCCCCTGGCTGGAGGAGGGTGGAGAAGAGCACGTGCTCCGCCCCTCGTCCCTGGTGGGTGGGCAGGACATAGGGGAACCCCGTGATGCCCTGGACCACCTCCCGGAACCGGGCGAACGAGCGGCTCCCCGCGTAGGACTCATCCCCCTCCATGAGGGCCGCCCACTGGGCCTGGGACATCGCCCCCGTGCCGGAGTCGGTGAGGAGGTCCACATACACATCGTCGCTTGCGAGGTTGAACACGTTGTACCCTGCCTCGCGGAGGAGCTTCTCCCGCTCCTCCCGCTCTGGGAGGCGGATCGGTTCGACAACCTTGATTCGGTACGCTTTCGGCCACAGTGCGTTGGTCACAGCTACGATCCTACCCCATCCGAGGGGGGAGGGGCGCCAGAGGGCCGCCCGACGCCTCGCGGTAGCCGATTTGACGGGATGTGGATCCCGTTGCTATGCTCCCCCCATGACGCACGAGCAGGTCCTGGAGGCGTGGCGACGAGGGGGGGCATCGCGTGATCGTGTTCTGGTGGAGCTTTCCCAGGAGGACGTGCTCGAGTGGGTTGCCCGGCTCGTCCCCGGCTCTGTGGAGGGCCGGCGGCTTGCGGCGACGCTCCTCGGCCGCTCCCCCCATCCCGCGGACGCCCTGCTCCGCTTACGGGAGCTGGCTGCCGATGACGACCGCTACACCCGCGACGCGGCCGTTCGGGCCGCGGGGGAGATCCTCCACTGCCACTTCAACGAAGCCTATCCCCTCCTCGGTGCCTGGCGAACGGACGCGAATCCCCTCGTGCGCCGGGCGGCGGTCCTCGTGTCCGGCATGGCGGTCCATCCCCTGGGGATGGACCGGGTCGAGCCCCTCCTTCGCCTCCTCGACCCCCTCCTCCACGATCGGGCCCCCGAGGTGCGCAGCGCGGTCGAAGGGGTCCTCGCCCGCGCGTTCTTCCCCTCCTACCCCGACGACCTGTTCGAGCAGTTGACCCTGTGGTCCGCCTCCCACGACGAACAGGTGCTGTGGCACGTGGCCACCGTGCTTGGGCAGGCTCCCCAGGCCGTTGCCCGGAAGGCGCTCATCGTGCTGCGGCGGGTGGCCCTCGATGGGCGGCGCTACGTGCGCGCGGCGGTGGCGCGCGCCCTCGTGCGGCTGGCCGCGACGTGCCCGGATGCGGTGGGGACCGAACTGAGGCGGTGGCTGGACGATCCCGAGCGGGCGCCGCTCGCCCGGGAGGCATTGGGCCGCATCGGCGACGAGCTCACCTTGCCCGGGCGCACTCCTGTGCGATCGCGGCCCGCGGGCTGACCGCCGGCTTCGCGCCCGAGCGACCCACACCGTCCAGACGTAGTCGGCCCGAACCCGGCCCGGTATGATCGAGCGTGAAGTGGAGGGTGGATCGCTACCTCGCCCGGGAGATCGTGCCGCCGTTCTTCGTGGCGATCCTTGCGTTTCTGGTCTTCATTGGGCTTCAACTCGTGATCTCCCTCTCCGATACCGTGTTCGCCCACGGCGCCGGGGCCGCTGAGCTCCTCCGGCTGGTGGCGTTCAAGCTGCCGACCCTGTTCACCTACGCCATCCCCGCTGCGGCGCTCCTCGCCACGTTCCTCGCCCTGGGGCGCCTCGCCGCGGATCGGGAGCTCCTCGCGTTCCAGGCCCTCGGGTACTCCCTGCGGCGCCTCACGGTGCCCTTCCTTGCGTTTGGGGCCGTTGCCAGCGCGGTCTCGTTCTCCCTCGGGGAGTTTGCAGTCCCCCCGGCGGAGGCTGCCTACCGTCAAGAGCTCCTCGCCCTCCTCTACCGGGGGGCGGCCCCCCAAGTCCAGGAGGCCGTGTTCTTCCGCGGGCTGTACGGGGAGACGTACTACGTGGAGCGGAGCGAGGGCGAGCGGCTCACGGGGATCCTCATCTACGACCTCACCGGGCGGATCTACCCCGTGGAAGGGCGGTTCCCCACGGTGATCACCGCCCAGGAAGGGCGGTTCGAAAGGGGGACGCTCGAGCTCACCACCGGGCGGGTGCTGCGGTTCGCCCCCGATGGGGGCCTCACCGAGCTCGTGCGGTTCGAGCGGTTGACCCTTGAGGTGGAGGAGGACCTGCGGCGGGCGGTGCTCGGGGGGAAGACCGCGGCCGAGATGTCGCTGCGCGAGCTTGCGGAGCGGATTGACCTCCTCCGCCGGTCGGGGCTCGACCCGCGGTCGTTCGTGGTGGAGTACCACTCGAAGATCGCGGTGGCGGTGGCCGCGTTCGTGTTCGTGCTGTTCGGGGCGCCGCTTGGGCTGTTGCTCGGCCGCCGCGGGCGGGCGGCGGGGGCGATCGCGGGGTTCCTCCTCGCCGCGGCGGCGCAGGGCATGTTCGTGTGGGCCCGGACCCTCGCCCAACGGGGCGTCATCCCCCCCTCCCTTGGGGCGTGGATCCCCCACCTTGTGTTCGGCCTGCTGGGGCTCCTCCTCTTGGTGACCTCCGACCGTCTACGGCTGCGCGGGCTCCTTCCGTTCCTCTTCTTGCTCCTGGTGGGTGACTTCTCGGGAGCGGCGGGGCCACCGTTTTCGTCCCTCCGTGCGGACGAACTCATCGTGACCGACGGGGCAACCGCCCTGGAGGGCCGCGGGGTTCGGGCGGAGTTCGACGTGTATGTGCTGGAGGCGGAAGCCCTTCGCGCCCGCGAGGAGGCGGAGGGTTGGTCCGTCGTGGCCGAGGGCGCCCTCCTCCTCACCCCCGATGGGGACCTGCGCGCGTCCCACCTCGTGGCCCAGCTCAGCCCCGCGGGTGAGCTGTCCTCCGTCACGGCGAGCGGGTTCAGCGGCGCCTCGTCGTTCCGCGGCCCGGAGAAGGAGGAGACGCTTCTCTTCTTCGGGGAGCAGGGCGAGGCCCAGTTCACCTCAGGCGAGCTCGTTCGGGTGGAGGCCCACGGCGTCCGGTTCACAACCTGCCCCTGCTTCTCCGCTGCCCCCTACATCGTGGAGGCTTCCCAGTTCGAGCTCGTGCCCGAGCAGTGGCTGTATGCGCGGTCCATCGTCGTGACCTCGTTCGGGATCCCGGTGGGTTGGCTCCCGTTCTATGCCGCCCGCCTGGGCGAGGAGGGGTTCCCCCTGTTCCCGGAGGTCGGGTGGACGAGGGGGGATCTCTTCCTGCGGTGGGCGATCCCGTGGGCGTTCGGGGAGGGATTGGTCGGGGCGGTCGGCATCACCTGGTACCCCGGGACGGGCCGTGCTGATCCGTCGCTCCGGGCGCTGTGGGAGAACGGGTCGCTCGCCTTGACGCCGTCCTCCTTCGCTCTCGAGTTCTCGGGAGGGAGAGGTGACGCCCCTTGGACGGGCGCGCTCCACCTCACTTCGACCACACGCCAGGCGGACCTCTCCGGGGACTGGCAGGGGTGGAAGTGGGCCGCGACTTGGGGGTGGGTGGAGAGGGAGGACACCCGCTACGAACGCGCCCCGGAGATCACCGTCGCGCGGACGGAGAGGGACTGGCTCGGGGGGGACCTCTCCCTTCACCTCTCCGGCGGCGTATTCCGCGAGGAGGAGGTCTCCGGGTGGCGGCAGGCCCTCCGCCTCTCCTGGACGGGAAAGCGAGGGGTCGGCCCCTTCTCCGTCTCCCTGCCGTGGCAGGCATCGTTCGCCCACTACGCGACCGGGGAACGCGTGACGGGGGAGATCGGCCCCAGCCTTTCCTGGGGGCCGTTCTCCCTCTCCTACCTCGGGCGGGGCGTGATCGGCCGGTCGCCGTTTGCGTTCGACGCCGAGCCGCCGGTGAACCAGCTCTCGATCGGGTTCTCGGCCCAGCTGGGTGGGTGGCAGGAGCGGCTGACGTGGGGATGGGACCTCGCCGCGGCCGCCCCGCTCCCCCTCAGGTGGAGCGTGGCCGGAGCAGGGTTCTCGTCTGACCTCTCCTTCACCTTTCCCCTCGCCTTAGCCCGGGCGAGGTGGTCGCTTGCGGTGCAGAACGGGCCGGCCCGCCTCGCGGTGACGGGCGGGACGAAGGGCGACGGCGCGTGGGAGGATACGGTCGCGAGGGCGTCGTGGTCCGATGGGTCCATCTCCTGGTTCGCGGCGGCCCGCCTGGGGATGGCCCCGGTGGCCCTCAGCCGGATGGCGGCAGGCGTGGAGTGGGCGCTCACCCCGGACTGGTTCGTTTCCGGGGCGATCGAGTACGACTTCCGGACCGGGAGCCTCGTGCAGCTCGAGGGGGGGATCGTTCGTTCGATCGCGGGCTGCCTACGCCTCGGCTTGGCCGCCCATTTGGGTGGGATCCGCCTCTCGCTTGAGGTGCCGGCGTTCGCCCAGGCCAAGGTCCGCTTCTCCCCCCTCGATGAAGGGTTGCGCCTCGGGGACTAGGATCCCAACCGTCCGCCCCGCGTGGAACGATGGGTTATACTTGTGCGGGTGGTATGGCCAAGAAGAAGTGGATCCCGGATTGGCTGACGGCGGCGCGCGCGCTGGCGGCGGTGGCGATCCTCGGCCTCGTGCCCGTCGGGCCATCTGCCTTGCGGACGGTGGCCTTCCTCCTCCTCCTCGGGTGGACGACGGACATGGCCGACGGGCGGCTCGCCCGCCGCTGGGAGAAGGACCCGACGTGGATCGGCGAGCACGAGTTCCACATCGACATGCTGATGGTCCTCTCCTCGGCCATCTACCTCATCCTGACGGGCTTCGTCCCCCCGCTCCCGGCGGTGCTGTACCTCCTCGTGGGGGCTGCGATCTCGCTCGCGGTCCTCAAGTGGTCGGGGGAGTTCCCCCGCTTCAAGTCCGTGACGATGATCCTGGCCTGCCCTTGGGTGTTCCTGCCGTTCGTCGTCGGCCTGTGGCACGACCCAGTCGTTGTCTACGCTGGCCTCATCTGGACCACCGTGGCGTTGATCATCGACTGGCGCCGGTTCATCGGGGTGGTGGGGGAGTTCCTCTCCGGAGCGCGGGCGTTCCTCCGCCGGCCCTAGAGGAGACGGGTCGGCGTCCGCCCGAGGTGGGCGTAGGCCCGTTCGCTCGCCACCCGCCCCTGGGGGGTGCGGCGGATGAACCCGAGCGCGATCAGGAAAGGCTCGTAGAGGTCAGCGATCGTATCCGGATCTTCCCCCAGCGCGGCGGCGAGCGTGTCCAACCCCACCGGTCCCCCATCGAAGCGGTCCACGAGGATGGTGAGGATCCGACGGTCCAACGTGTCAAGCCCCAGCTCGTCGATCCCGAGCATGGTCAGGGTCTCCCGGGCCGCGGCGGCGGTGATCCGGCTCGTGCCGGTCACCTGGGCCACGTCGCGCGCCCGGCGGAGGAGCCGGATCGCGATCCGCGGCGTCCCCCGCGCCCGCAGCGCCAGCTCCCTGGCCGCATCGCGGTCCACCTCGCACCCGATGCGGGGCGCAGCACGGGCGAGGATCTCCGCCAGCTCCTCCGGGGCGTAGAAGTCGAGGCGGAACACGACCTCGAACCGGTCCCGTAGCGGAGTGGTGAGGAGGCCCTCCCGCGTCGTGGCCCCCACCAACGTGAACGGCGCCAGGTCGAGCCGGATCGAGCGGGCGTGGGGGCCCTCTCCGACCACGATGTCGAGCTTGTAGTCCTCCATCGCCGGGTAGAGGACCTCTTCTACGGGGGGCCGCAGGCGGTGGATCTCGTCCAAGAACAGCACGTCCCCTGGGGCAAGGTGGGTGAGGATCGCGGCGAGGTCGCCCGGCCGTTCGATCGCCGGCCCGGAGGAGACCTTGATCTCGCTCCCCATCTCCCGGGCGATGATGTAGGCGAGCGTCGTCTTGCCCAGCCCCGGCGGCGAGAGGAGGAGCACGTGGTCGAGCGGCTCCCCCCGCGCCCTGGCCGCCTGGATGTACACCTGCAACCGCTCCCGGATCGCGTTCTGCCCCACGAACTCGGCCAGGGATTGGGGCCGCAGGGTGCGACCGGTGAGGTCGCCCTCCTGGCGCTCGGGGGCGGTGATGCGGTTGGCCATTGTCGGTGCTCATTGTAGTCGCGCTCCGGGCCCGATGGCAACGGGGCCGTCCGCTCGGGACCAACCGGAGCGGTCAGGATCGTCCGGCGCCCCCCCCGCGCGCCTCAACCTTGACGCCGTAGAGGGGGCCGGTACAATGCCACCGGTTAGCAGCCGTACCCCAGGAGTGCTAAACTCACACCAAGGAGGTGCCGATGAAGGTAAAGCCTTTGGGGAATCGGATCCTCGTCAAGAAGATCGAGGAGGAAGAGCGCCGTACGGCGGGCGGGATCGTCCTTCCCGAATCGGTGAAGGATGAGAAGGCGGTCAAGGGCGAAGTGGTCGCCCTCGGGACCGGCGAGAAGTTCGAGATGAAGGTCGGGGACACGGTACTGATCTCCGCGTACTCCGGCACGGAGATCCGCATCGGCGAGGAGAAGCACTTGCTCGTCAAGACCACGGACGTCCTCGCGATCGTGGAAGGCTAGGAGGGAACCATGGCAGCGAAAGAAGTCCTATTCGGAGAAGAAGCGCGTCGCAAGTTGCTCTCGGGGGTCGAAAAGCTCGCGAGCGTGGTGCGCGTCACCCTCGGTCCCCGCGGGCGCCACGTTGGGATCGAGAAGAAGTTCGGGTCCCCCGACATCGTGGACGATGGCGTCACGATCGCTGAGGAGCAGGAGTACCAGGATCCGTTCGAGAACATGGGGGCCCAGCTCGTGAAGGAGGTCGCCTCCAAGACGAACGACGTCGCCGGCGACGGGACGACCACCGCCACGGTCCTCGCCCATGCCCTCCTCAAGGAGGGGTTCAAGATGGTCGCCGCGGGCGCGAACCCGATGGCCCTCAAGCGGGGGATGGAGAAGGGGGTGAAGGTGGTGGTGGAGGAGCTGACGAAGATGTCGCGCAAGCTCTCCACCAAGGCGGAGACGGCCCAGGTCGCCTCGATCACCGCCCACGACCCGGAGATCGGCCGCGTCATCGCCGACGCAATGGAGGAGGTGGGCGAGGCCGGGGTCATCACCGTTGAGGACTCGGACACGATCGAGACCTACTATGAGGTCGTGGAGGGGATGCAGTTCGACCGAGAGTACATCTCCCCCTACTTCGTCACCAACCCCAAGAAGATGGAGGTCGAGCTCGAGAACCCCTACATCCTCGTCACGGATCGTGAGCTGAAGAACGCGATGGAGATGATCCCCCTCTTGGAGAAGGTGGCCCAGACCGGGAAGCCTCTCCTCATCATCGCCAAGGACGTGACTGGCGAGGCGCTATCCACCCTCGTCCTCAACAAGCTCAAGGGCACGCTCCTCTCCTGCGCGGTGAAGGCCCCCGGGTTCGGGGACCGGCGGAAGGCGATGCTTGAAGACATCGCGATCCTCACCGGCGGCGTCGTGGTGGCCGAGGACGCGGGGATGGAGATCAAGAACACCACCCTCGACATGCTCGGCCGGGCGGAGCGGGTCCGCGTGGATCACGAGGACACGACGATCATCGGGGGCAAGGGGAACCCCGAGGCGATCAAGGCCCGCATCGAGCAGATCGAAGAGCAGATCAAGGGCACCGACTCCGACTACGACCGGGAGAAGCTCGAGGAGCGGAAGGCCAAGCTCGCGGGTGGAGTGGCGGTGATCAAGGTCGGGGCGGCCACGGAGACCGAGCTCGAGGAGAAGAAGCACCGCATGGAGGACGCCCTCGAGGCGACGAAGGCCGCGGTGGACGAGGGGATCCTCCCCGGCGGCGGGGTGGCCCTCCTGCGGACCCTCAAGGCGCTCGAGAAGCTCGAGAAGGAGCTCGAAGGCGACGAGAAGGTCGGCGTTCAGCTCTTGCGGAGGGCGGTTGAGCTCCCCGCCCGGCAACTGGCGGAGAACGCCGGGTTCGAGGGAGCGGTGATCGTCGAACAGCTGAAGAAGGAGAAGAACGTGATCGGGTTCGACGTCGAGACCGAGGAGTTCCGCGACATGTTCGAGGCCGGGATCATCGATCCGACCAAGGTCACGCGGACTGCTCTCCAGAACGCGGCTTCGATCGCGGGGATGCTCCTTACGACGGAGGCGCTGGTGGCGGAGATCAAGGAGGAGAAGAAGGAAGCGATGCCCACGCCTCCGCCCGAGTACTAGGTCAACGGGCAACCGATGCCGAGCCCCGGCCTCGTGGCCGGGGCTCGGCTCTTCGGTCCCTTGCGCCCCACGACCTCCCCCCTGATAATGCGCGCCTGAAACCATGCCCAAGGATGTTGTGATCGTCGAGTCACCGACGAAGGCCCGCACCCTCGCCTCCTTCCTCGGCAATGAATTCGTCGTCCTCTCCTCCAAGGGACACGTCCGCGATCTCCCCGAGGATGAGCTCGGCGTTGAACTGAACGACGACTTCACCCCAAAGTGGGTCGTGCGGGACCGCAAGCTCCTTGCCGAGCTGCGCAAGAAGACCGAGGATGCGTCCCGGGTCTACCTCGCCACCGACCCCGATCGGGAAGGCGAGGCGATCGCCTACGACCTGATGGAGCTCCTCGGCGATGGGGGCAGGTACGTGCGGGTCCTCCTGCACGAGATCACCCCCCAGGCGGTGCGGGAGGCCCTCCTTCACCCCGGGCCGATCGACCTCGCCAAGGTGGAGGCCCAACGAGCGCGCCGGATCTTGGACCGACTCGTTGGATACCAGATCAGCCCCTTGCTGTCGCGGGTGCTGGCGGGCCGGCGGTTCGAAGGCCTGTCGGCGGGCCGCGTGCAGTCCGTCGCCCTGCGGTTCATCTGCGATCGGGAGCTGGAGATCCAGAGCTTCGTCCCGGAACCGTACTGGGAAGTGGCTGCCCTGTTCCCATCAGAGCCCCCGTTCGCGGCGCGCCTCGACGGCCGGCTCACCGCCCCGGACGAAGTCGCGGCCCTGACCCAGGATCTCGCCCGGGCGCGGTTCATGGTGGAGGCGGTTGAGGAGGAGGAGGTCCTCCGTCGGCCATCGCCGCCGTTCATCACCTCCACCCTTCAGCAGGCGGCGTCGAGCGAGCTTGGGTTCTCCCCCAAACGCACGATGCAGATCGCCCAGAGCCTGTACGAGGGGGTGGCAATCGGTGGGGAGATGGTGGGCCTTATCACCTACATGCGCACGGATTCCGTGCGCGTGGCGGACTCGGCCATCGCCGCCGCGCGGGCGTTCGTGAAGTCGGAGTTCGGGGCCAAGGCGCTGTCCCCGAAGCCCCGCCACTTCCGGAACAAGAGGCGGGCCCAGGATGCCCATGAGGCGATCCGCCCCACCCAGGTCACCCGCACGCCGGACGAGGTGGCGCCCCACCTTGCCCCGGACCAGCGCAAGCTCTACGACCTCATCTGGCGACGGTTCGTCGCAAGCCAGATGGCAGACGGGATCTGGGTTCGCCGGAAGGTCACGATCCGTGCCGGCGACCGGACGTTTCGCGCCTCCTCGTCGCGGATGATCTCCCCGGGGTTCACCTCCGTGCTCCCTGTGGCCCCGCTCGAGGATGAGGAGGCCTCCCTCCCCGACGGGCTTACGCCCGGCCTGGAGCTCCCGCGCCCGGAGATCGAGGTCGAGGAGCGCACGACCGAGCCCCCGAAGCGGTTCACCGAGGCGGGGATCGTGCGCAAGCTCGAGCAGGAGGGGATCGGGCGCCCCAGCACCTACGCCCAGATCGTGTCCGTCATCCAGGACCGCGGGTACGTGGTGCGCGAAGGGAGCTCGCTTCGACCGACCCTCCTCGGGCACCTCGTGACCGATCTTCTGCGCCTGTACTTCCCGGAGACGGTGGAGGAAGCGTTCACCGCCCGGATGGAGTCCGATCTCGACCGAATCCAGGAAGGCGACCTCGGGCGGGGCGAGCTCCTCCGTTCGTTCTACCGCTGGTTTTCGCCCCGACTGCACACGGTGGAGGAGGCGCTCTCGAAGGGAGGAAAGCCGTTCCGCGCCCTGAGCGATGTGGCTTGTCCATCCTGCGGGGCGCCGATGGAGGTCCGCGTGTGGCGGGGGAACCTGTACCTCGGGTGCTCCCGGTACCCGGAGTGCCGGACCACGAAGGCCCTCCCCCCCAACGTCCCCTTCCGCTACACGTCGGATCGCGTTGAACTCGCGGCGGGCCTGTCCGCGGCCGAGTCCGCTCCCGCCACCCCCTGTCCGAAGTGTGGGACGCCGATGGTCGTCCGACACGGCCGCTACGGGCGGTACCTCTCCTGCCCGAGCTGCCGGACCACGTCCCCCGTCCCGACCGGGGTCACCTGCCCCCGCTGTGGAGAGGGGGAGCTCGTGGAGCGGTTCGGGAAGCGCTACGGCACCTTCTACGCCTGCTCCCGCTACCCGGACTGCCGGTTCCTCGTTGCCGGGCGTCCGATCGGAGCCTGCCCGACGTGCGGGGGGGGCGTGATCTATGAGGACCCGCGGCGGGGCGTGCGCTGCTCGAACGCTCTTTGCCCTACCCACGAGGACTCCGCCCCGGCCGCGACGAGGCCGAAACAGGGCCCTGCGAAGAAGCGGAAGAGCTAGCTCAGCTCTCCTCGAGGATCTGCCTGAACTGTTCGAGCTTCCGCAGCACCGAGGAGTCCCGCAGTTTCTCCAGGCCTTCCTTCTGGATTTGGCGGACCCGCTCGCGGGAGATCCCGAAGATATCTCCCACGTCGTCGAGGGTCTTGGGCGGGTTCCCATCGAGCCCATAGCGGAGCTCGATCACCCGCCGCTCGCGGGGGGTCAGGCGCTCCTTGAGGGCCTTCTGAAGCTCGTGCTGGAGGAGCTCCTTGAACGTCTCGCGGGTCGGGGAGACCGCGCCCTCATCCTCGATGAAGTCGCCCAGGACCGCTCCTTCGTCGTCGTACCCGATCGGGGTATCGAGCGACGCCGTGTACTGGGAGGTCTTCTTCGCCTTGACGATGTTGTCCACCGTCGTATCCAGCCCCTCGGCGAGCTCCTCCAGGCTCGGCCCGATCCCGTGCTCCTTGAGGTGGTCCCGCTCCGCCTGGTGGATCTTGCGGATCAGCTCGTTGATGTGCGTCGGGACGCGGATCGTGCGCGAGCGGTTCGTGATCGCGCGCAGGATCGCTTGACGGATCCACCACGTGGCGTAGGTGGAGAACTTGTACCCCTTGCGCCAGTCGAACTTCTCGACCGCCTTCATGAGGCCGAGGTTCCCCTCCTGGATCAGGTCCAAGAACGGGAGTCCGCACCCGCGGTACTTCTTGGCGATCGACACCACCAGGCGCAGGTTGGCCTCGGCGAGCTTTTCCTTGGCTTCCTTATCCCCCGCCTCGACGCGCTGGGCGAGGGCCACCTCCTCTTCCTTTGTGAGGAGGGGGACGCGCGAGATCTCATCAAAGTAGGTCCGAATCGGGTTCTCCGGGCTACGCCGGCTTTCCCGTTCGGTGTCCCACCACGTGACTTCCTCTTCGGCGGCATCCTGGTCTTCGGTCACTTCGTTGCCAAACCTCACCACTTCCATCGGGTCACTCCTTGAGCCTCCATTGTGCACAGGTGTGCGTGCGAAAACGGGGGGATGAAACGATCCTCTCACGTCTAGGAGGGACTATAGCACGAAATGGCCTCGCTGTGAAGGGGGGAAAAGTCTTATCCCCATGGCGGTTTTGGCCCGTTTTGGCCATCGGAACAGAGGTGGCGCGTCCAGGCAGCGCCCCCCCCGATGGGGCGATGCGGGTCATAATCAGGGATCAACGCCGGGAAGGTGAACGATGATGAACATGATCCTTGCGAAGCGACCCCTGGGCCCGAACGTCGTGGAGCTCGTGGTGGAGGCCCCGCGCATCGCCGCCCGGGCCCGGGCGGGCCAGTTCGCGGTGGTGCGCCTCCATGAGCGGGGGGAGCGGATCCCCCTCACGCTTGCGGACTGGGACCCCGGGCGGGGGACGATCACGCTGGTGGTGCAGATGGTGGGGAAGAGCACGCGGGAGCTCGGGGAGAGGTTCGGCATCGGGGACACGATCCGCGACGTGGTCGGCCCGCTCGGATCTCCCTCTACGATCCGGCGCTACGGGACCGTGGTCTGCGTGGGGGGAGGCGTGGGGATCGCCCCCATCTATCCCATCGCCCGGGCGCTCCGCGCGGAGGGGAACGAGGTGATCGCGGTTGTGGGGGCGCGCACGAAGGGCCTCTTGCTGTGGCTGGACCGCATTGCCGAGGTCTCCTCCGAGCTCCACATCGCCACCGACGACGGGAGCCAGGGGGTGAAGGGGGTGGTCACGACCCCCCTCCAGGAGGTGCTCGCCACGCGAAAGGTCGCGCACGTGTGGGCGATCGGCCCCGCGATCATGATGAAGTTCTGCGCCAGGACCTGCCAGGAGTTCGGGGTGCCCGCGACCGTCTCCCTCAACGCGATCATGCTCGATGGCACGGGGATGTGCGGGGCCTGTCGGGTTGAGGTCGGAGGGGAGACACGGTTCACGTGCGTGGACGGCCCGGAGTTCCCGGGGGACCTTGTGAACTGGGACCTCCTCCTTTCCCGGCTGGGGACGTTCACGTATGAGGAGAGGTACGCCCTGGAGCGCTACGTCGCGGCGCAGGGGGGGCGCTCGTGATCCGCCCGACCCAGGTTCCGATGCGCGAGCGGGACCCCCAGGCCCGCACCCGCACGTTCGACGAAGTCCCCGCCGGGTACACCCCCGACGAGGCACAGGAGGAGGCAGCACGCTGCCTGCAGTGCCGGGACGCGCCGTGTATGAACGGGTGCCCCGTCAACATCCACATCCCCAAGTTCATCCGCGAGATCCGGGAGGGGGACTTCCGGGCCGCGATCACCACGATCAAGCAGACGAACAACCTCCCCGCGGTGTGCGGCCGGGTGTGCCCCCAGGAGGTGCAGTGCCAGGCTCCCTGCACGCTCGGGCGGAGGTTCGAGCCCGTGGCGATCGGTCGCCTGGAGCGGTTCGCCGCGGACTGGGAGTCCCAGCACGGGGTGCAGGTCCCGGAAGTGGCGCCCCCGACAGGGGTTCGGATCGCGGTGGTCGGATCAGGCCCGGCTGGCCTCACCTGCGCGGCCGACCTGCGGCGCGGGGGGCATGCCGTGACCGTGTTCGAGGCGCTGCACGAGCCGGGGGGCGTGCTGATGTACGGGATCCCCGAGTTCCGCCTTCCTAAGCGCATCGTGCAGGGGGAGATCGCGAACCTGCGGAAGATGGGGGTGGCGATCGAGGTGAATGCCGTGGTCGGCCGGACCCTCACGGTGGATGACCTGTTCACCGACGGATACGAGGCGGTGTTCATCGGCACGGGGGCTGGCCTCCCCCAGTTCCTCGGCGTCCCCGGGGAGAACTTCACCGGGATCTACTCCGCAAACGAGTTCCTCACCCGCGTCAACCTCATGCGCGCCTACCTCTTCCCGGAGTACGACACCCCGGTCAAGGTCGGGAAGACGGTGGCCGTCGTCGGGGGGGGAAATGTGGCGATGGACGCCGCCCGCACCGCGCTCCGCCTCGGGGCCGAGCGGGTGATGATCCTCTACCGCCGGACCGAGGCGGAGATGCCGGCCCGGGTCGAGGAGGTCCACCACGCCAAGGAGGAAGGGGTCGAGCTCCACGTCCTCGTGAACCCAGTGCGGTTCCTGGGGGAGGGTGGTCGGGTCGAGGGGGTGGAGTGCCTGCGGATGGAGCTTGGGGAACCGGACGGGTCCGGCCGCCGCCGGCCGGTGCCCGTGCCCGGCTCGAACTTCGTCCTCCCCGTGGCCACGGTGATCGTCGCCATCGGGAACCAACCCCATCCCCTCGTCCCCCGGACGACGCCCGGCCTTCGCGTGGCCGAGGGAGGAACGATCTGGACCGACGAGGATGGGGCCACCAGCCGGGGAGGCGTGTTCGCCGGGGGGGATATCGCGACGGGCGCGGCGACCGTCATCTCGGCGATGGGGGCGGGCAAGCGGTCTGCGACCGCCATCCATCGCTCCCTCATGCGTTCCCGTAGGAGGCTATGAGGGGCCGGGATCGCGGGCACCCGGCTCTCCGCTGAGCGTCGCCTGCCCCCGTTGCTACAATCGTCCCATGCTTCTCGCGGTCGAGGTCAACAACAGCACGATCGCCCTCGGGGTCCACGATGGTGAGAGCTGGCGGGCCCGGTGGCGCCTGCAGACCGTGGTCGGGCGGACGGGGGACGAGTACGCATTCCTGATCGGGAAGATGCTGCGGGAGCTCCGGTTGGGGGCGGAGCCCCGGCGCGCGGTGCTCGCAAGCGTCGTCCCGGCGCTCACCGAGGTGTTCGGCGATGTGGTGGAGCGCCTGTCTCGCTCCCGGCCGCTCGTCCTCGGGCCGGGGGTGAAGACAGGACTCGACCTGCGCGTGGACCACCCGAGCGAGGTCGGGGCGGACCTCGTGGCGGGGGCGGTTGCGGCCCATGCCATGGCGAGGGGGGCGTGCGTGGTCGTGGGGTTCGGGGCCGCGACCACGTTCACTGCGGTCTCCGCCCAGGGCGCGCTCGTGGGGGTCGCGATCGCCCCGGGCTTGGGCACGGGGGCGGAGGCCCTTGCCGAGAGGACGGCCGGGCTCCCGCGTGCTTCCCTCCTCCCCCCGTCATCCGTCCTCGGCAAGAACACCGTCCATGCCATGCAGGCGGGGGTCGTCCTTGGACACGTGGGCCTGGTGCGCCACCTGGTGGGAAGAATCGGGGATGAACTGGGGACGGGGGCAGTGGGGGTGGCGACGGGGGAGCTGGCCCCGCTCCTCGCTCCCCTCATCCCCGAGATCGTGGTCAGCGATCCCTGGCTGACCCTGGACGGGCTGCGCCTCATCTCTGACCGCAACCCCCGTTGACGGGCCCCCGCCCCTTCGGTAGTCTTCCCCGCGGAGGTGACACTCCAATCTTTCGGGAGGTGACACTCCGTGTCGAAGGTGATGTTCGCTTTTCTGATGTTGGCCTTGGTGGTCGCCGCCCCGGCGGCCGAACTCGTGATCGCCGTGTCCACCGAGCCCCCCGGCCTGGACCCCACGACGAACTCGGCGGGTGTGATCAAGCTCCTCCTCCACCACAACCTGTACGAGAACCTCGTGCAGGTGGATGAGACGGGGGACCTCCACGGGCAGATCGCTTCCGCGTGGGAGATCTCCCCCGATGGCCTCGTGTACACGTTCCACCTCCGGGAGGGGATCAGGTTCCACGATGGGACCCCCTGCGATGCGGACGCTGTACGGAAGAGCTTCCTGCGGACGATGGATCCCCAGACCGGGCACCCCCATCGCGAGTACTTTGCCGGGGTGGACGCGATCGAATCCCCCGATGGGCGGACGGTGCGTTTCCAACTCCGGGCCCCGGATGCTTCGTTCCTCACCGTGCTCGCCCTCGGGGACTCGGTGATCGTCCCTCCGGGGAGGGAGGATCTGGCCGGGAACCCGGTCGGGACTGGGCCATTCCGGTTCGAGGAGTGGAGGCCGGGGTACAGCCTGCGCCTCGTGCGCTGGAGCGACTACTACCTCCCCGCGCTCCCCGTCCTTGAGGCCCTGACGTTCCGGTTCATCACCGATCCGGCGGCCCAGCTCGCCGCGCTCCGGGCGGGGGATGTGGACCTCGTGGCGGAGGTCGTCCCCGAGATCGCGGCCACCCTGACCCAGGACCCGCAGCTGCGGGTGGTGTCCCAGCCTCAGGACCTCGTGCAGATCCTCGCCACGAACACCGCCCGCGCCCCGTTCTCCGACCTCCGCGTGCGCCAGGCGCTCGCCCACGCCGTGGATCGGGAGCAGCTGATCTCCCTCGTCTACTATGGGTTCGCCTCGCCGGTGGGGAGCCACCTCGCCCCTTCGGTCCCCTACTACGCGGACATGACCTGGGTCTATCCCTACGATCCGGCCACGGCGCGGGACCTCCTCGCCGCCGCTGGGTACCCTCGCGGGTTTTCGGCGACCCTGACCCTCCCCGGCAACTACCCACAACACGTCCGCACGGGCGAGCTCCTCGCTGCCCAGCTTGGGGAGGTGGGGATCCGGCTGGAGCTGCAGATCGTAGACTGGGGGACGTGGCTCGACCGCGTGTACGGGCAGGCCGACTACGACCTCACCGTGGTCGCCCAGATCGGTCGGCTCGACCCGGCGCCGATCCTGAGGGCGTACGGCCCGGACCGGCCGGACTACTACTTCCGTCGGGGGTGGAGCTCACCGGAGCTCGACGAGCTTCTCCGGAGGGGGATTGCGGTGGCGGACCCCGACGAGCGACAGCGCATCTACGCCGCGGCCCAGTACATCCTCGCCACGGAGGCGGTCAACGTGTTCCTCGTCGCCCCCCACCAGATCCTCGTCCAACGGGCCGGGGTGACGGGGGTCAAGATCCTGCCCCAC